>CAZSOR010000216.1:0-7988 GCA_964608395.1 uncultured Pirellulales bacterium
GAAAACAAACATTACCTAAGTGGCACAGCCATATTACGTCTACTCGACCAATTTACGAATGGGCGAAATGAGTTTAAGTATCTATACGAAAGAGAGATATGAGGATTTATGTGGTTTCGGGCGGCGAAAAAACAAACCCAATTCAAAGCCAAACAAAGCCAATCTTATTTAGCCCCCAGATTTTCTGGGGGTTGAAAAGGAATTTGAAAAAACAAAGCCAATTTGTGCCGGCACGAATTAGCGCAAAGTCTTATATAGAAGGGGATTATGGCAATAAATCACCCTGCGGGGCACAAAAAAACAAAGCCAATCTCGAGGCTTTGCTATTGCCGGCCGATGGCCTGGATGATTGCTTGCTTGGCCATCTCTGTCGCGGGGCTGTAGGGGTAATCGTTGCTCAATTGGGCGTAAACGGCTTTTGCCTTTTCCAGGTCTTTCAAGCCGCACGAGGCGATGACCGGGCTGCAAAGGAAATATTCAAGCTTATGGACGCCGGGCTTGAGCGAGATGGTTCCCTGTTTTTTGCCTCGACGGGCCCTGTTGACGTCGTGCCTTCCGGGCCAGCCGATGACCAGCTTGTCATCGACGGATATGTAAGAGTCGTAGCGTGAGATTGTGGCGAAGCGGTACTTGCCTTTTTTGTCCGCTTTGAAGAAACCCTTGTAATGGTGGAATCCGAAACCGCCCTGCGGGGGCGTTTGGTATTCCGGCATATTATGGATGTTAAACGCATGGTGAATATTATCGACAAGACTGCTGCTGACCGGTTTGGCGGCACCGTTAAAGGCTTCCAAAAACTCCGGAAGCCGATCCGACGAGCGAAGACCTCGCCTGGCCCACTTTGTCTGGAGAACGAGTCCCGCCTTGGGCTCCCAGGATTGGCTCGTATTTGTGCGTTTGTCTTTCGGTATGAGATAAACCAGATAGCTCGGATTACCCCTGGGATTTTCAAAGATAATATCCATCGGCTCGCCCCGCCCGGCGGACAAAACCATGCTGTTGACTTTGATGCCGCTATTGGTGGCGATAACTTCCGGGAAGAAGTCCTCCGGATTGTGCCCCGGCGAATAGAGACGTACAAGAGAAACCTCCGGATAACTGCCTCTGAGCATGAATCCCGGATCCACCCACTTGGCCCTGTTGAGGTATTTGTTCCCCGGGGCCTTTGTTATGAGCCTGAGCTGTTTGCTGCGGGCGGGGATTGCGGTATTGATCTCGGCCAGTGGTCTCTTCGGCGTAAGCGGGCCGGCACGGAATATGAGCCTTTTGTCGGCATAAACCTCGAATGTCACCGATGTATTCGGATCGGCACGATCGACAATCCCCGCTCTGGCGACAAGATGGATGTAGTCACGCTTAAGATTATAGGTAATATATCTGGAGCCAAAGGATGGAAGAATATTCTGACACAGCTTTCCATTGATTTGGTATTTTTTGATCCACCTGTTCTTGTCGATCCATTCTTTAACGTTCTTAGATTTCTTGTCGGGCGGAATATCGAGCAGCGAAACGTCCGGGATGAGCGAATGCGAATAATCCTTCTCGATGCGAAATCGAAGCCCGGCGTCATTCTCGTGCCAGCCGGATGTGCCCGCCGGCTCCTGGGATATGGCAGAAGCATTAATTGATGAAACTACTATGGCACAGCACAAAATATATCTGGAATACTTCATCGTTTCTGCTCTGTTGGATTGCCGACGGCCTGGGCCTGCGCGAGGGCTTCGAAGTAGGCGCTCACCATCTGGTTGTAGCCCTTGAAGTCCAGCGTCTGTTTTCTGGAGAGTATATTTTGAAGCTTTCTGGCCAATCCGCTATCGTTGGTGTACTGAATCGCAAGCTGCGAGCCGACGGCACTGTGCGACTTTTTCAGGCCGTCGACGGTTTCGGTGTAGGCGCGTCTGATTGCGATTCCGTTGCTGCGCCGGATCGATTCTTCGAGTCTTTGCATGGCCTGGATCGAAATCTCCAGTTCGGTTGCCGAGAGGTTGTGACGTTTGAGCTTTGTCACCACGTCCTCCGAGGCCTGCCTGATATTCTGCTGCGTCTGCATGGCCGCACGCATCATTTCGAGCACCTTCGGCGGCAGTTTCCCACCCATGCCGAATTGCGTTGTGCTGTCGGTGGTTTTGCCGAGGCCGGTCCCTCCCGTGGCGGCTCCGACGTCCTGGTCCTCGACCTGCCCGGCTTCCAGCGGCGTATTGGATACCCGCTCGCGAAGGGCGTATTCGTTCTGCTGCAGGTCCTTGGCAACCGGTTCGACAAGCTGGCCGTCGGACATGCTGCTGCGGCCGGCACCGCTTCGGCCCTCCAACACATTTTCCTCCGGCCTCTGGTCGCCGGTCTTGCCTTTGGCACTGGTGCTACTGATGGTTCCATCGGAAACAGGTCCGGCGGTGTGATCCAGAGAATTGAGATAGCTCCCGATATCTTCGACCTCCGGCCGCATCTCTTCTTCCGATGTTATCAAGTCACCGACCAGATCCTCCAGCTCGCTCGGCAGCTCGGCCAGCGGCGCCATCAATTGTTCGTCTTCGGGAATTTCCGCTACGAATTGAATATTATCATAAAATCCCAGCGTCGCTTCGCAGTTTATCATCAACTCTTCGGCCATCTCGACCGCTTCGGTTTCCAGACGATACGCATCCTCCCTGGCCTGCCGTGCTTCAGCGGCTTGATCGGCTTTATCGGCCAGCTCTTCGGCCTTCTCATAGACGCTCTTCATCGACTCGACCATCTGGCTGTCGCCGAAATCGAGAAGATTCATATTGCTAAGGTCATTGACCAGGCTCGAAAGTATCTCGGCGAGCTTCGACTGGTCGATTGCGAGGTCTTCCAGCAATTGTTCGTCCTCTTCGGAAAAATCCTCCGGCGGCTGATCGAGAACCATCTGCCGTTCCTGCATGATGTCCTTCTGCTGCTTTATGAATCCGTCAAGCTCCTTGACTGTATTTTCCAGCGTTTCTTCCGGAGTCTGGCTAAGCGATTCGTCGGTTTGCCCCAGAAGCTCGGCCATTGCCTTCTCCACATCGATCTGGCTTTGTTTGGCGACGATGCCTTTCAGTGCGATAAGCTGATCGAGCAGGAAGACCTGCTGCTTTTCGACCGACTTGAGAGCGTAGGAAGCGGAGCTGTTGTCGATTTCGTTGCTCTGGCCTGTTTCGGCTATCTTTCCGAGAATTCTTTTGTGCTCGTTGTCCCGCAGCTCGACAAGCCTGGCGACAAATCCGGGCTTCGGCTCGATGGATACTTCCCATGCCCTTGTCATGTGAGATCCGACTATGTCCTGTTTTTGCTCCATCTGTGTCAGGTGGCTCTTGAGAGAAGTCAGGTTGTCCTGACCGCTGCGATTGGCATCTACGACATCGTCGAGATTCACCGTCAGATTGATCGTGACACCCAGGGCTGTCTGCTGCGCTTTTATGGCCTTATCGAGTTCGGCAAAAGCGTTGCTGCCCGGGTCGTCCTCAGAGATTGTCATTTCTTCGAGAGATTTAACCTGCAGCATGAGCGGCTTCGAACTGCTGGTGTTTCCCGCCGGGCTGAAATCCTCGCAGAATGCCTGCAGAACGTAGCTGCCGCCCGGTTTGAACAGGCTTGCATCGATCGACAGCAGGAGAGTCTCTCGCGATTCGGTCTTTCCGGGCGGGCCTTCGTATTCCCAGCTTTCTATAGTTGTTTCGGAGCTGCCGGTCCTGGCCGACTTATGTGTCACGTAAATTCGCTTTGCTCCGAAATCGTCGTACGCCTGAACATCGAGCCTCAGCCGTTCTCCCAGATTGACCCGGCGGTTGAGATCGGATGTGACAAATTCCACCTCCGGCCTGCGATCCTGTTGTGCGAGGACGGGGGCTTCGACGATTTTTATTCGCTTCTCGAATCCTTTTGCTTTGACTTCTATCTGGTAGGATTCGGCCTGCCGGAGCTTTGTTTTGGCCCTCCAGAGTCCGCTGTTGTTATCGAAGGCGATCCAGTCACCGGAATCTTTGTACCACAGGCCTTCGGCGCTTTTGTTGAGTTTGACATCGATAGTGACATCGGAACCGGCCGGGCCGGTCAAAGCCTCGGGCGGGCCAAGAAGACTGATACGTTCGGTGCCGGTGTACAAAGGAGCGAGAATATGAAACTCGGATTCGGTGATGCGCGGCACCCTGTTGACTGTCACTTTGGTGCTTGGCGTATATGTGTCCGCCGCAAATACACGAAAAGCAAAGGATTCGTTCACCGATTTGAAAGTGTAATGATAGCGATTATTTCCTTCGGCCGACGACTGCATCGTTGTGGTTTTGTTGCCGCCTCTCTCGTTGCTGACATAATCACTCGCACGCTGCCAGACGATTTCCGGATACTGGGCCAGCGAATCGTCGACTTTCAGGCCCATGACCTCGACAAGTATCTCCAGATCGTCGCTTTCGGCCATGAATATATCGCCGGCCGGCGTTACTTTAAGAACCACCGAGCCTGCGGGAGGCACATCGCCTAAAGGCATGGCGTACCGCAACAGCGAATTGGCGAGATGGTGCCAGGAGCTAATGCTGTATAAGGCCCACAGTATAATGAGAATCAAAAGTGCGGTGGCCCATCGAGCCAGTTTTTTGTGCTGCCACAATTCGTTCACGTTTGCTTTGGTCATCATTTCCGAGCCGGTTTTTATCGTTTCCCGGGCGAAGGGTTCTTGTTTAGGAGTAAGCCGGGCCGATTCGAAGCACAGAGCATTGATCAGCATATTTTCGGGGATTGCGAATTTGTCCTCGATGAATAACGTCACTGATTCGAGCCTGTCACGCCTAATGAGCGGTCGCAGCAGAAGCTGCCATAACTCAAAGCCCATCAGGCCGAGGCCGCCCAGCGATACGGCAAGACGCAGTCCCGCCGGAAGGTGCAGAAGATTGTCCGCTGCGAGCAGAACCAGCCACAGACCCAGGCTCACCGTCAGCCATATCAGCAGGCCCCGGAGCAGCCGGCTCGTGAGCATGAGCTTGCTGACTCTCAGTACAAGCTGGTGAACATCGTTATCGTATTGGGGTAGTATCGGTTTCATGGTTTCACTCTCATGTTCGTATTTTTCGCTGCCCGGCCGACATAGACGGTGTCATTGTCACGCCGGGTTTGCCAGAGTTCTTCGGATATCACGGCCTCCGGCGTCGGGTCTTCCGGCAGAAAAATAAAGCGGAAAAATGTGCCGCGCGAAGAGAGCAGCAGCGTCTGGTTGGCCTGGTCGTATTTCCATCGCCAGATGCTCAGCCGCCACGGCTCAACAATCCTGCCCAGATCCCTGTCCCATTCCCCGCCGATATCGCCGAAGTTGGTCGGTGCGAATCTGCGCCGAAGATTGACAAGCGTCAAGACCTCCCGGCCGTCCTTGCTCTTCATCACGCCGAGCAGCTTTTTATCGTTATAAAAATCCCGCTGCCGTTCGATATGGTCCCGGGCAAGAGCAAAAAGTTTTTCGTCCCCGCTCGCAGGCCAACCGACGTGATACTTGCCGTCTTTTCTAACAGCTAAATAAAAATCTTCACCGAAAGTGGATTTCACAATAAAAGTATCAGGGCCGTCGCCCCGCTCGGTCGGCACCGGAGTAAGCGAATCACGTGTGACCGCCTGGACCAGATCGTTCGGCCCGAATGTCATCCCGGCAAATTTTACAGTTATGCTTGCGGTAATATCTTTCCCCTCATCCAGCATCTTGATTTTCGTGACATAGACCAGGTCTTCGAGTTTGGTGCCCTTCTCGCCCCGCTGCTTACTGCGCAGAACAAAACGATGAGTTTTCTCTTCGGTTTCGAGATAGATTGTCACGCTGTAGAGCTGCCCTTCGAGCTTTTCGCCACTGCTGAAAATTACCGCCGAAGAAAGGTATCTCAGCGGATAGGTCTGGCCCCAGAAAGCCTTTTGTGCCGGTGTATAATCGGCTACCGCCGTCTTTTCGTCATATTTTGTTGTTTCAGTAAATTTCCAGTTCTGGCTTATTTCTTCCTTGTTCGGATAGAAACGAATCTCGCTTACAGGCTCGAAAGTGAACTGCCGGACCTTGCCGTACTGCACGTCTTCGCCCGTGACCATGTCCGAGGTCTTGAGCTTGCCGGCCTTGGGGATGTTCAGCTTGAATTTGCGTCCGGAAGTCAGAGCAATCCTTCCTGTCAGCACTTTTCCATCGGAGAAATAAACCGCCGCTCTTCTTATTGCTGCCTCGGCGAGATTTGACTGGCCCAGGACGAGCAGCAAAATCGAAATCGCCTGCCATTTGACGACAAAAGCAATTCGCTTGTTTTGATTTATCATTTGTTAAACCTCTGCCTACAAGAGATTCATTCTCCTGCGAATTATCCACTCGGTGATTAGAATTCCAATGAAAATCAGAATATAGATATAATTATCTTCGATCAGCGGAATTTCCATGCTCACTACCCGGCTCATGATCCGGCTTTTCAGCGTGCCGATTAAGTTCTCGAATTCGGTTTCCTGAAAATACCTGCCGCCGGTTTGTGTCGCCAGGTTGTTGAGAAACGCATGGTCTACTTCCAGATTAGCCCCTTCGTTCAGCCTCGTTCCCACGACAATAGTTTTTTCGTAAGACTCCAGCACCTGTTCGCTCAGAAAGGCCTGCAATCCGAACCGGTATCGAGCGCTTCTGGCAAAATTCATTTCAGCCTTGAACGTATTCTCGCGTCCCATCATCGGTTCGACTGTAATTGGCGTTGTTTTCCCTTCTACTTCCATTTCAGCGGTAAGACGCAATTGGTCGGTATCGTTACGACCTGCGATTCGGATTGTTGCCGACGCGTTTTCGCCGGGATTATACTGCTGCTGGTCCCACTTGATTGCGAGGAAACGCTGCCCTTCTTCCCACGAGGTCATATTCTTGACCGTTTCCTGCCAGAAATATCCGTATGCCTCTTTAAGCTCGTCCGAAGCCCGGCACCATTTCCAAAGCGTGTTCGTCGCGACCGCCATTGCCTGCCCCTGGCCGTAACGCTGCATGGAAACCAATGGCACGTATCTGCCCGCCGCCGAAGCTTCGAGCAATGTCACGGCGCCATCTTTGAGCGGCCCTTCCACATTCAAGCTCTCTACCGACACGGAGTCCGACTGAGAAATAATCTTTGTAGCTTCTTCGATGATGCTGTTGCCCAAAGCTGCGGCAGGAACGCTGACACCGAATCGGCCGACCTGGAACGCCGACTGGGCCCTGCTTATCCGCCAGGGAAATAACGGCTCGATGATGGTTCCGTCATATCCTCCCCGGCCGAATGAATTCTCGCCGCCCAGGAAGACGACTGCCCCGCCGTCACGGACATATTCCAGCAGAGCAGTTAATTGATTCTGTTGCCACTGCGCAGCACCGAACGAACCGACAATAATACATTTGTATAAATCAAGGACTTGTTTTGAAGATGGGAAACCTGCTTCGAGCTGTTCATCGCCCTTCTGCCGGGAGCCCTGGACAATGAACCGCTGCTCGCTGATGCGAAACAGGGCCGTCAGCTCGACCGATGGGTCGCGGGCAAGCTCCTTGCGGATCATGCTGAAGTCCCAGCCCAGCTCCTGGGCGAAGAATAAGACATGCAGCGTCTCCTTGCGAACTTCCACGCTGAAATCTCGAACATTATTCAGGTTCGATATTTCTCCATCGATGTTCTGGACTGTTATGCGATATTCATTTGTGCCGGACTTGGGCGGAGCCTGCAACGAAAATTTTGCCCTCGCCCCTGGATTTTCCAGGCGGACGAACTCTGAACCGCGAACCTGCCACTGGTCCTGTTGTTTTTCTTCAAGCCTGACTTGAGCTACCGGGACTTTTGCGGCAAAATCTTTCGAAGCAAAACGTGCCAGTATGTCGGCGGAGACTTCAAAATTACCGCCCTGCTCGACAAGCTTCGGAGCGGTCACTTCGGTCACGGCTAAATCGTTCCATGAATCGGGAGAGCTGCCTACGCTAGTCCTTAAACCAGCGTAGTTGGAAGCGATAAATTGTTTTTGATTATCAAAAA
>CAZSOR010000217.1:0-7950 GCA_964608395.1 uncultured Pirellulales bacterium
TTGGAGAAACAAACATGGTGCAGAAACAAAAATTAACACGACGAGAACTTTTAAGGAGTTCGGCATTGGCGGCCGGATCGCTGGCGTTGACCGGCGTAGTCGTTCCTTTGGCCGAAGCAAGGGGCAGCGATACGATCCGCGTAGGCGTGATCGGCTGCGGCGGCAGAGGCTCCGGCGCAACACACGACTGCATGAATTCTTCGAAGGGCGTGGAAATCGTCGCCCTGGCAGATGCGTTTGGTGACCGCCTTGCGGGTTTGAAGAAGGAGTTCAAAGTCCCGAACAACCGCTGCTTTGTAGGAATGGATGCGTACAAGAAAGTACTGGCGCTCGACGATGTGAATATGGTCATCCTGGCGACTCCGCCCGGCTTCAGGCCGAAGCAGTTCGCCGCAGCTATTGACAGCGGCAAGAATGTCTTCATGGAGAAACCGGTGGCGACCTGCCCGGCGGGGATTAAGATGGTCATCGAGGCGTCACAGAAGGCCAAGGAAAAAGGCCTGGCAGTGGTCGCCGGTACGCAGCGCCGGCACGAGCCGAAATACGTCGAGACCATGAAAAGAATCCACGACGGCGCGATCGGCGATATCGTCTCGGCACAATGCTACTGGAACATGGGCGAGCTTTGGGTCAACAGGCGCCAGTCTAATCAGAGCGATATCGAGTGGCAGATTCGCAACTGGCTGTACTTCACGTGGCTCTCGGGCGACCATATATGCGAGCAGCACGTACACAATATCGACGTGATTAACTGGGCGTTCGACGAGCTTCCCGAGCGGGTTCACGGCGTTGGCGGCCGGCAGTTCCGCACGGGTCCCGAGCACGGCAACATCTTCGACCATTTCGGCGTCGAGTTCTTCTATCCCAACGACGTGCGAACCATCAGCATGTGCCGGCAAATCAAGGGGACCACGAATAATGTCAGCGAACGCGTGGTCGGCACCAAAGGTCTCAGCGACTGCTGCGGCATCATCAAGGGCGAGAATCCATGGCGCTACGAGGGACCGAATCCCAATCCGTACGTGGTGGAGCACGCCGACCTTATCACAAGCATCCGGAGCGGCAATCCGCTCAACGAGGGCCAGCGAATCGCCGAGAGCACGCTCTGCGCGATCATGGGTCGCGAGTCGGCCTATTCACGGCAGCAGTTCAATCGGTCGTGGTTCATGAGCAGGTGCACGCTGGATCTTTTACCGCCCGATGACCTGAAGCTTAGCGATTCCAAGCCCGTGCCGCCATTTGCGGTTCCGGGTAAGTATCAATTGCCCGGCCTGGCACAGGGCGGACGGAGGAGACGCGGTTAGTCGGCGGTTAACCGGTTGACAGGGACCCCATTTTCCAGAAAGACGGGAAAATGGGAACCCGCAAAATGGTTCAAAGAGAACGAACAAAGGAGATTTTTAATATGACAGCGTCAGATAAAAATAAAAGTAAACCGAAAAAGATTGCGGCCACAGCCGCCGGCGCCGCGGCGCTGGCAGGCTCGGTAGCGCACGTGGTCCACGCGCAAGGCTCGGGCAAGATTAAGGTCGGGCTGCTCGGTTGCGGCGGACGAGGCAACGGCGCCCTGCGTCAGAACCTCAATGCCGATCCGGGAATCGAAGTGGTCGCCCTGGCCGACCTGTTCGAGAACAAAGTCAGAAGCACGCGCGACAGGCTCGCGAGAGACGAAAAATACAAGGGTCGCATCAAAGTCGACGACGACCATTTGTTTTCAGGCTTCGACTGCCATGAGAAGCTGGCCCAGTGCGAGGCGGACCTGCTGCTGATGGCGACAGCCCCGGCGTTTCGTGGGCGACAGATGATGGCGGCGATCAAGGCCGGCAAGCACATCTTCACCGAGAAGCCCGTAGCGACCGACGTGGCCGGCTGCAAAGAGGTCATGGCAGCTTCCAAACTCGCCAAGGAAAAAGGCCTTGCCATCGTCTGCGGCACGCAACGCCGGCACGAGTTCAGCCGGGTGGAGCTGATGAAGCGCATCCACGACGGCCAGATCGGCGAATTAGTGGGCGGCCAGTGCTACTGGTACGGCGGCGGCATCTGGTACCGCGGCTACAAGGAAGGACTCAGCGAGCTGGAGTGGCAGTGCGAGAACTGGTACCACTTCACGTGGCTCTCGGGCGACCAGATATGCGAGCAGCACATTCACAATATCGACATAATGAACTGGTGCTTTAACGGCCCGCCGGCGAAGTTCACGGCATTGGGCGGTCGGGCATGGCGCAGCTACAGCGACTCGCAGATCAATGCGGCCAAGGAAGTCTGCCGGAAGTATAACAATGGCAGCGAAGAAGGCTGGGAGAAATACAACGGCGACATCTGGGACCATATCTTCGCAGAGTTCGAGTACGCCAACGGCGCACGCTGCCTGAGTTTCAGCGGACATAGTCCCGGTACCCAACGCTATGACGAGAAGATCGTCGGCACCAAGGGCACCAGCAACTGCAATAACATTATCACTGGCGATAATCCATGGAAATACGAAGGTCCGAGCGTCAACGGAATGGACCGGGAGCACATCGACCTGATCAAAAGTATCCGCAGCGGCAATCCGCTCAACGAAGGCCAGCGAATCGCCGAGAGCACGCTGACGGCCATCGGCGCGAGGATCTCCGCCTTTACAGGACGGAGCTTCAAATGGAGCTGGCTGCTGAATGCTTCCAAGCAGGATCTCGTGCCGAAGCAGGAAGACATGAAAGCCGGACGAGGGATATTCCACAATATCGCGACCGGCTGCGACCAGCTCGTATAAAACCGGAATTGAATTTGCAGGAATGCAGGGTGTGCAACTTGTTGCACACGCGTAATCTTAAACCGCGTGGGCAAAAAGGGAATTTGCCCACCCTACTTTTCTCTTTCTTCTTTTGGCCTGCGCTTCCAGCGGCGATGCACCCACCAGTATTGGCTCGGATCTTCCCGCACGAATTCTTCGATTGCCCTGGTATATTCCGCTGTCACCCATTTCAACGGATCGTCCCTGTCGGCCCATTCTTCGGGGAAAATAATTCGATTGATGCCGATTTCGAAGTAGAAGCGATTATCAACCCTTCTGCTGTAACCGACTACTATCGGCACGTTTTTGGTTATAGCGAGCAGGCCTATGCTCTTATAAGTGCTCGCTTTTCGGCCGAAGAAATCGACGAAAATCCCTTTTTTGCCGGCGTCCTGGTCGGCAACGAAGCAGAGCGAAGCGCCTCTCGAAGTGAGTTCTTCCATTAGCGTCGATGCGCCTTTTTTGTCGATAATTCTTTGCCCGGCAGCCCTGCGGACCCCGTATAGATATCTGCTGATGTACTTGTTATCCAGCGGTCGGGCGATGCTGTAGATTTCAAAACCGAACAGGCCCAGAAGATAACCGATGATTTCAAAATTGCTATAATGAGCACCGACCATCAGCAGGCCTCGTCCTTCCAGCATCAGCCATTTGGCTCGTTCGACGTTTTTGTACCGGGAGTAATCGCGCCAGTTAGACTTTTTTACCAATCGGGGCGTAAACAATACATCTATTGTCAGCATGACAAGATGCTCGAAGCTTCGCCGGCCTGTCCGCCATATCCATTGTTCGCTCTTTTCCGGGAAGCTTGCGCGAAGATTATCCAAAGCGCGTTTTCGGCCTCGATGATAATGTTTCCACAACAACCGGCCGAGAAAACAAGCGGTTTTAAGATTGGTCTCCACATCGAACAGGTAAAGAAAAACTATAAGAACCCGCAGCAAAAAATAGGCAAGCCAATCTATGATAGGATTGTGTTTTTTCTTTTTTTTCTTCTCGTGCGAGGGCAAATCAGCCATAGGCTGTGATTTTAGGCTCAAAACGGCAACTGTCAAGTCTTAAGAGGATTCTATCTAATAACAAAACGACCACTGCCCTCTGCCTGATATTTATCCCCCTAAAACAAAAGGCGTAGGACCTTGGTCATATGTCGTTACCAGAGCCTGATTAAATCATGCAGGCCGGATTAAAATCGATAGCCTAAGCCGAGAAAATATTTTACATCAGTTTTATGAGCACCGATCGCCGGCGTCGCGTCAAAGTTGAGGATCGCTTTCAAAGTCAGGAAAAACGTCTCGGTAAAATCGGCGCGAATTCCGCCGGTCGTAGTAAGATAGTAGTCGGAGAACTTACCAATAGCCGGGTAATACGTCAGATCATGTACCAACTTTATGTTCTTGCGGAGTTTCGTGTCGAAGTTGTAGCCAAGCTGTAGCGAAATTTCACTACTGCTGTCAGTCTGGTTGTCGAACTTCTCATAAAGCGATGCCAGACCGAACTCCGATGAAAAGTTCATATCATCAGATTCAATCCATTGATAGCCGGCACCGAGACCGATAATCATACGTCGGTCCAGCTCAGCAATGGCATCTTTTTCGTATCGACCGTCCAGGTAACCATACATCTTCTTACTGAAAAAGTAGTCGTACTTGCCTTTTGCACGCCACCAGTCTTCAATAGTTACATCTTCACCGGTGTTCTGGTCTTTCTGTGTTCCCTTTGCGTAATCCGTGCTGACCGTCGTGCGATCTTTTTCAGTACGTTTGCGAAAACTGGCGTTGGCGCTGAACATCTCGGTTGTTGTATTGCCGTGTGTGGAGGTAATCCCGACGGAAATATCCCCTATCCATTTCGGCATGGGCTTTATAGGCGGATTGATAGAGACGATATCGCTTACCGCGAATTCCTGAGCCTTTGTTGTAACAGTGCCATCTATGGCAAACCGGTTGAGCTCGGCGCTCATGACTTTTTGATTCAAACCTGTCCCGTCTTTAAGGTTGACTTCGATCGGATCATCGCTGCTTAAAGTCTGGATGTCGGATAAATCCACAGTGACTGGCCCTGCAACGTCTGCCTTGAAGGTTAATTTTCCATTTACAAGATGTTGAATTTTGCCGGTAATACGGTCTCCATTCTTCAAGAGAATTTCATCTCCGTGGCTTATCTGGGCAAGCAGCGCCAGACATGCCAATACAATCAGTATTCGATAACGCATGTCAAACTCCTTTCATTACAATCCATTAAATAAAACTGTGACGCCAAATGCGACGTCTTACCAAAATCACAATTGTATTTTACAACCTCACAGCCGTTAATGTTTAAGCAGCACCGCTTTTCATGTGAATATCATGCTGTGGATAAGGTATTGTGATACCGTTTTTATCAAGAGCGAGTTTAATTTTCTCCGTTATATCAAATCGGACAGCCCAGTAATCGGCAGCATTGACCCAGGGACGTACAACAAAGTTAACGCTGCTGTCTCCCAGTTCTGAGACGGCTATGGTATATACTGGTTCTTTGAGAATTCGTTCATCGCTTGAGATAATTTTTTCAATTACCTGCTGAGCTTTTTTAAGGTCATCTTCATAGGAAACACCGACCACCAAATCTATGCGCCTTGTCCCATTGGCCGTGAAATTCATAATGTTGCCGCCCGTTACCTGGCCATTCGGAATAATAATCCGCACGTTATCGGGCGAGTTGAGAATCGTATTGAATATCTGAATCTTTTCTACAGTCCCAGCCTTACCGCCCGCTTCCACAAAATCACCGGCCTTAAAGGGTTTGAAAATAATGAGCATTACACCTGCCGCGAAGTTGGCTAATGATCCCTGGAGTGCAAAAGCAATTGCCAATCCGGCTGCTCCAACGACAACGGTAAACTCGGTCATTGGCACTCCCAGCTTTTTCAACGCAGCAATGATAACAAACGCAAGCAACGCGATGTAACACAAATTTTGGGTGAAACCAGCCAATGTTTCATCTACATTAGCTTTGATCATTCCTTTCTTGACTGATTTCGAAAGGAATTTTGCTACCCAGCGTCCCACGACAAAAATCACCAATGCAGCAACGATCCTCAACCCGTAAGTCACCAGATATGAATAAATTGTATTTAGAACCTGTTCCATGATTTTATCTCCTCAAATAATCCTATAATAATCAGGAAATATTGAGATTTTGATACGTACACCTTATCTGATCTACATTTTATGGGCCTCGTGGAATTTTGCCGCCGTAGTCTTTTACTCTGTCGTAGTAAATTGATGTGAACCTTGCACGCTTGCTGACTGTGATGAGGAAATCAACCATAATTTCCCTCTTCAAACTGCTACCAGCGTCCCCGGACTTCTGCTATTTGTCTTCCTTCCCGCCGAGCAGACCTCCGAGGCCTTTCATAAGATCTTTCGGCTCCTTGATAACATCTTTCAACTCCTCCGGGACCTTGTCTCCGAGTTTGTCACCAAGCTGCTTTTCGACTTGTTTGTCGATTTCCTCCGACAGCCTTTCCTTGCCGGCTTTTACCAGCGCCTGCTTGATACTGTCCTGGAGTCCGTGAGTGTCAAACACAAGCCGAGGTTCGGTGGTCGGGCCTACTATCTTGATCGTTGTCTTAAGGTCTTTGAGGATTTTGAAGGCTTCGGATGTCGTCTGGCCACCAAGGCCCAGAATTCCGTCGCCCTGGGAACTGGCCTGCATGTTCTGTACTTCGATATCAACGGTAAGGTCGATTGATTCGCTTGTAATCAGGCCGTTGAACTGCCCCGAAGCGAGACCGGATGTAAAGTTCAGGCCGGCACCACTGCTTAAATTCGACTGCAATTTACTCAGGTCCAGCTTAGTGAAAGTCCCCGTCACCTTCGGTACCTTTTCTCCCGAGCTGTAATCGAAGGTCATGTTCATTTCAAGCGGCGTCTCGTTCGACTTGACCTTCAAGTTGATAGGCAAGGCAGTAGCGGACGGGGCATCATTGATATTCTCCACGCTGATATTACTGCTGCCGAAAACGGGCGATTTTATCCCAACCTTCTCCAGCAACACATCCCTGGCCAGGAAACGCGCTGAGGTTGGCACATTAGCGCGGGCAATGAGATAGTCGAGATACTTGATTGGTGCCTTTTCCACGGGCGCTTCGCCCTCTTTGGCATTAGGATCGGGCAGCCACTTTCGGGCCTTTTGCAGCCATTCCCTCATGGCCTTGGCGTTTTGGAGGTACTTATCGAGCTTGCTGATATCGCCGGCCGCCACTTTGTATTCGCACGGATCGAAAACTTCCGGCTCCTCGGCTTTTGTTTCGATTACCTTGCCGGGCGTTTGACGCTTCTGATTGAACTGAACATTCGATAACCTCACTTTGTCTAAGACAACTTTGCCCAGCATCAGGTTATAGACACTGGCATCTGCAGAGATGTTCTCCACGGCAATCTGGTTGTTTCCGGGATTATTGGCATCGGTAACCTGTATGCCGGAAACCGAAGCTTCACCTTTCAGGATGGAAAGCTTGAGTGTTTCGAGGTTGACTTCCGCGCCGTTTAACTGGGTCAGTTTAACTGCGGCGTACTGTTTGATCTTCGTATCCTTCAGAAAGTGGGTCCCTACGCCGAAGATAACCAGCAGAATCACGGCAAAAGCGACACCCGCCTTGCGTATGATTTTGGTCTTTACGGTGAAGAGCGCCTTAGTGTCTTTTGTCCGTTTGCCGATTAGAATGCGGTCGAGGATTCGCACCCATTTATTCGAATACCACTTCTTGAATTTCTCGGAATTCTCTTCGACTTTCAACAGCGTACGGCGAAAACCAATGACCGTCCGGGCCAAAAGCAATCCCGCGATAATCCCTATAAGCGGCCCGGCTATTAAGCCGCCCACAACGGCGTACCTGTTGAAGTCCGTTATGCCGATAATGGGTATCGCCGCCAGGAATTTCAGCAGGCCGGACAGGGAACTCTGGACGGCCATTCCTATGTGATAGAGCACGGGAGCAGCGGCAAAACACAGGGCTTTGCCTAAAGCCGCCGACATGAGGAACATCCCGAGATGTACATTCAGCAGGAACACTAACGCTATAAGAATAGCGTGCAGTCCCGAGAAGCCCGGTATCAGGCCGAATGTAAAGCCCAGCATAATCGAGATGAAGATAATTACCGGCGAAACGCCGCCTCGCAGAATCTTGAGAA
>CAZSOR010000218.1:0-2246 GCA_964608395.1 uncultured Pirellulales bacterium
CCACCAGAATGGCCGGCTGTTCGGATCCATCCATCCGCCCTCGTGCCTGCCTAAGTGCTCGATTGAACCTTTGTGGCTGGCGCTGTCGATATTGCCGAGCACGGACCGGCGGATTTCCAAACTGACCGTATCAGAGCGGTGGTTTGTAAGATGAATGGTCCCGGTCAGATTACTGCGGGCGTAAGTATGGTTATCCCATTTAGCTGCATCGCCAATGCGGTCGGTTTCATTGTCGAGTTTCTCGACGGCAATATCCACGGCGGTTGTCAGCTCAAGGTCGCTCGATGCGCCGACTGCGGTATAGGTCATCATGCTCTGGGCGATGATGCTGCCCTGACGAAGTATTAGTGCCGGAGCGGTTGTCAACGGGCATTTGGCGTTATTGGCAATGCGTATCTTGTGCATTACCTTCGGAGAATAGTAAAGCTGCGCCAGTTTGGTCTGCTGCTCGCTGTTTAAGTTGTGCCGAACCTCCGGCGGCGGACCGAACGGAAGACCCAGCACGAAAACGTCCCGATACTTTAGTTCGTATTCGGCAACCGGCACGACCATTCGCTGACCTTTTTTCAGGGTGACATGTTCGAGCGTGAAAATGTACAGGTCTTCGTTCTTGCCGGAGGCGGCAACATCAGGACCGAGATCGAGCGCGTCACCGTCATTGCCGGCCGGGACTTCGGCACGACGTACGGGCATTGCGGCCTGCTGGGTCATAATCATATTAGAAAAGGCGTAGGCGGCTTGACTGTCGGGGCGGAAGTGTCTTGAAAGCTGTGCCACCGTCTGCTGCAGCGAGATCGGGTCCGGCGTGTTCTCGAATGCGAACTTCGGCACGCCGATCACGAGATGAGCTTTGACGTCCTCGACGTCCTCCAGTTCGTTGATGATTGTCGCCTGAAGTTTGACGATGGCGTTGCCCTTGCCGTCGATATCGATTCGATAGTTGGGTATCCAGCGAACGCCACGCTGGACATAGACCATGCCGACATCTACATCCCGTTCGGGCTTGCGTCTGCCCCAGTCGAGTTTGAGCGTCATCATATCCCGGAACTGCTCGCCGGCCAGTTGCAGCTTAGGCTCATCGAGAAAAGTCACTTCCTGAATCCGGCTGATAGGAACCGCTTTGACGCCGCCTTCGAATTTCAGCAGAACGATGCTGCCTCGCTCCGGCAGCTTTTCCGGGCTTCCCGGCGGGTCGGCACTGCTGAGTTCTTCGGTGCTTCGAGTCGGAATCCCGAGAATGGTAGTCTCGTAGGCGGACAGACCCGCCTCGATAATGCGAACCCTGGCACCGATGTTCCCCTCGATGAGTTCGGGGATGGTCAGGGCGGTTCTTTTAACCGGGACGACGCGTTTATGAGAGACGACGCCGGTGAGTTTGGCATTGGCATCCGCCGAATAGGCCCAGAAGGTTCCGATGATCGGCCTGGGCAGGTAGTCTATAGTGACATTGCCGTCGGTGCCGGCCGGCATCTTTCCCTCGTGCAGAACGAAGGCGTGACCGTCTTTGAAGATGGTAATCTCTTTGACGGGCATTTTTGCAAAGGCTTCTTCGGAAGTTTTTGCCGCTGCATCGCTCTGAATGATAAACATCATATAGATTCCGAGAAGAGATACGAATCCATGCAGCCATTTTTGATTCTTGCTTACTGACTTCATTTCGTTTCCTCCTTATAAAAAGGTCTTAAAATGTGTTCTCGAACTATATAAATTATACGATAGTTCCGGTTGAGAGGCCGGTAAAATGGACGTAAAATAGCAGCGATGCTTTTTTACAAAACATTTACAAAACATCGGCGTCGATATAGCCTATAATATACATAGGAGCAAATGTGACTATGGAAGAAAAAGAATCCATATTGGTAGTTGAAGACGAAGAGAAGATTCGCTCGGCCCTGGCGGACTTTCTGGAGTTTCACAACTTCGAAGTTACTCAGGCCGCCGACGGGCTCGAAGCCGAGCGTACTGTTGCCGGGCGGCGGTTCGATTTGATTCTGCTCGATTTGATGCTCCCGAAAATCAGCGGCGAACAACTTTGCTCTAAATGGCGTGGCGATGGTTTGCAGACTCCGATTATCATGCTGACCGCCAAGGGGCAGGAGAAAGAGAAAGTCGCCGGGTTGAATCTCGGTGCCGACGACTATATCACAAAGCCGTTTTCGCTTGAAGAGCTGCTGGCAAGGATCAATGCCGTGCTTCGGCGAACCGACCCGGCACGCGCCGTCGGGCAGACGTTTCGGTTTGCGGAT
>CAZSOR010000218.1:2346-7948 GCA_964608395.1 uncultured Pirellulales bacterium
AAAACCGTCCGCGGTGCGGGCTATAAATACGAAAGTAGTGGATAGCAAATGTATAAGCGGCTATTAATATTATCGATAATCATTCTTGCGGCACTGTGCGGGCTGGCCTGGATGGGATACCACTCCATCCGGATACGAGCGCAGGGTCTCCAGGGCACTCGCCTGGGTGAATTCGCCGCCGTCGCCGAACAGGTCAGGCAGGATGTCACGCGCAGGCTCGATGAATTCATGCAGACCGAGCAAAGCCGCCCGTACACCGATTATCAATATTACTTTGTGCCGGAGAATGTTGCGCCCGGCCAGCAGCAAATGCCCGTGTTGCGCAGCCCGCTGGCCGGCCGCCTGGAGCAGGGCCTGGCCTACGGTAATTTTCAAATCGAGCCGGACGGCAGCGTCATCACGCCAAACGATAACGTTGATCAAAGACAGGATTTGACCGAATCCGATAACGAGCTGTATGCCGAAGCTATCTCGAACAGGAAAAACATCGAGATAAACCTGCTGCCGGCGCTTAGCGGAACTACACCCGGTTCTCTGAAGATGAATTTTTATAGCGGCAACAGTATCGCGCCGCCGAAGGAGCCGGATCAGTTTGCCAAGGAGGCAGCTCAGAAGGATAAATCGTCTCAAAGTTATCCCATCGAGTCCCTGCAAAGCAAAGGTCAAAAGACTCAGGTACTCCGGCAAAGGCGTGAGGTATTTGAGCAAAATGTTCTTTCGAACGTGGCTGCTCAACCACAGCAGCAAACTCAGGAATTAGCAGCTCAGACTCAGCAGGCGGACGGCCCGTACGAACAGCAGGCAGCGAGCCCGGACGAAAGTCAAACAGAGACGGTTCAGGTGCGCATCGAGCCGTTCTTTCCTGTGGTCGTCCCTGGCGGAGACTCCGCTTTGCAACAGGCCGAATCCATCTTCGGCGGGCAGGTGTTTCTGCTGCGGCATGTACAGATCGAAGACAGGCACTTGTTGCAGGGCTTCCAGCTAAACGAAAAAGAACTTATTGAGCAGATTGAGGATTCGGCATCACGATTCGTGCGCAAGGGCATGAGTTTTGAATTGTCGCCGGGAGCAAATGCGCGTGACAATGGAAACGTTGCCTACGCCGCCATCCTGAATTTTGGCTTTGGCGATTTGGTCCTGAACCTCAAAGAAATCGACCCAGGCTGGATCGGCAAAGAAATCAGTCACCTGCGAATCTGGTATTTCAGCATCATTGCGATTGTGCTTTTAGCGGTCACTCTGGGGCTGGCAAGTCTATGGCGCAACGCTACGGCACAAATCAGGCTGGCGCAGAAGAAGGACGATTTCATCTCGGCCGTCTCGCACGAGCTGAGAACTCCGCTGACCTCTATACGAATGTACTCCGAGATGCTGGAAAAGAACTGGGTCAAATCGCAGGACAAGGCCGTCGAGTATTACGGGAATATGCGGCAGGAAAGCGAAAGGCTCAGCAGGCTGATAGAAAACGTGCTGGACTTCTCGCGTATTCAAAAGGGACGGAAGAAATACGCCTTCAATGCAGGTGACATCAACAAGTGCGTCGCGAACGTGGTCGAGATGATGAGGCCTTATGCCGTGCAGAAGGGCTTTTCGATACGGGCCGAGCCGGCGCCGATCGAGCAGGC
The DNA here is from genome assembly GCA_964608395.1 of uncultured Pirellulales bacterium. Taxonomy (GTDB): domain Bacteria; phylum Planctomycetota; class Phycisphaerae; order Sedimentisphaerales; family Anaerobacaceae; genus JAFGPJ01. The sequence continues at coordinate 3,972 of CAZSOR010000218.1, forward strand.
GACTTTTGACGCCGACGCCGTGACGCAGATCGTTGTGAACCTGCTGGACAACGCGATCAAGTACGCCGCTGGCGCCGAGGATAAAACGATTACCGTCCGGACCAAAACCGACGGGAAATTCACCGTAATCGAGGTCGAGGATCACGGCCCCGGCGTCCCGCACCGGCAGCGAAACAAGATATTCGAGCAATTCTATCGCCCGGCAGCCGAGTCAACCCGCGAAACCACCGGGACAGGTCTGGGACTTGCCCTGGTTAAAAAGTTCGCCGAGGCACACAACGGCTTCGTGGAAATCATCGGCGCAAAGCCCACCGGCGCGATATTCAGAGTGGCCCTGGCGACTTGAATGTAGCCCGTTCTTTTAAGAGCAATCACGGATGGAGACATAAATTTTTCAAAATTCAGGAAAAATCCTCAAAAAAATTTGAACCTTTTGGCCGGCCCGGCTGCTTAAAATATTGGAGCAACAATTTTGTTAAGCCGTTGTTCGACATACGACATACTATATGCGAAATACGAAAAATGAACGAAAGAAAAGAACATTTTGATGAAGATTCGGATTTGAGGATTTCTTCGAAACTATCGGCGGATTTGAAAGCCCTTTTTCAGCCGCAGGTTGGAGTGCCGCCCGAGGTGGACCGGGCTGTTATGGACCGGGTCCATAAGCACTTTGCACCCTTACAATCCGGCAAGAGTTGGCACCGGCGAATCCACTGGGCTTGGCGAATTGCCGCTGCGGCTGCGGTTATCATTCTTGCCTTCAGCCTGGACCTTACAAAGCAGCCAGAACCGACAGCATATCGCTATGCCCTCAGCGAAATACAGGCTACCGATATTGACCGAAACGGCCGGGTGGACATTCTCGATGCTTTCAAATTAGCGAAGCAAATCGAAACCTCCGGCCCTGCTCAAACAGAATGGGACATTAACGGCGACGGCCTGATCGATCGCAGCGACGTCGATGTGGTCGCTCTCGCAGCCGTCCGCCTGGATAAGGGAGTTTTATAATGAATAAAATAACGCCAATCATTCTTGCCGGCATTTGTTTTATAGTTCCCGTCCTGGCGCAGCAGTCGGAGCAGTCCCAGGGACTCCTTACGGAGGATTATTCGACCCCCCAGCCCGGCGTGCGTTTCGCCCCGCTGCATATATATCTCGATTCCGGCAACAGCAGCCTCGCGGCCTATCAGTTCGAGTTGAAAGCTACAGCCAGACAAATCAAAATCGTCGGCGTCGAGGGCGGTGAGCACGAAGCATTTAAAGAAGCGCCTTACTACGACCCGGCGGCCCTGGCAAAAGACAGAATAATCATCGCCGCTTTCAATACCGGCAGCGACCTTCCTAAAGGCCGTACGCGAATCGCTACCATACATCTGCAAATCGCAGGCGACGCCGAGCCGCAATACGAACTGAAACTCGCCGTCGCCGGTGACGCAGACGGAAAAGAAATACCTGCTGAAATATCATTCGAAAAAGGAGAAATATAATGAAAATTAAAAGAATATTTCTTATATTAATTACTCTCATCGGTGTGGCATTTATGTTGTTAGCGCTGATTGTTCCTTCCCTAAATAGAGTTCGCCAATATGCGGGATCGGACAGTATATCTTCCGCTCCAGTTGCTCAAACTGACGACCGTTCGGTTGATATTGTATGGAGCGAGGTGAAAGAACAAAAAACTAATGCTATAACAGGCCCGGCTGATTCGAGTCAAGAACTCCCGAGCAGCTACGAGCCCGTCCAATATGGATGGAGAGGTCGTGATGGTGATACATACGGCGGCGGTATGATGGGTGGATATGGCGGCGGTATGAGAGGATTTGAAGCTGTTAAGCTACCGAGCCCGAATTCATCGACTAATCGTCGTACTAGCGGAAAAGCCGTTATTTACGCAGGAAGAGATCGCAGGCCGGATAGACAAATGCCTGCCGAATTGCTCAATGTCACGGCGGATGAGATTTGGGTGATAGCCAAAGCCGAAACACAGGCTGTCCCTACCGGTGAGGATACGCCCGGCTCTGGCGCCATGCTGGCTAAGCTGCCCCAAGAGGAAAAGGAAATTCCGCTGCCGCTTAAGCATACCGATGTGAAAGGTCAAATCAGCGGCTATATAGCAACCGTTGATGTCACGCAGCAGTTTCATAATCCCTACGATGAGAAGATCGAGGCGGTTTATGTGTTTCCGCTGCCGCAGAACGCGGCGATTAATGAGTTCATTATGACAATCGGCGAACGGCGCATCCGCGGCATCATTCGCGAGCGAAAGGAGGCCGAGAAGATTTATCAAGAGGCCAGGAGACAGGGACACGTCGCCTCGCTTCTTACCCAGGAGCGGCCCAATATTTTTACGCAGAAGGTCGCCAACATAGAGCCGTGCAAGGAAATCGACATTAATATCAAGTACTTTAACACTTTGGCCTATGTGGACGGCTGGTACGAGTTCGTTTTTCCCATGGTCGTCGGGCCGCGATTCAACCCTCCAGGCTTTACAGATGGAGTCGGTGCCGTAGCACGCGGAAAAACCGGCATTTCGGGCCAGAAAACCGAAGTCCAGTACCTCAAACCTTCCGAGCGAAGCGGGCATGATATTTCGCTGGCCGTCGATATCGACGCCGGCGTGACAATCGAGCAACTCGTATGCGCCAGCCACGTGATAAACAACAGCTCTCCGGCACGTGACAAGCGGACGGTCAAGCTCAGCAGTCTCGACAGTATCCCCAACAAGGACTTCGTGCTCCGCTATAAAGTCGCGGGCAAAACCGTAAAATCGGCCTTAGTGACACACCGCGATGAAAGAGGCGGATTTTTCACGCTCATGCTTTATCCGCCGGAAAATCTTTCGTATCTGAAACGTGCCCCGATGGAGATGATTTTTGTTCTGGACTGCTCCGGCAGTATGAGAGGCAAACCCATCGCCAAGGCCAAACAGGCTATTACAAGGGCTCTGAAAAAACTACAGCCGGGCGACACTTTCCAGATTATCCGCTTTTCAAATAACGCTTCGAAGCTCGGGCCGAATCCCGTGCCGGCAACACCTAAAAATATCAGCAAAGGTCTCGCTTATGTCGAGTCGCTTCACGGCAGCGGCGGGACCATGATGATAGAGGGCATTAAAGCGGCGCTGGACTTCGCGCACGATCCGCAAAGATTTCGCCTGGTCTCGTTTATGACTGATGGCTACATCGGCAATGAGACTCAAATTCTCGCCGCGATTCACCAGCGGCTCGGCGCCAGTAGAATCTTCAGCTTCGGCGTCGGCTCATCCGTCAACCGATACCTGCTCGACCGGATGGCCAAACTCGGCAAAGGCGCCGTCGCATATATCGGCCTGGACGACAGTGCGGGGCAAGTCGTCGATGAGTTCTACGACCGCATCAGTCACCCGGCCCTGGCGGATGTCACTATCGACTGGGGCGATATGCAGGTTACTGATATGTACCCCAGCCGCATTCCCGACCTTTTCGTCGGCCGGCCTGTAATCCTTACCGGCAAATTCAAAGGCAACAGCAGCACGACCATTCACGTCAAAGGCAAAGTCGGCGATATGACTCAGGACATCCCAATCGCCGCTGACCTCGAAGATTCCGCCGCCACCCATTCAGGCATCGCCTGCGTATGGGCGCGGAAAAAGATTGAGACGCTTGGCAGTCAGGCAACTTACGACACCAATCCGGACCTGCCCGGCGAGATTAGGCAGGTCGCACTCGAATACGGCCTGATGTCGGCGTACACGGCCTTCATCGCCGTAGATTCTTCACGAAAAACCGCCGGCGACCATGGAATGACCGTCGCCGTACCGGTCCCCGTGCCCGACGGTGTACGGTACGATACAACTGTCCAGAACTGAATTGTCCTTTGCAATTGATCGTCGAGCGCAAAAGACAACATTTAACGCCGGTCGGCCATCGGTAATCCGAACTTTGGACACATCACGGCTTTATCCGATATCTGGTTGTTACATTCCGGACATTGTATAA
>CAZSOR010000219.1:0-7918 GCA_964608395.1 uncultured Pirellulales bacterium
CCCAGCAGCGGGACGCTGTGACTTTTCGAATTCAAGCGGTAATAGCTCCACCGCCTGCCGCCCCTTTTTCCATCCCAGTATCCCGGAAGATTGTAATTATCCGAGCCGAGGTCGCGGACCCAGCGAACGCCCAGAGCTTCCAGCTCGAAGTTGCCCAGGTCCAGATGCCCGTGGTTGACCTGGTTGTAGCCGGCTTTGATGCCGAACCAGAGTGCCTGCGGGTCGTCCCACGCGCTTCGGAATACGGCCACTTCCACGGAACCACGGAAATAACGATCAAGGTCTCTTGCCGGGAGTTTCTTGCCCGGCTCGGGCATGTACCAGACCACGTGCTGCGGACTGGCGCTGCGCTTTGCCAGCATATTTCGTTCATCATCGGCATAAAACGGATTGTCGTATGTGCGTGCCAGCCAAAACAAACACGGCAGCGTTCTTTTAGAGCTTCTCTCTCCAACGTCAGCCAGGTTCAAATAATACCCGGTCGGACCGGCCGTATAGATTGGAAAATCTCCCGCCTGAGCCAGCCCTTCGATTTGCAGCAGCCCGAAGTCGTTACCCAGGGCGCTTTGCAGCGCCGCCAGACCGTAGGCGGTGTAATGCGTGGCATAACTCCAGTATCCGGGCCCTTCTCCCCAGGCACCGTCGGGGCCGTAGCTCTTGATAGCGAGCGGCAGTGACCGGACGGCGGAAGCAACAATCTGCTCGGCGTACTGCGCATCCGACTCGGCAATCGCCAGCGAGCCGACGATCAGGCCCCCGTTGCATACCTGGTTCCAGTTGTGTTCGCTCTTGGCCCACCAACTCTTCTGGTATGCAGCCAGTCCGGGCTCCAGGCCATTTTTGATGAGGCCGGCCTTGATTTTTTCTCGCGTCCCGGCGTCCATATAAGAGTAAAGCCAGTCATAGCCGAGCCCAACGGCATGGGACATCTCGGCCGTATCGAGAAAGTGCGATGGATTCCAGTCCTTGAATGCACATACGGTCAGCATATTTTCGACGGCTTTGTCGGCGTACTTTTCCTCGCCCGTCCATCGGTACGCAAGTCCGAGAGCGTAAATCCGGCGGAGGCATTCTCTGCTCACGCTAAGCAGTCGCGGGCCGATCTTCCTGTAGGTAAGCATAGATTTGCCGGCACATTTGTCCGCCTCTTTGAGAACGTCTCTCACGCACTTCTGCAGAACTTTGTCTTTTGCGTACAGTTCTTTCAGACGCTGCAGGTCTTTATCCTTGAGCATCAATCGCGGGTGGCTCTTGTCGAGCGTTTTCAGGACATTTGAAAGATCTGCGGAAGCCTGCTCAGCCGCTGCCGAAATCAGATAAGAAAAGCTCACGATTATGATCAGTGCGGCAAGTCTGCATTTAGTCACGATAATTCACCTCCATTTACGGGCTGTGCATTCATTTTATTACTGCTCCTCGACAAAAAGGCAAAATCGCCCCTGTAAGGGCCAATGGGTCATTTCCCGTGTGAAACCCACAGATGTTATAGAAGATTTACCGCTTGCAGGGCAAGGAAAATCTTTGCCGGAGCGGCAGAAATTGCTTATGATTATGGCAGACGTTATTCGATTTGAAACCAGAGCAATATTATGGAAAAATTCATTTACAAAACAAAACAGGAAATGGGAGCAGCAGCAGCGGCTGCGGCCGCCCAGGCAATCAACAAGGCCATTAAAGAAAACGGCCGGGCGAATATCATTCTCGCAACCGGAACCAGCCAGCTCGAAATGCTCAAGAACCTGGCCGAAGCGGATACTGTGGACTGGGCGAGCGTTACGATGTTTCACCTTGATGAGTATATCGACATGGGGGCGGACCACCCGGCGAGTTTCAGGAAATTCCTGAAAGAGCGGTTCGTGGATATGGTGCCGGACCTCAAAAAGGTACATTTCGTCAACGGCGACGCCGGCGATCCGGAGCAGGAGTGCCAAAGAGTAGGCTCCCTGATAGCCGAGCACCCTATCGACGCGGCAATGGTGGGAATCGGGGAAAACGGGCATCTGGCGTTTAATGACCCGCCAGCGGATTTCGAGACCGAAGAACCATATCTCGTCGTCGAGTTGGACGAGAAATGCAGGAAACAACAGTTGGGTGAAGGCTGGTTCGAGACGCTGGAGCAGGTTCCCCGGCAGGCAATCTCGATGGGTATCAGGCAGATCGTCAAAAGCGCATGCCTGATCGTAACGGTTCCCGACGAGCGCAAAGCCGAGGCGGTGAAAAACGCTCTCGAAGGGAAGGTGACGCCTATGTGTCCGGCCTCGATTTTACAGCAGCACGGCAATTGCAAAATATTCCTGGACTCCGAGGCGGCTTCACTGCTCAATCCATAGAGCACAAACCACCGACGGGAGTGATAATCTCCGCCCTTACCGGCAGGTTGCGCGGATGATAGTATTGTTCGGCCATATTTTCGACCAGTCGCCGGGCGTGCTCGTCCCCGACGACCGCCACGATGCAGCCGCCCATCCCGGCGCCGACAAGACCGGCACCGATAACACCTTCGGTTGTCAGCGCGATGTCAACGAGTGTATCGATTTCGGGCAGGCTTACGTTATAGCCGCCGCCCTGGCGCCACAGCTCGGCACAGCTCATACGTTCGGCATCGCCTGATTCCAGATCGCCGATCAAGGCATCAATTCTCTCGTCTGGATAACTGTTGTCGGTTGGTAAGCGCCGGCCGTCAACGAGCTTCGTCACGCGGTCGCCGTCGTGGGAGGTGTTGATAAGCTCACCGAACGTCTTCATGTCACCCGCTCGCAGACACTGCGGGACCATCTCGGCACGAATACACTCGGCAATTCCATAAAGACATACCTGCCGTATGGGATAGCCCTCTTCGGGCTCGGCGTGACTTCTGAACACACGATGAATCTTTTGCTCGTCTGCCGGAAGAAGTGTTAAAACATCTGTTCTGCAGGCGGAAGCTGGCAGTGATTTTACCATTCGATAGATCTGGCTCTCATTAACGCCAAGTCTTTCAGGATTGACATCCCGAAGTCTTTCGAGTTTATCGGCGTACTGAGGAAAGTTTTTGCGCATTAACATCAAGCCGAAAATATATCCTGCGACCCGGCTGTTAAAGATATCGCGGCCGCCGGCTTGTTTTTTCGCCTTGATGTTGCTATTCGCCAAAACGAAGCAATAACCGGCCGGAAGTGCTGCCTCCTCTACGGATAATGGAAAAGCTGTCATATGGAGAATCGTATGGTGCCTGCCGTATATAATCGCAGCATGGTCGCTGCAACCGCCACGTGTGCCCACATACCATTCGGCAAATCCCCAATGCTCAACGGAATCAGCAGGTTTAATGCCAAGCAAGTTTATCCGTATTACAGCTTCAACTGTTATCATGACCAATGCCGATGATGAGCTTAGGCCGGCCGCTCGCGGTATGTTGCCGTAAACCATCATATTCATCCCGCGGAACGCCGGTTGGAAGCTGCCGTTGTCATTTGTGTTGAGATGCTGAAGGTACAAAACCGCCGCTCGGATATAATTCGACCAGCTCACTGACGGGTCGTGCCTGCGTTTTTCAAACTCATCGTGACACCAAGTGTCCCAGTTTTCGATTTTTTTACCGGCCGGCAGACACCGGCTGATACTGAACTGCTCATCGGGAAAGTCGTTTGACTCGAAGTTTTTAGCCAGCACCAGGTCGTCGTCGCGAGGCTCGACCACAAGCCACATGTGCTTGACAGCGATGGGATTGACCGAGCCGCCGCGATGGTCGATATGCGTACCGAGAAGGTTGACCCGGCCGGCCGAGCGGATAGTGAGAACGTTACGGTCCGCCCCGTATTTAGCTGCGAATGCTCCGAGGCTGCACAGGCACATCCGGACCGCTTCGGTCTTTAGATCGTCATTATCACCATAGATTTGGTGCAGCTTGCTGATGAAATCGCTATTTCTATCTCTAATCAGCTCAATCCAAGTGCTGACGGGCTGCAGGCCACTGATTTCCAAAGGCATAAGTTCTCGTCCTTTACGATGTTCCCATGCTGTTTACAGTCGAGGGGAATGATAGGAGATTTGCAGCCGGCAAGGCAAGAAAAATCTTCTGCCGTTGTCGGCGGATATTTAGACTGTGTATTTGACAGAGATATGAAAATCCTTTATAAGATGTGTTGTTGGAAATTGGATAAGAAAATGGGCAAGAAAGCACAGATTTCAAATAGCATAAAAATACGAGGACTGGTGGACCTTCAGATCAATGGCTACAAGGGGGTGCATTTCTCCGATATAAACCTGACGCGGGACGATTTTATTCTGGCCTGCCGGGGCGTTTTCGAAGCCGGCACCACGGCGTTTCTGCCAACGATAATCACAAGTTCGAAGGAAGTTTACGAGCATAACCTTCCCATCATGACCGCGGCGCTGCAGGAACCCGAATTTCGCGGCCGGCTTTTAGGCATTCACATCGAGGGACCTTTTCTCTCGACAGAGAAGGGTTCGCGGGGGGCGCACGATGAGCAGTGGATTTCAAAACCCGATGTGGACTATCTCAAGCAGCTAATCGATTGGGCCGACGGCCGGGTCAAGCTGCTTACGATTGCAGCCGAACCGGATGGAGCCGAAAAGCTTGCCCGTTATGCCGTTGACCGTGGTATTACAGTTTCGTTGGGACACCAGATGGCCGGGGAGCAGGATTTGCGCCGGCTTGTTCGGGCCGGAGCAACCTCGCTGACCCATCTTGGCAACGGCGTGCCGGCAATGCTGCCCCGGCATGAAAATCCCATCTGGGCGGGACTGGGCAATGATGACCTTACCGCGATGATAATCACCGACGGCCATCATCTGCCGGCATCGATTCTGAAGACCATTATCAGAACCAAGGGCCCCAAGCGATGCGTGGTCGTTAGTGACGCTTCGTCGCCGGCAGGACTCCCAGCCGGTAAATACGAGGCGCTGGGTCATCAGGTGGTGCTGGAAGAGGACGGTCTGCTGCGCGATTTGACAACGGGGTATCTGGGCGGCTCGTCGGCGACAATGCTCCAATGTATGAATCACCTGGCGTCCCTGGATCTGGTCGGCACCGACGAGCTTCTTGCGATGGGATTCGACAATCCGCTTAAGCTGATCGGTCTGGGTCCGGATGATGTCGCACAGGCCCGGGACATATGGTTTGACGAAGAGCATAAGATTTTCTACCTCGAAAAATAAAGAAGGAAAATTGCAGGCATACGGAGAAAACATGTGTTTTAAATGCCGTATATTAAACGGTTTACTCAACAGCGCATGTCATTTATCGACCTTTTGGCTTTACAGGAACTTCCGGACTTGTTAGAATGCGCTGCTTACGTGGGAAAAACCCCCGGTGAAACCGGGGGCTAAATAGAATATACGCAATACGAATACTGAGAATGGCTGGCAAAATAATTATCGACACCGAACGATGCAAAGGCTGTGGCTTATGCGTTGTGGTATGCCCGAAAAAAACTATAGTCATATCCGAAAACTCAAACAGCATCGGCTACTTCCCCGCTAAGGCAAACAACAATGATTGCACGGGCTGCGGTGCCTGCGCGATTATTTGCCCTGAGGCGATCATCGAAGTGCTTCGGGACGATTCCGGCAACGTCGATATACTCATCGAGCCTCGCGAAAAAGGCGAGCAAAGGCTTATCGAGGAAAAAAAGTGAACCCTGTTGCAGAGCGTACAAGGAACAGGAATATGATAGAAGAATGGCAGACTTCCAAAGGTGCCGGCAACAGGATTTTAATGTGTGGGAACGAAGCCCTTGCCGAGTCGGCGATCATTGCCGGCTGTGACGCCTATTTCGGCTATCCGATAACGCCGCAAAACGAAATTCCCGCCTATATGTCACGCAGAATGCCCGAGGAGGGCCGCATTTTCGTGCAGAGCGAGAGCGAGCTGGCCGCGATTAATATGGTATTCGGAGCTTCGGCCACGGGAAAAAGAGCGATGACAAGCTCATCCAGTCCCGGCATCAGCCTGATGCAGGAAGGAATCAGCTATCTGTCGGGTGCCGAGTTGCCGGCGGTCGTGGTCAATGTCATGCGAGGCGGGCCGGGCCTGGGCAATATCGCACCTTCACAGGCCGATTATTTTCAGGCAACCCGGGGCGGCGGGCACGGCGATTATCGAACAATCGTACTCGGACCATCGGGCGTGCAGGAGATGGTCGATTGTATGCCGCTCGCATTCGACCTGGCCGACCAGTATCGGATGACAGTAATGGTCCTTGCCGACGGCATCCTGGGCCAGATGATGGAGCCGGTAGTATTGGAGAAAAAGAAGGGCCGGAAACTGCCTGCCAAGGAATGGGCCTTGACCGGAGCTAAAGGAAGAAAGCAAAACATTGTCCGCTCATTGTGGCTTCCCGAAGGGTCTTTGGAAAAACTGAATCTTAAGCTGTTGGACAAATATAAACAGATAGAACAAAACGAGGTGCTCTGCGAGCAATACGAGATTGACGATGCTGAAATCGTAGTGGTTGCGTATGGCGTTGCGGCAAGAATTGTCCGCAGTGCGGTGAGCAGGGCAAGAGAAGAAGGAATCAAAGCCGGCTGGATTCGCCCGATTACGCTGTGGCCGTTTCCGACCGAGCAGATAAGCAAGGCCGCGGATGAATTTCGGATTTTCCTGGTCGTTGAAATGAGCAACGGCCAGATGGTCGAAGATGTGAGACTGGCCGTAAACGGTAAATCGCCAATCTTGTTTTACGGCCGGCCTGGCGGCGGTGTGCCGAACGTTGACGAAATCCTCGAGCAAATCAAGCAATTGACTTTAAGACCGAAGAAGTAATGATGAAAACGGTATTTAAAAGAACGCCGACACTTAAGGATTGCCCGACGCACTATTGCCCCGGGTGCGGGCATGGAATTGCTCATCGGCTTATTGCCGAGATAATCGACGAGCTGGACATACGCGATCGAACGATCGGTATAGCACCTGTCGGATGCGCCGTTTTAGCGTATGATTACCTCGATGTGGATATGGTCGAAGTAGCACACGGCAGACCGCCGGCGGTGGCGACCGGGATGAAAAGGACCAACCCGGACAAAATCATCTTCTCCTATCAGGGTGACGGCGACCTGGCGAGTATCGGTGCAGCCGAGATTTTGCACGCCGGCCACCGGGGCGAGCAAATTACAGTTATTTTTATCAATAACGCCGTCTATGGAATGACCGGCGGGCAGATGGCCCCCACGACGATGCTCGGCCAGGTGACAGCAACGACCCCGAAAGGCCGGGCCGCCGTCGAGCAGGGATATCCGCTTCAGGTCTCTGAACTCCTGGCGACACTGCCGGGAACGATTTATATCGAGCGATGCGCGCTGAGCGGTGTCGCTCAGATCCGTAAAACAAAAAAAGCCATCAAGCACGCCTTTGAACTGCAAATCGAAGGTGCCGAGGGCTTGTCGCTGGTGGAGGTGCTTTCACCTTGCCCGACGTACTGGCGAATGAGCCCGACCAAAGCGATGGAATGGATCGAAACTAACATGATAAAGGTCTTCCCTCTCGGACGATTGAAGGGTTGAGAATGGCTGCAAACGGTTTTTGCGAGGAAATTATTATTGCCGGTTTTGGCGGGCAGGGAATTATGCTGACCGGCAAGCTGCTCGCTCAGACGGCGATGAAGGCCGGAAAAGAGGTGACTTATATGCCCTCCTACGGCGCCGAGGTTCGCGGCGGCACCGCGAATTGTATGGTCGTAATCTCGGAAAAAGAAATCGCCTGCCCGGTCGTCGGAAAACCCGATTCGCTGATTGTCCTGAACAAAGCGTCGCTGAAAAAATTCGCTCCACGCCTCAAAAACGGCGGCCTTCTTATAATGAATAGCTCTTTGATTGACGTCGATCCGGAACTGGATGATTCGATCGAAGTTGTTTCAGTACCTGCCGACGAATTAGCTGTCGAATTGGGTAGTCCCAGGAGCGCCAATATGGTGGCGTT
>CAZSOR010000220.1:0-1717 GCA_964608395.1 uncultured Pirellulales bacterium
CGGCGTGATATGACGTCGAGTACCAGTCAAGGGTCCACTCGGCGACATTGCCGGCCAGATCGCAGACGCCGTACGGGCTGCCAAACTTCGCGAAACTTCCCACGGGCGACGAGTGCGCAAATCCATCGTCCTCGGTGTCGAAATTGCATCGGAATACGCCGTCTGCGCCAGGTGATTCATCGCCCCAGGGGTAGCGTCTTTCGGGCATTGGATTCGTTTTTTTCTTTGCTGCGTCACCATCCAAGTAGAGCCCTCCGCGCATGGCTTTTTCCCATTCAGCCTCGGTGGGCAGCCTCAGCCCGCACCACTGCAGGAAGTTCGCCGCGTCGTACCATGATACGTATGTAACCGGATAGTCCTCACGGCCGGGTTTGACGCTGTACGTGCCATCGTCGTTTCGAACGATGCCGCAGCGATTCTCACTCGCCATACGCTGGTTCCAGCCTGCGGCCTGGCCGCCGAGCTCGTTGAGATAATCGGTGTACATGGATATCGTGGTTTCGTTTTTCGCCATGTAAAACATGGGAAGATCGGGATCGGGCGAGATTTCTTTCGATTCATCCCGTCCGGCGCCGGGCAGACTCTTCATGACGAATTTTCCGGCGGGAATTCGTGCCATCGCAATGCCGCGAACGCGAACCTCCACCTGATTGGTATCGGCAAAGCTCGTTTGATCCGTTCCCCACCAGATAATCAGCTTATGTCCGGGCTTCTCAACGATATCAAAGCCATTACCATGAAGAGAATCCATCGATATAAACTGCCAGCTTTTTCCGGAATCCCGACTGTAGCGAACAAATACATAGGCTGGAGATTCCGGCGAAATATTCGGATCGTTGATATCGTACTCAATCATGGTCTTCGGCCCGGCCAGCTCCGTCGATTCCTGTCTGAGCTTGACATTAGAGATTTCAAGCCATTGCGAATAAGAGCAGCGACAGAATAAAACTGCAATTCCAAAAGACAGCAAGACTTTCCGTAGCGTCATTTTTTGCATTACCCACTTCGGACCTTACACGTTATCCGGCACAACCCACGGTTCGCGATATTCACGTTTGATGTACTTGTTCGCCTCGTCGCAGTTTGTGAACCTTTCAGTTTGCGGATTGAACTCGAGCTTCAGGTTGCCCACGCGATAAGATATGTTGGCCATGTGACACAGCAGCACGGTCTGGTGGCCGATTTCAACGTCGGCATTCGGTTTCTTCCGCGTCCGGATGCAATCGATGAAATTGTCCTGGTGCTCTTTGTCGGCCTGACGCCCGTATTCGCTGCGGGCCAATTCGCCCTTCGCATTGTATGCCTGCCAGCCCCCGCCGTGCCTGCCGTAATACATGAAACCTTCGGTCCCAAGAATCTCGACCCTCGTGCTGCAGAACGGCCAGTCGGGAAAGCGGTCCGAGTCCCTGATGTCACCGGGTATTTTCTTGATATAAGGTGTCCAGAGCGCCGATTCCATCAGTAAAGTCAGCGAGCCGTACTCGAATGTGGCCAACTGGGTGTCGGGAGTCTGGCGTCCATCTGTCAGGGCGTTGACGCCGCCGGCATGAACAACCGTCTTCGGGTATGGAATGTCATCCATTAAGTAGCGGGCTAGGTCAAGTTGGTGAACGGCGTCGCCGGGAATCGGGCCGCAACTGTATTCCCATTGGTTCAGCCACCGGCGGCTCGGATTGTACGGCAGCTTCGGTGCCGGGCCGCACCACATGTCATAATC
>CAZSOR010000220.1:1817-7912 GCA_964608395.1 uncultured Pirellulales bacterium
TCGACGCTGCCGTCATCAAGGATTTTTCGAAAATCCTGAACCATTTTCGGCCTCTTGTCCTGTGCTTCCTCGACCACCTCGCGGGCTCTGGCGAAACGCCTTGTATTGGGATCGGAAAGATAGGCGATCTCCACGTCCGGCCTTTGGGCGAATTTCTCGGCCAGATATGTCCCCCTGCCGCCCAGGCCCATAACGCCTATGATGACCTTCTCACCGGCTGCATGTGCCCTGGATTTCGATAATACTGTTAAACTTGCGGCGGCACCTACGGTACCTTTCATAAATTCTCTACGATTTAATGATTTCATATTCTGCTCCTTATCAAGAGTCTTTCACATCAAAAGCTTGCGGCACAAAACCAAATGCTCTATATCTATAGCGTCCAATCTCCACGATACTCGTAGTGGAGATAATCGTTTGCCTCCGGCACGTTCGTAATCTTCATGTTCTCGCCGTCCCAGTTAAGTTTCTTACCCGTACGAATTGCGATATTGCCCAGCAGGGTCATTTCGGTCAGCGGTCCCCCGATGTCGAAATTGCATCCCGCCGGTTTACCGCCCTTGCAAGCCTCGACCCATTCTTCGTAGTGCCCGATTGACCGGGGCAGTGTCTTGGGCGGGCGCTTGTATTGCTTCATTCTTGCTTCGGGGATAAGCCTCGGACTTTCCCCGGTGAAGCCGCACAACATGGAAGCTTGTTCGCCGATAAATATCAATCCTTCGGCGCCCAGTCGCCGGCTATCTTCCAGTCTCGCTGGTCGGCGTGGTTTAAGGCCTCCGTCATACCAGGTCATTTTTACGGCAGGCATGTCCTCGCGGGCGGGGAAATCATAATGGATAATCGAAGCCGACGGAGCCGTCTCCGGGAAGAGTTTCGTGGAACTGGCGTGGACACTGGTTGGATGCCCGAGCTTCAGCGCCCTGGAAATATGGGCGAAAGTGTGGCAGCCCATATCTCCCAGCGCCCCTGTGCCGAAGTCCCACCATCCCCGCCATTTGAACGGCACATAAGCCGGATGATAAGGCCGATGCGGGGCCGGCCCCAGCCACATATCCCTGTCCAGGCCTGCCGGCACCGGCGGCGTATTTTTGGGACGCTCGATTCCCTGGGGCCATATCGGCCTGTTCGACCAGACGTGGACCTCCCGTACCGGGCCGATAGCGCCGTCCCATATCCATTCGCACAGTATGCGCTGGGCTTCCGAGGCATCCGACTGGACGCTCATCTGGGTGCAGACTTTGGCCTTACGAGCGGCCTGGGTCAGCATCCGGGCCTCGTAGATCGTCCTGGTCAGCGGTTTTGCACAGTAGACATGCTTGCCCATCTTGATTGCCGTGCTGGCAATGACTGCGTGCGTATGGTCGGGCGTGCCGATAACGACGGCATCGATGTTCTTCTCCTTTTCGAGCATTTTGCGAAAATCGCGATAGATTTTCGCCCTGGGATATCGCTTGTAAGTGTTGGCGGCGTATTTTTCGTCCACGTCACAAAGTGCTACGATATTTTCGCTGCCCACACCTTGGATATAGGCTCTGCCAACGCCGCCGACGCCAACGCCGGCGATATTGAGTTTACTGCTCGGAGGAACATTGCCTCTACGACCCAGCACTCCGCTGGGGACAATTGTCAAAGCTGCCGCTGCAGCCATAAAATCCCGGCGGGAGATTCCACGTATTTGTTTATGGCTGATTTTTGCATTGTGTCTCACTATGAAGCTCCTTTGTGTTCATGTTGATATTCGAGCCCGAGCGGGCAGACCGTGGGGTAGCCGTCGTTCTTCCATCCGGTCAGGCCGGAACCTATGTTATCCGCAGAGATTCGGTTATGCAAGAATTTCTCACGAGCCAATTTGCAAATGTTCGAAAATTTCGCTGGCATTTGTGTACCAAACTGTGTACTATGATGGTCTGGAGATTGAACGATTTAACTAACCGGCGATAGCTGGTAAGTTTAAACCGATGTATTGTAATGTATTCTGAAGAAGCAAATACAAACCAAACCACAAACTTCTCATGCAATGAAGGGAGCTTAACATGGATAGCAAGAATTTAACCAGGCGAGCGTTCCTTGCCGCGTCTACCGGCACGATCGCCACTGTCGCGACGAGCCACGTTCCTCTATACGCAAATGCCGGCAAAAAGGCAGGCAAGCTGGCTATGCTCGGCGGCAAACCCGTTCGAACCAAGAAATGGCCCGCCTGGCCTCAATGGGACAGGTCGGCCGAGGAGCATGTCATTTCCATACTACGCAGCGGCAACTGGTACAGAGGCCGGGGCAATACCGTCACCGAATTTGAAGCAAAGTATGCCGAACTCCTGGGAGCAAAACGATGCATCTGCACCTTCAACGGCACTAATGCCCTGCTGACTGCAATGCACGTGCTCGATGTCGGCGTCGGCGATGAAGTGATTGTCTCTCCCTATACGTTCATCGCCACGTATAACGTTGTCATCGGCTCCAGCGCCCTGCCGGTCTTTGCCGACACCGATCCGGAGACCTTACAAATCAATCCGGATACGATTGAAGAGAGAATCACCGAAAGAACCAGGGCAATTATGCCCGTGCACATCCTCGGCCTGCCGGCGAACATGGACAGGATCATGGCCATCGCCAAAAAGCACAACCTAATCGTAATCGAAGACGCCTGCCAGGCGTGGCTCGCAGAATGGAGAGGTAAAAAGTGCGGTACACTGGGAGACTTGGGGTGCTTCAGCTTCCAGAACTCCAAGCATCTGCCCATCGGCGAAGGCGGCGCCATAGTCGGAAACGATGAGGAACTCATGGACAGAGTCCATTCTTACCACAACTGCGGCAGGCCCTACGGCAGCGTCAAGAGGACCAGCGGTTATCCCGTCATCGGCACCAACCGCAGGATGACCGAGTACCAGGCCGCCGTGGGACTCTCCCAGATGCAGCGTCTGGAAAGTGACACGCAAAGGCGCAACGAGAACGCCGAGTACCTGACTTCGAGAATCAAGGACATTCCCGGCATCGTTCCGCACAAACTGTACGAAGGTGTCACCAGGGCGGCGTATCATTTGTATCCGTTCCGCTACAAGAAGGAACACTTCAACAACGCACCCAGGAGCAAGTTCCTCGCCGCCCTCAGGGCCGAAGGTGTCCCCTGCTCCGGCGGTTACGGTCCGCAGTATCGTGACGGCCTGATCGAGGATGCCCTGAATTCCAAGAACTTCAAACGCAGCTTCCCGAAGGAAAGGCTCGACAAATACCGTCAGGAACTGAATTTTCCCGGCAACGACCAGCTCTGCAAAGAAGCGGTATGGATCGGCCAGAATATGCTTCTCGGAAGCAAGAGCGACACCGGTGACATCGCCGATGCCATCCTGAAAATCTCCGAGAACAAAGACGAGCTGGCTTAGCCGAAAATCTTATATTATATTTGAGAGCATATTACGTGCCCTGCTTGAGTTGCTCGATGAGCTCCAGGGCACGTTCCGTTATAATTTCGCCTGCTCCCGGTGCGAGGTTCGTGCCGGCGCCCGGCTCGTAGCCGCCTTCTTTGTAAGCGGCGCGGGGGCAGACATAGCCGACGGCGTCGTTCGCCAGGGAAACGACGAAGAGATTCTCGATGCCGGCCTTCGCTTTAATCTCAAGACCGATTTCAACCAGGATCTCGCCGGGCAGTCCCACGATATAAACATCGCCGATTCTCAGAACCTGAATCTCTGTCTTCTGAGTTTCCGCATCTTTGCCGACGCTCAGCAATCTGTCGGGCGGCAGGTCCTTCTTTATGGGAAGGCTTACCTGCTGTTTGAGTGCGCTTATCTTCACATCGCTGCACGGTTTTGTAAACTGGATATGCCGCAGGGCCGCCCCTCCGAGCGCCTTGCCGGTCTGCATGCGGGGGTGCGTCCTGTTCAGCCGGACCGGATTTATATTGCCCGCCGTGCCTAACAGGAAAATGCAATTGCCGCCCTCAGCCTGCTCAACGACCTGGGCGGTGTAGCCGAGATAGTCGGCCGATATGTAGAAAAATTTATCGCGCATCGGGTCCCCGCTGACGGGATGACAGGCATAATTAACCACCGCTGCGACCAGCACACCTTCCGAATTATCGACTCGCAGCAGGCAAAGCTCCGGATCAATGGGGCCGAACGTCAAATCCGGACTCGCAGGCGGAAGGTTGAACGTCATCGCAACCGTGCCGTCGGGCTTCTTTGTCCTGCGGTTATAGACGATCTCCGTCATCTCGCCTTTGCCCACGCCCAGCTTGACCTCCTTGATATCCCTCTCGGCGAGCATTATCGAATCGAAAATCTTCTTTTTGAGGACTTGAACATAGGACTCATCAATCTCAGCGACGGCCGCATCGGGCCAGTCCTTGGCGATTCGGTCGATTTTGGGGGCAAAGTGCGTGTGCGTGCCGCAAATCATGATATTCTCCTGTGGAATACCGATTTTTTCCTGCACCTGCCGCCGTATCTCATTGGTCATTTCAATAGGAACCCAGAGCAAGTCGGCCGAGACGATAGCGATTTTTTCCTGCCCATCGTCGAGAACGAGCGCCTTTGCGTAAAGCGGATCGAGGATACCCTCGCTGGGTTTATTGCGCGACCCGTAGCCCGAAAGCCATGCCCCGATAGGCGGCGTGATATCCACCTTCGCCGTGCCTCCTTTAAGTTCACCTCTCGCGGATGAGCCAAAAACGCAGGTTTGCAGAATCATTCCAACCACCAACATGGTCCCGGCAGCATATTTTTTCATAAAAATCATATCGCAGCCCTTAAATTCGCAAAAAAGTATTGTATCAGCCCCAATGGCCTTTGGCAAATTGGTTTTTTGGGATTATATAGTCAAACTGGACCATAAGACTTCGAATTTGGCCATTTTGGCGGAATAAAGTGGCTCATTCTCTATATTTTCTACGTAGTTATACGTATATTAAGGTGGAATTGGCGAATTAGTAAAATTCCTTAAAAGAATATCCGATATAGAACGATAGCAAGAGATTTGCGTGAAGGTTTGTGACAGGACCAGACGCAGGGGCTTAGTAATTTCCGAATTAACTCTGACGCATGGCTTTTTCTGGGCTTCTTGTGAAAACTAATGACAGGCTTCCAAAACAAAGGAGAGCGTAATGGTAGAACTCAGAGCCGGACTACTACCCAGTGAATTGGCCGAAAGCCAGATAAGAAATAGCAGCCCCAGTACTTTGACAGCTACCCCCCGGGCCTGGCTGGAGGTTGGGGATGTAATGAGCAGAGATATCGCTGCTGTTAGTCCGGTAAGCACCGTGGTTTCGGCTGCTGAGATCATGTCGAGTAACAACATATCCTGTCTTATCGTTTCAGATAATGGGCGTTTATCAGGAATTGTTACAGAAACAGACATGCTGAAGAAGGCTGTAGCTAACGGACATGATTACCACATGATGAAAATAGAACAGATCATGTCGTCTCCCGTCCGGAGCGTTGACCGTAATCTTTCTATCATGGAAGCCGGCACGATTATGGAAACCGAGAACATCAGGAGGCTTGTGATTACAGAGGAACAGCAGCCGGTCGGCATCGTTACTCAAAGTGATATGGTTCGAGTTCTGGCATCATACACTCTGTCAAAAGAAGTGTCGGAGATAACGACGAGTGATGTGGCGGTTATAGCCAGTTCGGAGAATGTCAAAGTGGCGGCAGAGCTTATGGCTTCTCAAGACATATCCTGTCTGGTCGCTGTGGATAACGATTCCGTAGTGGGAATCTTCACAGAACGAGACCTTCTCAAAAAAATCATTGCGGTGAAACGAGATCCTGCCCAGACCATCTTGAAGGATGTAATGTCTTCTCCGGTCATAACCATACCTTCCGACTACTCGGTTCTAAGCGCGCGAAGATTACTGGAAAAGGTAGGAATTCGTCGGCTGGTTGTTGTGGATGATGAAACTCTGCGTGGGGTCATAACTCAGACGGATATCCTAAAGGCAATCAGAGCCACGCTGCAGGAGGAGGAACAAAACTACATCAGGCTTCTGAGCGAGTCCAGCAACTGTATTTATACCGTTGATTTGGATCTTAATACAACCTACTGCTCCGTAAAAATTAAATATTCTTCTTCGATGTGCCCGATAATAACTCCGTAAA
>CAZSOR010000221.1:0-7898 GCA_964608395.1 uncultured Pirellulales bacterium
AACTCACAAGTCGTTCATCAGGGAAATTTTGAAGGTGACCCAGGACAGCAATGTCATATCATTCGCCGGAGGTTTGCCGAATCCCAGGTTATTCCCGGTCAAGGAGCTTGCCGATGCGTGTCTGAAAGTCTTGCTGGAAGACGGCGAAAATGTTCTTCAGTACAGTACGACCGAGGGCTATCTGCCTTTGAGGGAGTATATCGCCGAGCGACATTTCGTAAAAAAGGGTTTGAAGGTAAGCCCGGATGAGATATTGATCACGAACGGTTCGCAACAGGGTCTCGATTTAGTCGGCAAAGTGTTCCTGAATAAAGGGGACCGGATTGTTATCGAACGGCCGGGCTATCTGGGCGCCATACAGGCATTCGGTATATATGAACCGGAGTTTGTGCCCGTACCTTTGCTCGATGACGGCATAGATATCGGCCTGCTCGAAAAAGCGTTAAAGGCTGGTCAGACAAAACTGTTCCATACGGTTATCAATTTCCAGAACCCCTCAGGCGTAACCTATTCACGCCGGAAAAGAGAAATGCTTGCTGATATAATTAAAGCTCACAATATGGTTTTGGTTGAGGACAATCCCTACGGCGAGCTAAGATTCATGGGGGAAGATTTGCCCTCGATGAAAAGTTACCTCGGAGACGGCACGATTGTTTTAGGCTCATTTTCGAAAATAGTGACACCGGGACTGAGGCTCGGATGGATTTGTGCGGCTAAGGATGTAATGGAAAAGATTGTTGTGGCAAAACAGTCATCCGACCTGCACTCGAATTGTCTCTCACAGAGGGCAGTCTATCGGTATTTGATTGACAATGATCTCGATGAGCATATTCTGAATATCAGAGAGGTTTATAAAAGGCAGAGAGATTTGATGGTTTCAATGATAGAGGAGCATTTTCCTCAAGAGATAAAATGTACGAAGCCTGAGGGGGGCATGTTCTTGTGGGCTACACTTCCGGAGAACCTTTCATCATTACATTTATTTAAGCTCGCGGCGGAAGAAAATGTTGCTTTTGTTCCCGGCAGAGCGTTTTATGTCGATGGCGGCGGGGATAATACGCTGAGACTTAACTTTTCGAATTCGGACGAAGAGAAGATCGAAGAGGGAATAAAGCGACTGGCAAAGGTTATAAAAAGAGTCTTGGCAGAAAACAAATAGACCGGTTTTTAGAGATGACATAGTAAGGAAAACATTTTGTATACCATAAAAGATATTCTAAGAATTGAAGTAGCGCCTGCGTTAGGATGTACCGAGCCTGCCGCTGTGGCATTATGTACAGCGGCTGCCGGCTCTTTGTTATCAGACAAAGAGCTGAAATCAATGGAGCTATGGGTGGATCCGGGTATCTACAAGAACGCTTTTGCCGTGGCAATTCCCGGGGCTAAGGGGGCAATCGGAATAAACTGGGCGGCAGCGCTGGGATTTTATGGCGGTAATCCTGAATTGAAGCTGGAAGTTCTTGAACCGATAGACAGCGATTCTATTGAGATGGCTCGAAGTTTTATTAAAACCGGCAATGTCAAAATTGATCTGTTGAAGGACAGGAAGGGGATCTATATCAAGTCAAAACTGACTACCGCTGACGAAGTGGCCGAAGCGGTGATCGAAGAAACGCACGATAATCTTACAAGTCTAAGATATAACGGAGTACCTGTACGGAATAATCCTCTGTCTTCAAGTTCGACTAAAAATCACAGTGCGATTCACAAGTTGGAAGAATTTCTCAGAAGTCGAACATTGGAAGAATTGATCGCTCTGGTCGAAGATATGGACGATGAAGACTTCGACTTTGTTATGCAGGGAGTAAGATACAACTTAGAGTTATCAAAACACGGCCTGGATTTCGGCGACGGCTTAGCCGTAGGCAAGACGCTGGAGCTGTTAGTTGAAAAGGGATTGATTAAAAAAGATATGATACTGGAAGCCAGAATCTTGACTTCTTCGGCGTGTGATGCGAGAATGTCAGGTGTGAAATTGCCAGCGATGAGTTCCGCCGGTAGCGGTAATCATGGACTGACAGCTATTTTGCCTATTTGGGCGGTGAAGGACCATGTGAAGCATTCAGACCGGAAAGACGTTCTAAAGGCGATTGCTCTGAGTCATATCATAACGGGCTATGTTAAATCACATACCGGCAGGTTGTCCGCAGTGTGCGGCTGCTCAGTTGCGGCAGGAGCCGGAGCCGCTGCGGGGACGGCCTATCTTATGGGAGGGGATTTACGCCATATCGCAAGTGCAATAAAAAACTTGATTGGGGACCTGGCGGGTGTTATCTGTGATGGGGCAAAAGCCGGTTGTGCTCTTAAATTGGCAACGGCCGCGGGTACGGCAGTCCAATCGGCACTTTTCTCACTACATGGAGTCAATATTAAGGAAAGTGATGGTATAATTGATTTTACACCTGAGCAAACGCTGAGAAATATGGGGCAAATCAGTACTCAGGGAATGATCGAGACCGACAGAATTGTACTCCAAATAATGGTGGAAAAACAATTTGGTGACTATAAAAAATGAGGCGAAGGTTATGGACAAGCTTTATGAAGATTCGGAGACGGGATGCTGCCCGAGATTCGATCCTGAGCCGTGGGATGAAAAGGAAGTGACTTTTCAGGATAAACTATTCGTCAAAGATCACGTCAGGAGTTTCATTCACATCCCGCTGAACTTCGGGAAAGTCATGGTCAGGAACATGGAGAAAATTCAGCAGGCCGATGCCCTCGTGCCGACGCCCGTGATGCTTTCGGACGAAAAGTCTCTCTGGGGCAGCGATATTTACATCGCTGTGGCCAGGGATGTGCCGGGGGCAACTATGGCGAGAATATCGGGGACTTTTCTGACGAAGGTATTCGAAGGGCCGTACAAAAACGCAGGCAAGTGGGCGCAGGAAATGAAGGCTTACGTCAAATCGAAGGCCAGGGAGATTCAGAAGATGTACTTTTTCTATACGACCTGCCCGAAATGCGCCGAGTTCTACGGCAGGAATTATACCGTAATATTGGCGAAGGTTTGAGCAACGAATTCTGAGTACGTTTGATTTAAAGGAGAATCCCTCAATGAATTGAGGGGCTAAATATTATGTTTGGTGATAGTGCGACCGCTTTAACAATATTGTTTATTATCCTCGCCGCGGGTATCGGTGCTTTTGTCAGAAAAAGGAGCAGGGATAAGTGCCTGCGGGATTTCGAGCAGAACATGGTGACACTGGAACGGAAATCCGGCAAGACAATCTGGGGCAAGTTAAGGGTCGAAAATACCGGATTGGAATTTGTTTATCCCGAAAAGCATAAAGACGAAGAGGGGCACGATGAAACCAGCTACATTGTATACAAATATGAGTACCCGGATATTGCAGCGGTGATTCGCTTTCACGATGAGCTGAGCGAACAAAATAAGAGGGAAAGAGAAAAAGAGTTGAAGAGGACATATCACCCCGGGACCTTGTGCAAGCTCAAAAGGCGAATCCTGAACGTTTTTCGAACCGTGAGAGACTCGGTCGTGGAGATTATCAACCTGCTTATCAGCCAGGCGAAAAAAGCCACACCCGCGGGCAAAGTGCTGACTTCTCAGGACAAGTACGTCTCGCAGATGAAACAGGAACTGGTGGCCTCGGCGGGGACTTCCTTCGAGCCTTTGCTGGAAAGATATATTGGTCACAAGGTCGTGCTTGAGATGATGAAGGGCGACAAAATATTCGAATACTGCGGCGTGCTAAAGGAATACACGGCGGAGTTTATCGAAATTATGGATGTCAATTACGCCGCGAAGCTCGGCCTGCCAACCAGGACAGCGGACCTCGTCGTACCCCGCAAATACGGCCTCATCCGGCATCTTGCGGAATAATATTCGTATTCGAGATAAAAGGCTTCAATATTCCCTGTTTGTGCTCGTTACATCATGTGAGTCAAGGAGTCGCATGAGCGCGTATCTGCTGTTGTAACCTTGCGAGGGCTATGAATGTTTGTGGCCGCAGCTTCAATCGCCCCGAAGTCCTCTCCCAACGGTATATACTTGCTGGAGTTACTTCAAGACGCTTTGCAAACTCCGATACTGAAAGCTTGAGTTGACTTCGCAGTCGTGCCACCGATTTGCCCGTTGGTCGGATTCGCGGAAGTTCGCCGGTTTCTGCATCGTTTCCGATTGCAGCACGTCTTATCGAAGACTTTTTCCGGCCGGCGATTTTGGAAATCCCGGTTTTCTTCTTAGCTGTTGTGACTCTGTGCTTGCGTGCAGATGAAGGTTTCTTTTGTTTACGTACTGTTTCAACTCTTCGAGTTGCCCGTTTCTGCTTTTCCGGAGATTCCGAGAGTGGCTTACTGGCGCCTTCAACATCCATATCAATATCAACACCAAAAATATCGGCGATCCGGTCATCGGCAATGGTTTTGCCGGCACCGGCAACGGAATCAGGCAGTGAGATATCGCCGGCAATCAATTCGTTTGCGTCAACTTTGCGAAGCGTGAATAACAGTTCGGGCCGGCTGTCAAGCCGGTTGCCCACGCCGTACAAAACAGCGGCAACATGTTTGCACATTTCAGCCCAGTCAGGGCAATCGCAGCGCAGCTCGATTTGTCCCGGTAAAGGCAGTAATCCCTCGGTACGATCGGTTACTATGGACATGACATGATCAGATAGTCGTCCCTGAAGCAGTTCGAGCATCGACCCAATTTGTCCGCTGCATCGGCTTTTTATCGCCTTCCAGATGGAAGCCTTCAGCGGTTTGATCTTAATTTTAACATTATAGAGTTCCGACCCACTGACAATGGCCTTGATTTGCCCGGTTTCAACAGTCAAGTGACAAACCGAGCCGTTACGTGCGTAAGTTCGGCCGCGAGGTAGTCGGTTTTCAAAATCAGAAAAAGACTCAAGATGTTCGCACCACGCCTTGCCCCAGAAACTGCGGGCAATGGTTCGTCCCTCGATTTCGACAGGTTGAATGTTCCTGCCCTTTTTGCGAAGTTGCTGCATTTTCCGCAGAGCCTTCGCCCGTCGCTGAGCTACCGGAATATAAGGACTCCAATAGTATGCCATAATGAATACCCTCTATAATTGAGCGCGGGTGACATCGAGACGTACCAGACGCAGAATTTCATCATCCGGCAGCTCGGTCAGGTTCTCCTCACCGTTGGAAGCGAGAATTCCGTCGGCCATCTTTTGCTTTTCAGAAATCATCGCATCAATCCGTTCTTCGACTGTGCCTGTAGTCACAAATTTATGGACCAGGACATTACGTTTCTGGCCAATACGGAACGCCCGGTCCGTGGCCTGATTCTCGACAGCGGGGTTCCACCAGCGATCAAAATGGATTATATGAGACGCCGCCGTTAGATTCAATCCCGTCCCACCGGCTTTGAGAGAAAGAACAAAAAATGGTGGACCGTCATCGCTTTGAAATTGTTCGATCAGTTTTTTACGTTTTCGCACCTGGGTTCCACCGTGCAGTATCAGCCCTGCACGGCCGAACACAACCGCCAGGTAGTCCGCCAGGGGCTCCGTAATCTCACGGAATTGTGTGAAAACGAGCGCCTTTTCCTGTCGGGAAGCTATTTCCTCGCAAATCTCCCGTACTCTGATGAATTTTCCGCTGTCAACAGGAGCGTATCGGCCATCGCCATTCAGTTGGCTGGGATGGTTGCATATCTGCTTCAGACGCATCAGAGATTGTAATACCGCTCCGCGACGGGCCATGCCATCCGCTGTTTCCAGCGTATTTTTCAGTGCCTGAACCGTATTTTCATAGAGTATTATCTGCGATTTGCTCAATCTGCAATAGCAGGATACTTCAGTTTTTTCCGGCAGGTCAGCGACAATATTGCGATCCGTTTTCATACGACGCAGAATATACGGCCCGACCAGACTTCGCAACGGAGCAAACTGGTCATGCTCTCTTGCCTGGAGAGTCTTGATGAATGTTTTGAAAACGGTTGCGGAGCCCAGCAAGCCCGGGTTGAGAAAGTCGAATAACGACCATAAATCGCCTATACGATTCTCGACCGGCGTACCGGTTAGAGCAATACGCGCCTGGGCGGAAAGTTTCTTGGCCGCCCTGGTTTGTCGAGTCGAAGGATTCTTGATCGCCTGGGCTTCATCGAGAATAACCAGCCTCCAACTCACGTCTCTCAACCACGTCTGACGGGTCAACATGGAATATGTCGTCACAGCCAGATCAGTTTCAGCCAGCATTTCCTGAGGACATTCTGCTATCCGATCTATCCTGTCACGATTTGTTTCGGCCGGATGGAGAAAGGTCAGTTTTAGAGACGGCGTAAAACGATGGACTTCATTGCGCCAGTTGCCCAGCAGTGAAGCCGGTATGACCAGCAATGAAGGCTTGTTTGTTCGCTTCGATCTAATGTTCTTGCAACACAATAGTAACGCCAGCGTCTGAATCGTTTTGCCCAGTCCCATATCATCAGCCAGACATGCACCCAAACCAAGCTCCACAAGAAAATACAGCCACGCAAGTCCTTCTCTCTGATAGGGTCGCAGCGTTGCCTTCAACTTCGTGCCGGCGTCGACCAAATCAAGTCTATCCGGCTCGCGCAGACCGGCAAGAATCTCCCGCATCGAATCACCGGCGGAGACATGCACCCACTGTGTTTCCTGGTCGGCCTGCTCTTCGTGTTTCAAATCAGCAGATGCTCCCGCCAGCATCCGCATCCCTTCAATGAATGAAACTTCACCGTTATGGGCCTGGCTGCGTAACTTTTTCCAGTGATTAATCGCCTCCTGCAGTTTTTCACTATCGACCTCAATCCATTGTCCCTTAAACAAAACCAGGCCATCGCCACCGGCGAGAAGTTCTTCCACTTCATCCGGCGAAAGCTGCTGTTCTCCGAGAGCAACGCCAACATTGAAGTCCAGCACAGCATCAGCGCCGAGTTTGGATTTGCGTTTTTCCCCAATAGTGACCGAAACCGCCGGACGAACACGTTTCTTCCACCAGTTAGGCAGGCGAACAGTCAGGCCTGATGCTTCCAACTCCGGCACATCTTTCAGGAAATGATATGCTATATTCGCCGTCCAAGCCAGTGGTTGATAGATGTCGTTGGATTCTACAAGCTGATTAACCCACTTTACTCGACTACTTGCCTGTTGGACCGGCGACAACAGCTTAATCAATGCCGAGCGATCCCTGTTGCCGGCATACTGCTCCAATGCTTTGCGAAGCGGAAGATGCTTCAGTCGTCCTCCCGAGCCAAAACCCGTGGAGTATGTTGCCATAAACGCAAAGGGATATGCCTTGTCTGCCTTGTTCTCCGCCAAATGAAAACAGACCCGACCTACTTGACGCCATTTGGGCGTATGCTTATGCAGAAATGCAGCAAGACCGCCGGAAGAATTTATTGCCGAACGAATCCAATGATCCAGGCCTGCCCATATCTTCTGCAGAACACTTTCGGTAAGGTACTCCCCGCCGGACATCGGCGGCGCCGTCAACAGCAATGTCGAAAATTCCGCCGGTGAAGGTGCATCTATAACAATGTCATTTGTCGATTCGGGTATATGACAGAGTTTTGTCAAGTACTGCTCCGCCAATCCCTGCCAGTACCGCAAAGTCAGAGAGTTGCCTGTATCGTATTTCTCCGCTGCAAGATTAAACAAGCCCTCAAAACAGTCCTTTTGAAAGATCTTTTGCAGCCCACATAGAACCGCTGCCTCAGGTTGTTCGGAGATAGATTCCCAACGCAATTGCCCTGTTGGAGTAAGCCTGATTTCACCCATTATGCTCAAAATCCATATCTACTGCTACTCGTCTGATCTACACAGCGCAAGCAGGTTATAATCGTTCATATCAATATTCGATCAGCCACCATATTAGGAGATGATGCTTTTCATGTCAATGTCCCTGCAGATTCAAAACGCGTGCATATCAGGTGCCATTGATTAGAAGCTAAT
>CAZSOR010000222.1:0-6565 GCA_964608395.1 uncultured Pirellulales bacterium
TTCTCAAGCATTGCCGGCCCGCGTTTCGGCAAATCTTCTTCTTCGACTGGTTCCTCGAGAGCTGAAAAGAAAGCATCAATTCCTATCGTGTGGACAATTTGAGGATTTTTGCCCAGTGAGCCACATATAGCAATGACGGGAAGCCCGGCCTGCTTAGCCACTCTGGCAACCCCGTGCGGTGTCTTGCCAAAGGCTGTTTGATGATCCATCCGTCCCTCACCGGTGATTACAAGATCACAGCCCTTAATGCGTTGGGCGAGCTTGACACTGTCGATGACAATGTCGATTCCCGGCCTTAGTTTTCCCCTTAAAAACGCCATCAATCCGCCGCCCAGTCCGCCAGCGGCGCCGGAACCCGGCACTGTTGCAATATCCAGCCCTACGTCTCGCTTTACGATCTCGGCAAAATGGCGAAGCCCGGCGTCTAATTCCCTGACCATAGCGACAGTGGCTCCCTTCTGCGGCGCGTACACTTTGGCCGCTCCATTGGCACCGGTTAAGGGATTGTTGACGTCACAAGCTACTTCTACCGTAACGTGCTTCAGCCGCGGGTCCAGACCGCTCATTTCGATGCGGTCGAGCTTCTTGAGCGAACCACCTCCTGAACCGATCTCGCTGCTGTGCGCGTCGAGGAACCTCGCCCCCAGCGCTTGTGCTACACCCATACCGCCATCGTTTGTTGCACTGCCTCCAATTCCAATCAGAATGTGTTTTACATTCAGGCTTAGTGCATGACGAATCAGTTCACCCGTGCCGAATGTCGTCGTTTTCATTGGGTTCCGCTCTCGCGGCTTTAGGAGGGCCAGACCACTGGCTGCCGCCATTTCAATGATAGCGGTCTTTCCGTCACCACTGATGCCGAACGTGGATCGAATCTTACGCCCCAGGGGATCTTGTACGGTTCGCGAGATAAGCCGTCCGGCTGTAGCATCCACAATGGCGCGCACAGTGCCTTCACCGCCGTCTGCCATCGGGATCGTGCGGCATGTCACCCCGAACAGGGCCCGCTTGAGCCCTCGCTCGATACATTTTGCCGCTTCCAATGCTGTCATGCTTCCTTTGAACGAATCAGGTGCGATCGCTACCTTCATTATATTTGCCCCGATGTCCTAAGCTGTCATGCACCGTTGCTACAGAAGAACCGTTATTGGTCTTAGAACCTTTTATATTGCTCAGCGATCCTTTAACCAGACAGATGAGCTGATAGCGCCGCGGCCTCGGCGGTCGCTTTGGTCTGAAGGATCACGATTGCCCCGGGCGTAGTTAGGGATTGCCGTTAACTCGGAGCCGTCGGCCCAGATGCCTTTAATGACCATGACGCCTCCCAAAAGATCGCCCTTCCACTCGGCGGTCAGGGCGGATTCGGGACTGAGTATATTGTCAATGTCCTGGTCGACTCTCTCTGCGCTGTAAATCAACGGGCCGTACCGAAGT
This sequence comes from uncultured Pirellulales bacterium, assembly GCA_964608395.1. Taxonomy (GTDB): domain Bacteria; phylum Planctomycetota; class Phycisphaerae; order Sedimentisphaerales; family Anaerobacaceae; genus JAFGPJ01. The sequence continues at coordinate 1,435 of CAZSOR010000222.1, forward strand.
GCCACCCGGCCTTTCGTAGCTTCGATTTTCTCGCTGGCCTTGATTCTCTGAACCTTCATAGGGAGCGTCAGATCGATTTTGTCGCCGGTTTTCCACTGCCGGTTAATAACGGCGTATCCTTTATCAACGGGCGGAGTGATCGCTGAGCCGTTAACGGATATCGACGTGATACCGTCGGATCCAGGTGTCCCGGTATAAAGTTCGCTGACGCTGCGGTTTGGTACCCGGATATTGATGCTGAAACTCTTTTCCACTTGGGGATTAACAGTGATGGACACATCGCCGCTCCACGGATAATCGGTCTTCTGAATCATCTGGACGTTGGTGCCGGCGACATCCTCGACCGTAACCGTGCTTCCGACGAACAGGTTGACAAAAATGCTGTCGTTGCTTTGGGCGTAAGTCCAGGTGGGGAGCATCAGCAGTGTTCTCGGGATGTTACCCACGCAGCACGGGCAGACGTGCCAGTCGTAGCGGGGCCCGCGTGAATCCAGGGGATTTTGATAGTAGAAATTCCTGCCCTCCAAATCAATGGAGCCCAAGAGGGCGTTGTAGAGCGTCTCTTCGTAGAGGTCCGCGAACCTGGCATCGTGGTACGTCAGGTTTAGTTTATGCTGGAAGAAAATCTCGCCGCAACTGGAACAGGATTCGCAATAAGCGTTATGACGCAGCGAATAATCCGGGCCGAAGCCTTCCGATGTCTCGCCGCTGCCCACACCGCCGGTAACGTAGTACTTCCTGTTGACGATATTGTCCCATAGCGACATGACGGCGCTCTGATAGTCGATGTCGCCGTTTTCCATGGCGACGTCGGCCATGCCTGCGTAGGAATATACGGCGCGCACGGCATGCCCTACGGCCTCGTACTGCCGGACGACCGGGACGTGGCTCTGGTCGTATTCGCTGCCGTCCTTTCTGCAGTCCAGCAGGAATTTCGACAATTCGATATATTTATCGCCTTTACCTTCACCTTCGGTTTTATTCACAAACCTGCCGAACCGTACCAGAGCGATTTCCATGGCCTGGTGACCATCGAACCACTCCTTTTTAGGGGGCGGGCCGATATTTTCATACCAGCAATCGGCAAGCCTCTTAGCTGCATTATATAACCTGGCATCGGCCTTTTTAGTCAAGATATAATGTGCAACAGCGGCCTCCAGCAAATAGCCGGCGACATAGCCCTCATGATCCGCCCTGTATCTGGGCGAGAAGTGCTGACGGTCGCTCAGTGTAAATGCGGTTTGCAGGTATCCATCTGGCTCCTGTGCGGCCAGAATCTTCGGGATCCAATCGGCCAGCGTCGCTTTCATTCTCTCCTGAGCTTTGATAATTTCCTGATCGCCCTGAGCATCGACCATCAGTGCAACGCAGATCGATTCAATCGTGTTATAAATCCAGGCGTTGGAAAATACGTAGCCTCTGTGACGTCCGTGAGGCTTGCCGGTGAGTTTGTTGGCGGCGTCGATCAAATTGTTTATGCCGCCTTCTTTCAGGTTCGGATCGGAAATCTTGTCGATGCAGTGAGGAATCCAGTTTACGATCAGTGCTTTGGCTCTGCTGTTCCAGAGCGGACTGTCGATCTTATAGTGTTTCGTATCGATTAGACCGAGGTGCGTTGTGGGCGGAGGTTCTACGGCCTTGACAGCGAGGGTGGACGAAGCGCCCAATTGCCCTTTGCCGGCCGTCAGTTTTAGGACATAATCACCCGCCCTGGAAAATGTCGCCGTGGTGACCGGCTCGCCGGCATTCTCAAAAGCGACCTGGCCGGGCCCGGATATTTTGCTCCAGGTTATTGCCGGGGCGCCTTTGCCGCTTAAAGTCTTAATTGTTGCATTAAGATAGGTCTTTCCCCCCAATATGACAACGCGGTCCACGCCTGCGTCCACCCTCGGCGGGAAATCGGGCGACTTGCCGGAGTCATATACTTTCCATTCCAGAATTCCGGTCGAATAAGCATCATTGGAATCGATTTCGAGCCTGAGCCTGGACGTGCGCACTTCGTCAAAGGCAGTGGTGTTGTATTGATTTTCCGCTACACCCAGACCCGATGGATTACTCACGGGCACGAAATCCTCACCGTTCCAATAAAGTAACCGGCAGGCTTCGGGCAGGCGTACGCCGCGGCGATCGTCCCACCAGTAAACATCGATCTTTTTAGTGCTGATGGGCCGGCCCCAGTCGTACTGCACCCATTGTGTGCCCCTTCTGGGCCAGTTGCCGTAAGATCCGCGGCGCCTGTCGCGTGAGCTTGTTGGTTCGTACTCATCGTTGAGAGCCGTCGGTGATGTGTCCCCGGAGACATAAGAGCAGGATGGTTCGGCAACAACGGCAAGATTAATCCCCGAATCAGTTCCTGCATTATCTTGAGCTAAAGCGTTGCAGCTAAATACAACAGAGACACCGACCATAAGTACTGGCATCAAACGAATTAAAGTCATAGTTTTCATTGTAAATCTCCTATTGTTTTTGTGCTAACGCTCGGCATCTACTCGGATCATACGAATGCCGAATATGGCGGCGACAACGTTTCCCTCGGTGGCCTGGAAGCGCACGGTGACTTTCTCATTGCCCTCGATAAGATTGGATTCGATTGCGTACTCGACATCGTAAAAGCGTGCTGGACTGCTCCTTGTCACCTCCTGATGAGCTGCAAGCTTGCCGTCCACAAGAATATCGAATATTGCCCTTCCCCTGCTGTGATGGTCGCTGCAATACGTCACCACCAGCGCCATCGGGCGGTCGGCCTCCACAGGAAGGTCGAATGAGAACCAGCTTCTTCCCCATCTGCCGGGGCGTCCCATCATCCGCACGACCCATGCGTCGCCCGGACTCTGATAGTTGAAATCCCTCTCAGGCTGCATTTCGCCCGGCTGAGCGTAGGCCACGGTTGCCGATTCGAGCTTTCGCAGACGCTCCTGCTCGGCGGCGTACTCTGCCTCTTTCTCCTTCCATTCGGGCTCGGTAAACAGGTCCCAGTACACTGCGTAAGTACGCCGGTGCAGGCGGTAAAACGGAACGAAATCCACGTCACGCTCCCGCCCGACGCCGTCGCTGCGGAATTGGCCCGGCTTGTCGCTTGCAGGCTTTAGCCACTCTTCCACGGGCCGCTCGGCTGCGATGAATACGGGTGTCCTTTGCTGGGTGTAGCCGGCTCTGCCTTCTCGCCGGCCCCGCTCCTCAGGACCCAGGTCACCAGCGAGCACCAAAGGCCCCCACATAATGGCGACCCGGCGCCGATTGTCCGGCAAAGGCTCCAGGCGAAGCGTTTTAGGCAGGATTAGCTCCACAGTGTCACCGGTCTTCCAGGTCCGTTTCAGCTCCACGTACGAGCCGGACTTCTGCATCCGGCGATCGGCGACCTGACGGCCCGACTCCGGAACGTCACGAAGAGGGTCTATCACATCCTCGGACACAGGTTGACCGTTGACTTTGACGGTGAAACCTTCGCCCGCCCAGCCCGGTCGGCGCAGGGCAAGTACGAATTGCCTTGGTGATTCGAGCATGAGTTTCAACGTCGCCGATTCGCCTTCGGGAAAGTCGGTATCCATCTGTAATTTGACTCCCGCGGCGGCCCACTCCGCGATAGATGGCGTGTACAAATTCACCCACAATTTGTCGCCGGACTCGTAGTATATACCATATCCGTGCAGAGCGTGGCTTTCCATACCCGTTCCCACACAGCAGGTGAAGCTGCGGAACATATTCTGGTATTCGTGCTGAACGGCCCGGCCTACGGGAACCATGTAGCATGTTCTGCCGTCTTCGGGATCGATGGAGGCCAGAATATGGTTGAATAGAGCCCGTTCGTGAAAGTCAGCGTAGTGGGCATCGGGTCTCAGCGAGAAGAGCCGGCGGGTCAGCTTAAGCATGTTGTAAACGTTGCACGTCTCGGCGGTGCGCCCGTCGATGCGGTCGCTCAGCATGTCGGGCTTGCCGAAGTATTCGTCTTTGCCATGGCCGCCGGTGGCGAAGCTGTGGTGCTGAACGACCGTGTCCCAGAAAAAGCCGGCGGCGATGATATCACCCGGTTCGCCCGCATAAACATAGCGGTCCACCGAGCCGATGAGCTTGGGCACCTGCGTGTTGGCGTGCTTGCCTGCGAGGATATCCTGGTGACGTTTGAGCGGCTCGATGAAGGAGCGATGTTCGAAACGGTAGGAAAGGTCCAGCCAGCGTTTGTCGCCCGTATCGGCGTAGAGGTCGGCCAGCACTTCGTTCATGCCGCCGAACTCGGCGTTCAGCATTTGCTGATTCTGGGATTCGGTAAGCCCGGTAAGAATCCCCTGGGCCCATTCGGCGAACTTTATCTCGATTTCGAGAGCGGTAAGGTTGCCCGTATGGCAATAGGCGTCGCGCAGACCGGCAAATGTTTTATGCAGGACATACCACGGTGCCCAAAGCCCGTTGAGGTCGAAGCCGCCCGAGCGGATGTTTCCCTTAGCCACAGCTTCCCAGCATTCCCGGCCCCCCTCCAATGCACTGAGGTAGCCGTCGCCGTGTTTGTCCTGGACTTCCTTGAGTTCCTTTACGATATAGTCCGCGCGCTTCTTGAAACGCGCATCTCCCGTGGCGGCCCACATCAGGCTCACTGCCGAGAGGTAATGTCCGGCGATGTGACCGGTGAGATTTCTTCCGCCGCCGTCCCAGCCGCCGTATGGTTTGCCCTTCGGCTCTAAGCCCGCACGCTGGCGGTAGTATGCCAGCATCCGATCGGGCTCAAGCTCAAGCAGATATTTCGCGTCGAGGTCCTGCGCCTGCTTGAGAGGCCCGCCAAGCAGCCGCACGCTGCTCAAATCCAAAGGCCGGGCCCTAAGTGCCTCATGAGCTTTCGTCCCGGCATCTTTTAACTGTGCAAAAGCCTGATAATGAAACATTAAAACAAACGACACAATGGTAAGGACATGTTTTTCCATAATAGCCTTCATTAGCTGCGTTCACACATTGCAGACGAAACTTGACTGGACTGATTAATAATATCGCATTATACTGGCGAATCTCGAAAAGGCAAGAATTTCGTGCCGGCTTCGGGTTATAATCAGGTGTTCGTCGATTGAATCTTTCTTCGAGGAAAGGCTATGAAAATGAAATTTTCAATGCAGGTTATCATCGTTATTTTATTCGCTCATTTGTT
>CAZSOR010000222.1:6665-7878 GCA_964608395.1 uncultured Pirellulales bacterium
CTCAACGAGCGTGTTCGCGGCACCGGCGGCCATCCCACCAGCTTCGGCGAGGAGAATCTGCTCAGCTTGCCCGTCGACCGCTACGACGACGAGAGTATCGCCGTGCACGAATTCTGCCACACGATCGACAGCACGCTCAGAAGGATAGACCCGGCGTGGAGGGGTCGCAAGGATGCCGCGTACCGCAATGCCGTAAGCAAAGGGCTCTATAAGGACACCTACGCAATCAGCAATTCCGCTGAATACTGGGCTGAAATCGCGCAGGCTTATTTCGACTGCAACCGCGTCAATAACTGGAACCACGGCCAAATCGGCCGGCGTGAGCAGCTCAAGATTTACGACCCGGCCGGCTACGAGCTGGTCAGAAGCACCTTTAACCTGAGCCCCGGCCAGGACTGGCGTTATAGCTGGCTGCAGAATCTGCCGAACGTTGAAACGCCGCCGGCCAGGTTCGATATCGACCCATATTATACGAAGTTCACCTGGGCGCGCGAGTTCACCGTTCTCGGGCGGCAGGCCGGCGACGAAGCCCTGCTCAAAGCCAATGACACGATCCGCAAGATGTTCGCCTATCGCCACGACATCCTCAAGGCATTCATCGCCGACGGTGCAAAGCTGGTCGTCCTTGGCCCGGAGGAGAGCCTGGCCGATCTGCCCGAGTATAAGAAGATGCCGGCCGAGAGCATAGATCATACGGCGAGGTTCCTGGATTACTCGCCCGAAGTCAAACTGCTCGTCGTGGACCAGCAAAACGTGCTGGACGACCTAAACGGCCCTTATTCCACCGGTTGCCAGGTTATCCGCGTCTTTGCCAAAGCCCTCTATCACTTAACGGGCACGCGCCCCGCCGATCCCAACTGGGGCAGCAGAGGCCGAAACGTGCAGCAGTATGAGCTGCGAGTCCGGCGAATGGACATCCGCTTCGACGAAAAGCTCAAAGAACTCTATAACAGCTCTATGAGCAAGGGCTTATGGAAAGGCACAGCCGCCGTCGGCGATTGCGCCGAATACTGGGCCGAGGGCGTGTTAGCTTACTTCGACGCGGCCGGCGCAGTCGCGGCGCCCAATGATTCCAGCCACCCAATCGCCACGCGCGAGACGCTTGAGCAATACGATCCCGGCTTGTTCGCCCTTGTCCAGGAGACCATGGCCTATAAAGGAAAAGTGGACTGGCGTTACCGAAAGTAAGGATTTCCGGCCGAAATTGGCTTTG
>CAZSOR010000223.1:0-2846 GCA_964608395.1 uncultured Pirellulales bacterium
GCCAACGTAAGAAAAAAGAAGGCCGTCCCGGATAGCTTGTTTCTTTTGCTCGACAGTACTGCCATCCGCCGGACGCAGAACCCAGTTGCCGGGATCGGTATCGCCCGGCACCAGATTATCGTCGTTCTCGTCCTTGTACATGAACCACGCCAGGGAGAGGGTTTTCACATTACTGACGCAATGTACGCGCTTGGCTTGATCTCTGACTGCTCTCAAGGAAGGCATGATAATTGCCATCAGGACAGCGATAATAGCGATGACGACCAGCAGCTCGATTAATGTAAAAGCTTTTGTTTTCATTACTTCCTTCCCTATAAAAAGTGCATCAAAAAGACTATTAGAGAAAAATTAACATCAGTGGCGATTTTTTTATATCTACTCTCAACAAAACAAGATGCGCAAAAACAGGATTGTGTTCCATTTATTCCATTTTTTCGTGTTCTTGAGTCTAACTTCCCATATTATACTGAGTTTGTGTTGTTATGTCAAGCCGGGCATGTCAATAATTATCGGGTTTTTTACTACGAGCCGGCCCTATTGAAGAGTTTTGTACGCATAACCGTTCAGTGCGAACTCGAAATCACCAAGCTCTTCGTCCGAATTGGGTGTTCTGTAGAACTGGAAGGTTAACGGCTCGTAAAGCGACTGCTCATTCCATGTAATCAGGTCCTCGCTGAGCTATTTATGCGTTTCGACACGGCGTCATATTCCGAGCTCTTGTTTGACCTCGTCGATTTTCTCGATGGCGAAGTCCAGGTCGTCGGTGCTGTGTGCGGCGGATATTTGCGTTCGAATCCGTGCGGCTCCTTTGGGAACCACGGGGTATGAAAAACCTATGACGTAAATGCCTTTTTTTAGGAGTTTCTCTGCCATTTTCTGTGCTAAGACGGCATCGCCAAGCATAATAGGGACGATGGGATGCTCGCCGGGGATGACGTCTAAACCGAGTCCGGCGATTTGCCGCCTGAAATAGCGGGTGTTCTCAGCGAGCTTATCGCGCAGTTCCGTCGATGCCATTAACATTTCCAGGACCTTGAGCGAGGTCGCGGCGATGGCCGGCGCTAGTGTATTGCTGAATAGATAAGGACGTGATCTCTGGCGGAGCAGCTCGATAATTTCTTTTCTTCCGCTGGTGAAGCCGCCGCTGGCTCCGCCGAGAGCCTTGCCGAGTGTGCCGGTGATGATATCGATACGTCCCATCACGCCGCAGTGCTCGGTAGCCCCGCGACCGCGTTTACCCAGCACGCCGGTTGCGTGCGAGTCGTCCACCATGACCAGTGCATCGTACTTCTCGGCAAGCTCGCATATCCGGTCCAGCTTCGCTATCGTCCCATCCATTGAGAATACGCCGTCGGTTGCAATCATGCGAAATCGCGCCGATTGGGCTTCTTTCAATTTGTCTTCCAGATCCTGCATGTCAGAGTTTTTGAACCGCAGGCGCTGGGCCTTGCAGAGGCGGATGCCGTCGATAATGCTGGCGTGATTGAGCTGGTCGCTGATGATGGCATCCTCGGCTGAAAGTAAGGTCTCGAACAATCCCGTGTTGGCGTCGAAGCAGCAGGAGTACAGAATCGTATCCTCGGTGCCGAGAAATTCGGAGATTTTCTTTTCTAATTCTTTGTGTATTTCCTGCGTGCCGCAGATAAAGCGAACTGAAGACAGGCCGTATCCCCATTTGGTATAGCTTTCCCGGGCGGCCCGAATAACATCGGGATGGTCGGCCAGGCCCAGATAATTGTTCGCGCACAAGTTGAGGACTTTTTGACCGGTCTGTATCGTAATCATAGCATCCTGTGGGCTTGTAATGATGCGTTCGGCCTTATAGAGTCCGCCGTCACTGATTTGTTTGAGTTCTTCTGCTATATGAGATTTCATCCGGCCAAGCATAACTTTTCCTCGCTATTGTAATTTTATTGCGTCCAGTCCAAAATCACCTTTCCCGATTCACCCGATCGCATAACTTCAAAGGCCTTTGGGTATTCTGTGTAGTCGAAGCGGTGGGTAATCAGGGGCGTCAGATCCATTCCTCCCTGAATCATCATCGTGGCCTTGTACCATGTCTCGAACATTTCCCTGCCGTAGATACCCTTGATTGTCAGGCCGTTGAAGACGACATAATCCCAGTCGATGGCTGTCTCCGGCATGATTCCCAGCAGTGCGATTTTGCCGCCGTGGCACATGTTTGCGAGCATGTCCTTAAACGCCTGCGGATTTCCCGACATTTCCAGGCCGACGTCGAATCCTTCTTTCATTTTAAGCTTTTTGGCGGCCTCTTCAATGCTCTGGCTTCGGACATCCAGCGTCAAAGTAGGCCCCATTTTCTTAGCCAGCTCAAGACGGTACGGATTTACATCGGTAATCACGACGTAGCGCGCTCCGGCATGTTTAGCCACAGCGACGGCCATGCACCCGATAGGGCCGGCCCCGGTTATCAGCACGTCCTCGCCAACCAGATCGTACGAGAGCGTCGTGTGCACCGCGTTTCCAAACGGATCGAAGCAGGCCAGCACGTCTTTCGGGATGCTGGTGTCGCAATGCCAGACGTTGGAGACCGGAATGGACAAGTATTCGGCGAATGCGCCGTTTCGATTTACGCCGATACAATTCGGGTCCGTGCAGAGATGCCTTCGTCCGGCCAGGCAATTCCGGCAGCGACCGCAGACGATATGTCCTTCGCCGCTGACGAGTTCACCAAGCTCAACGTCGTGCACGTTGGCGCCGATTTTCTCGACAGTGCCGACGAATTCGTGGCCTATGACCAGTGGTGTCTTGATGGTCTTTTGGGCCCAGCGGTCCCAGTTGAAAATATGAATGTCGGTGCCGCAGATCGCCGCTTTTTGAATCTT
>CAZSOR010000223.1:2946-7876 GCA_964608395.1 uncultured Pirellulales bacterium
AGTTCACCACTTTATTTTCTGAAGCTCGCTTGTTTTCCGGTGGTCGGTCATATCGGGAATCAGTGCCGTAACTGTAATGAAACCTTCCGCCAAAGATGTCGTATCGGTCGGACTCTCGTCGAGCAGATGGGAGCCGCCGGCCAGTTGAAAGACGGTCTGTCCCTGCTCGTTTGTCTGCCGGATGTAATACTCTTCGAATCCTTTGCTGGAATGCGGCACGACTCTCACGCCTTTCGGTTGGCCTTTCGACAGTTCAGGAATATTGATATTGAACACATTGCCCTTTTTGGCCGGCATGAGCTTCTTGAGGACTTCGACACAGTTCCTGGCGGCCTGCTCGTAATCCATATTATCTTCCCTGGAGAGACTCATCGCGACAGCCGGGATTTTCAAAAACGCGCCTTCCATCGCGGCGGCGACCGTGCCGGAATAGTAGACGTTTATTCCCGCGTTGGCACCGTTGTTTATGCCGGCAACGACCAGGTCTATCGGCTCGGCGTGGAGCTGCATTACCGCCAGCTTGACGCAATCGGCGGGGGAGCCCTGGATGCTGAAACCTGTGAACAGGCCGTTGATGTCAACCTTGTTGCAAACCAGAGGTTCGGCGAAAGTAATGCTGTGGCTGGCGCCGGACTGGCTGTCGAAAGGCGCAACTACCGTAACATTCCCGATCTCGACCAGCTCTTTATAAATAGCGGCAAGGCCCGGCGCGAAAATGCCATCGTCATTTGTCAATAATATGTTCATATAGATTACTTTACACTTTTTTTAAACCGGCAGCAATACAGGCTACAATGCCAACAGCCGGGAATTGTAAACGGCTTCCGGGATTTTGTCAATTGACAGTTCCATTCTGTGGTGTATAATGCTCAACTATGGAAAGATATTCACCGGATAAGAAATGTGTTGTAATGACCAGAGACGAGGTTCGCGCATTCGATGCATGGGCGATCAATACCCTCGGCATAGCGGGTGTAGTCCTGATGGAAAATGCCGGACGCAGTTGTGCCGAGCTGATCGAAGACAAGCTTAAAGATGTTGTCCAGCCGAAGGTCTGTATATTCTGCGGGACCGGAAACAACGGCGGCGACGGCTATGTTATTGCCCGGCACCTGATCAATCACGGCATTCAAGTGGCTGTGGTCGTCTGTGGAGACCGCAACAAAATCAAAGGCGATGCAAAGATAAACCTGGACATTTTGGAGCGGATGGGCCGGCCCGTCGAACTTCTTAATCCGTCTGGCGGGGATATCGCCGGCGAGGTAGAGCGTTTTAGCAACGGCGCCGGCGTAATTGTTGACAGCATTTTCGGCACGGGATTAAGAGGACAATTGAGCGATGAGTACAGACGATTAATAGAAAGCATCAACGCCTGCAACAGCCCCGTTCTGGCTGTGGATATTCCGTCCGGGCTGGATTGTGATGCCGGTGAGCCGCTCGGCGGGGCGATTCGGGCCGCATGGACGGTGACTTTTGCCGCAGTCAAGAAGGGCTTTGTCTCTGCAAACGCACCTCAATACACAGGCGAGATTTTTGTTGCCTCGATTGGGATAGCCACCCGCTAAAAGGCGCCGGCCTGGCCGATATGTCCTTTATAACCGATAAAATACAGGAACCTCTCGTATGTGAATACCGGGATCCATAGCGTCTGTGCCTGGTCCCGAAGCCCATTGTAGCGGTTGAGCCGTTGTAGCGAGGCGTTGTATACATCCATTGCCCTTGGGTCTATGTCCAGTTCGTCAAGGGTCGGTCTTTGGAGAACTTGTGGCTGCTTGCCGAGTACGAGGAAGTCCGTGTCAATGGAGATGGCGTTGTCAACTTTGCCGCCCCATTTTTCGATTAGTGTTCTTATCTTGTCGGCGCCGTTGTAATCAATTATTCCATCATTATCGAGGTCGAAGTCACCGGCGATCACAAATACATTTGTCCTGTCAGTGTCCCAAATTAGATTTGCAACAATATCTCCCTGCAAGATAGGTTTTTTTAGTTCCGATTGGGTGATTCTTGCTGCTGAATAAGTTTTTGCCACATCGAATACTTCAATTTCGGCTTTTCCCTTGCCGTCCTCCGGGATAGATGTACCTCGGTCATAAACGGTAAGTGTTAATCCCTGATAAACGTGGTCATCGATGCCGATATTCAGATGAACTACCTGGGCCTGGTCGTCAATTAATATTATATGTCCATCGGGCTCATAAGCGAGCACTTCACGGTTTGGCCCCGGTTCAATCTTGCTTAGCTTTTCCTTTTCGCTCTTCAGGTCATCCTGAGCGACTTTCAATTGTTCCCGGGTCTTCAACAGATCATCATTTGATGCATTCAGTTCATCACTGGCCTGCTGTAAGTCATCCCTGAGAGTTTTAACCTGCTCTCCTGTTGTTTGTTCCAATAGTGCTGAAAGCTCCTCACGTCTTTGTTTATCCTCAGCAAGCTGCAGTAGTAATGTATCTTTTTCAGCTAACAATGTTTGTTCTTTTTCGAAATTGGCTTTGTCCGCGTTTTCAAATCTTGTTTGCAGATCAGCGAGTTGCTTCTGGGTTTCAAGTTTTGCACTTATGGTTTTGTCCAGCTCAGCTTTTAATCCCCGGACTATTTGGATGAGACCTGTTGTGTTTGGGTCCCCAATTGTAATATGCTGCTTAGCCAGTTCGAGGACATTGGTAACTACCGTATTACTGTTGTTGACTTTGACTTCGGCCGATGTTGGCTCAGCCACTCCGCCTGCGACCAGAGAAACGGTTTTATCAAAATAATCGACCATTGTCCCGAGCCATGTTTTATTTGGTAGTTTTGTTCCTACTATTGTTCCCCATGCATCACGTTCTCTTTTGGTGGCTATATTGTTCATTTCTCGATCCAGGTCGGCCTCCGCTGTCCTATACTCTTCAGCTTTGACATAGTAGATAACCGCAACCGTTGTCGTAGCAATAAAAAGCCCGACAAAGGTTATTAGAGTGTAGAGCATAGCGTTGCTCTGCTTTCTCCTGCGTGCTGGCATAATAAAAACTCCTTAGAAATATTGAAAATCACCCTAAAAGCTTGTTTAGATAACATATTATCGCCGGAAACGGTATCAAAGTCAACAAAAAAAGCCCGCATAGAAGCCTTTTTCAGCAGAATGATTGTTTGGAGATTGTCAGCGTGGATTTTGGGCGTGGCATACGATACGAACGAAAGCCTCAAAGTCCGTCTAAAAGGGCGGGTAATTGGCTGATTTTGTGTATTACGCATTGTGCTTTAGCTCCGGATTGGGCGGAGATTGATGTGTGTATACGTGCCGAACGAATTAGCTGAACGGTTAAAAATCCCAATTTATTCGGCGCGATAAAATCCTTTTTTTCGTTATCAGCGATATAAACCATATTTTCCGGCTCTTTCTTGAGGATTTGAATTATTTTTTCGAAGCCGGCTGGCGACGGTTTCCAGAATTCCCTGCCGAGCTGTTCGGAATAGACAATGCACTTAAAATATTTTTCGATTCCCAGCGATTGTACTTTCAATTTTTGGGCCGGCAGAAAACCGTCTGTCAGTAAAGCCAGCGTATATTTCACTCCCAGTTCGCAAAGGATGTCCCTGCTGTCCTGGGGCAGTGTTATCTTCGGGATATGGCTGCGATAAACGTTTACCAGTTCCCCAATACGCTTATCATCATAGCTTATGTCAAGCTCGTCGAGAACAGCGTTAAAAGTCTTCGTTTGGTTACCGGAAGTGAATTGTTTCCATAGAGTGCCAAAAATATGCTCGGCAGGAGGGGCCTCAGGCAGCTCGGCGAGAAACTCAGCTACGGCACTAAAACCGCTTTTGCAATACTCGATTTCATCGTAAAGCGTGTCGTCAAGATCAAAAACAACAGTCGTTATCATAATTCAAGCCTCGTAATTCTCGCCCCATCCTACACAAATTTTCACGATATGCTATGCAGTACGCACTTATTACCATATAATTTTATTTTACGCCTTATCGGCCTGAATGTCGATATTTTCAATAAGTCAATAGCATCGAGTAAATGGATTCCTGTTTTTGTGGGAATGGCATATTGACTCTGATGTGTTTTAAATAGTGAAAGGTAGATGCATGAAACTGTTGCGAATAATGCGTCCGCAGCACTGGACCAAAAATGGGTTTGTATTTGCGGCCCTGATATTTGGACAAAAAATTACCGTCCCTCTTGCTGTCGGCAGGGCGATTGGCGCTTTTTTCTGCTTCTGTTTAGCTGCTTCGGCTATTTACATTTTTAATGATATTATTGACCGCAAGGCGGACTACCTTCATCCCGAAAAACGCAAACGGCCAATCGCGGCGGGAAGTGTTAGTATCGGCACGGCCGCCTTGGTGTCCGCTCTATGTGCAGCGGCGGCAATCGTCGGCAGTTTCGCGCTCGCTCGAAGCTTTGCAACCGTCATCCTGGCCTATATTGTGCTGATGATTATCTATTCGCTCTTGTTCAAGAGAATGATGATTCTGGACTGCGTGGTCATATCAATAGGTTTCTGTCTGCGGGCTATCGCCGGGGCAATCGTTGTGGGCGTATTTATCTCGCCCTGGCTGATCATTTGCACCTTTGCTCTGTGCCTGTTTTTGGCGTTCAGCAAACGCCGGGGCGAAATAATCCTGCTTCGTGAAAACAGCGAATCATTTCGCGAAACCTTGGCCGGCTATACGCCCGAGCTGCTCGCTCACATGCTTGATGTCACAAGTGGCCTGGCAGTGGTATGTTTTCTGCTATATACGATGGATGACAGGACACTGCGGATTTTCGGTACGAATAATCTTGTATATACTACGCCGCTGGTCCTGTACTGCATTTTTCGTTTCAGTTTGTTAATACAACAGGGCAGATTCTCTGACCCGCTGCAGCTTATGTATAAGGATTTACCGTTTCAGATCGGCCTTGTTCTTTGGGTTTTATCTTGTATCATAATTATTTACG
>CAZSOR010000224.1:0-1145 GCA_964608395.1 uncultured Pirellulales bacterium
GGGCAGAACGTGGTTATTGTTTCGAAGTCGGCCCTCGATAAAATGGCCGCCGACCCGGGTGACCTGCTCTACGCCAGCCATATCCGCTGGTGGTATGGCGGGCTGCGATCCGTACATGTCAAGGCCGGCACGCCGATCGAATCCGAAGATGCGGAGTTGCTGCGGATCAGCCCGGAAGACGCCGCTTCGGCACACTTTACCGAAGGCCAGCAAGTGGTCCTGGAAAAGATAATGTAAGGCGAAGCAATGAATCTTGAAAAAATGCTCAATACTACCTTCGATTGCGAATGCGGACGAAGCCACAAAGTTCCCGTCAGGAGCATCATTTATGCCGAGGATGCCATAGAGCGTCTGCCCGAGGCGCTGGGCTCTCTCGTCGGCGGCCGTCGTATTGTTCTTGTGGCCGACAAGCGGACCCGGGCAATTGCCGGCGAGCGAGCCAAAGAAGCCCTCGAACAAACAGGCTGGTCCGTCCACGAAATCATTGTACCCGACATGAGTCACGGCGGCCCCGTTTGCGACGATGTGACTCATGCCCGGCTCAATGACCTGATGCCGCCGGCAGATATTGCCCTCGCAGTCGGTACCGGCGTCGTCAACGATCTGACCAAGTGGTCGGCTTTCGATAAGGACATTCCTTATGCCGTCTTTGCGACCGCCGCGACGATGAACGGCTTTGCCGCCGCCAATGTCGCCCCGACGATCAAAGGCGTCAAGACCCTGATTCGTGCCCGGGCACCTTTAGCGGTATTTGGAATTCCAACTATCATCGTCGAGGCTCCTTTCGAGCTGACCACCTCCGGCCTCGGTGACACCATCGCCAAGCCCGTCAGTACCGCCGACTGGAAATTCAACCATCTGTTCTGCGGCGAATCCTTCTGCCGCTATTGCAGCGAAATCATCAACTCCCTTGAACCGTACTATTTCGACCGGCCGGGTGACATCCGCAACCGCAGGCCCGCCGCTATCGAGGCTTTGTTTAACGCCCTGCTATACTCCGGCATCGCAATGACCATCATAGGGACATCGGCGCCCGCTTCCGGCGGCGAGCATCTGTTCAGCCATACGCTGGATATGATGTCCAGCATCGACGGCGCCCTCCACGATCTTCACGGCCGGCAGGTCGGTCTCGGCACAATATTCGC
>CAZSOR010000224.1:1245-7861 GCA_964608395.1 uncultured Pirellulales bacterium
CCGGGACGGGTTATAATCGGCTCGATACTGGCCCCGCCCCACTCATACCATTTCACAAACGGTTTGAGGCTCTCATACGACTTGGAAAATTGTCCCGCCGGCTCGCCGGTCAACGCCACCTTGCTCTTGTTCGGACCGGGATTACCATCGTGACAACTAACACAGTTCTTATCCAGAATCGGCTGAACCAGAATCGGAAAACTGAAAGGCAGCGTCCCCTCCGGACCCGCCTTCAATCTGGAAGGTTCTCGTCGCATGGCAACAGGACGGGTCTTTCGAGTTGTCACTGCCTGGTTGCGCGGCTCGTGACAGCCTATGCACCCCTGCCGTTCGCCCGGCTGCAAATACGTGACCGAACGCATAGATTGGACCGCCCTGCCGTTTTCATCCACCGCCTGAAAATATAAAGGTTTTCTCGCAGGGGCACGGAAATAAGCCGAGCCGTCCGACTCGACCGGAACCGTACCGAGAAGCATGCGTGCGCTCTCTGCATTGGCATGACCTATACGCGGTTTATTGGCGACGTGCGTACGGCTCTTGGGCAAAACCTGAAAAACACGCAGCTCAACTATACGGCGATCCTCCGGCATGGGAAAATGGCTCTTGCGTACATCCGAAAGGAAGAACTCGCCCTCGTCGCCCAGCTCTTCATCCAGCGTGCCGAGCACAACAGGCGGCTTCGGCCTCGATTCGAGCGGAATCGGATACATGGACGAAATGCCCTTTTCCCGGTACAGCAATTCCATATTCCCGAACCGGTCGAAATAGTACAACCCCGTCTCGGTGTCACGCTTAACATTAGGCCCCATCCCCGGCAGAGGATCGAAGCTGAACGACACCAGAAAATAATTCTCCGACAACGGCCAGGGGCTGTGGAAATAGCTGCCGGGCCAGCCGGGAGCCTCGGGAAAACACACTTCCGGAGTCAGCATCTCGATCGAATCGAAACTATCCTGACCCGTTTCCGGATCCAGGGCGATACGATACGGATCGAGCACGACCAGCGAGCCGCCCACGTCGGCATGGTGTGCTCCGGCAAGAAAAACGAGTTTGTGCGAATTCGGAATCGCCCTGGGCTGATAGCAGGCATTGATACGCATAGTGTAATTGCCGAACAGCGCCATAGAAGTGGTACCATCCGGATTAGAAATCCAGAGCCCGTGAAAGTTCGCCGCCGAGCGGTCCACATAGTCCCAGCGGATATATACAATTCGCCCGTCATGCAGCACGGACGGATGCCACTCGCTTGTCTCATGGAACGACAGGATACGCCGGTGTTTCAAGGTCGGATCGAGCCGGTGCAGGGTATGAGCCGGCAGCGGTTCCCACGGATTGTTGCAGCGAGTAAAGCCCCCGCGATCCGACGACATAAACGCCAGGCCGCCGTCCGGCAAGGGACATGGGTCGAAGTCATCGTCAGGGCCGTGGGTGATTTGCCTGACATTGCCGCCGTCGGCGTCCATGGCATAGATATGGAAACATTTGCGCTGGTCAGAATAATAATCCGGTTTCTGTGCGGCCCGCCCGGCAAAGGCGAAATAAATCGTCCCGGCGTCATAAGAAAGAGCCAGCGTAGTATAATTGCCCCGGCCGGTTATATTTTTTGTCAGATGTTGATACTCGAACGAATAGCCGGGCCGCTCCAGCAGATAGATTCCTCCACCGGCGATGTCCTCGTAGTCATAATAGTAGCCAAGGTACTCATGCAGCATCTGGCAGATAAAACGCTTTCGCTTCATAAAAATCACGCGTTTGTCCGCAATCAGGGGATTCTTCAGGACGATACTGCGCGTCACCCAGCGGATGTCATGATATAGTTTTACACGTCCCGAATCGGTCAGTTCGTCAACATCTGCTGAGCGTAACTTCAACTTAGCCAGCGCCGCCCTCTCGACGTTGAGTTCGGGAGCATCCGGCCCGCGCGAAAGGTCGGCAAGCAACCTCTCGGCAGCGAACAATATCGCTCCAATCGCCTTGGGCGATGAAACATCCCGGCCCAGTCGCTTTTCCTGCGCATCCCAATCGGCCTCAACAGTCACCCTGAAATCACTCGAAGGGATCGTTATCTCCTGCCCTTTCAAAACCGGCAGAAAAGTGACCAACACAGTCAAAATGGCAACCACGAACTTTGAATTATGACTATTAGCCACCTGTGTTCTCCTTGCCCGTTCTTTCAGCTTTCCCGTACCTGATTATCACAAAATTCGACGACAAATACAAGCGAAATTCATTTTCGCAAATCCTACTATTTATGACGTAAGAGCTATATGTTGCCCGAAAATAAACGGGACCCATACCGAGTCAATCAGTACAGGTCCCGAATAGATTCAAATTCAGATGTCATCGAGCCGTGACCTTATCCGTTAAGGGTCCAGCCGGGGCGGTATTCGCGGCCCAGCAGAGCGTTGGCCTCGGCGCTGTTGGTGACGCGGCCACGGGCGCTGTCGTACTCGAGTTTCTTACCGACGCGGTAGGCTACGAGGCCCAGGTGCATCATCTCGATCGCATTGCCGCCATACTCGAAATCACAACTGGTCTTTAGGTCGCCCTTGCACGCATCGACCCATTCTCTCTGGAAGTGGCCCAGCGGCGGAATTACTTTATCTTTCGACCGCCGGTTGTAATACGTCATGTCAGCATTGTCACCGAACGGCAGCAAAATCCGCGAATCGTAATCACATACGATATAACCCTTGGTACCCTTGAACATCGCGCCGTGTCCGATCTTGTTCAGATCGACGTATCCCTTCGGCGACCTCGGCATCATGCCGCCCTGGTACCAGTGGACGCGAACAGGCCCGCGCCAGTCATTTTTCGGGATATCGAAAGAAGTATGCAGTTCAACGGGCGTAACTTCAGGATTGTATTCCTGGCCTTCGCCCTCAGCCGTTGTGGGCAGACCCGCATCAATCGCGTTCCACACAAGGTCGATCGTATGGCTGCCCATATCGCCGACCTGGCCGGTGCCGAAATCCCAGTACATATTCCACGACAGGCAGTTCGAACCGGGACCGCCTTTGAAATACTCCGGATTATATGGATGGAACGGTGACGGCCCAATCCAAAGGTCGTAGTGGAGAGTCTTGGGGGGCGTACCCTTGGCCGGCGGATAGCCGGGCCTGCGAATCTGGCGGTTGCCCCAGGCGTAGCAATCGGTCAGCTCGCCGATAGCTCCGTCTTTCACCAGCTCGCGCACACGCTCGAAGTTCGGCTTGGCGTGACGCTGCGTGCCAATCTGTGTGGCCAGCTTATGCTTTTTCTTGAGGTAGTTTGCCCGGACTACACGTGCTTCCTCAACCGAATGGCCCAGCGGCTTCTCCATATAGCAGTGCAGGTCTCGGTTCAAAGTCCAATTGGCGATAAAGCCGTGCGTGTGATCCGTAGTGCAGCAGATCACGGCATCCAGGTCCTTCTGTTCGAGGCATTTGCGCCAGTCGACGTAGCGTTTGGCCTTGGGGAATTTCTTGGATCCGTGGTCCAGGTGATTCTCGTCCACATCGCACAAAGCGACGATGTTTTCACTGGAGATCGCGCCGAAATGCGCATCGGCCCTGCCCCATGTGCCGATCATGGCGACATTGAGCTTGTTATTAGCCGAATTGGCGCCGGAGAGCGTACCGCTCGGTAAGATGATCAGTCCGGCCCCGGTAGCAATGGTGGATTTCAGGAAATCGCGTCGGTGAATGGTTTTGGTCTTCATCATTTTTTCTCCTATGTAATAGTTTTAGTTGTCTACTATGAAACCAGGAAAATC
The DNA here is from genome assembly GCA_964608395.1 of uncultured Pirellulales bacterium. Classification (GTDB taxonomy): domain Bacteria; phylum Planctomycetota; class Phycisphaerae; order Sedimentisphaerales; family Anaerobacaceae; genus JAFGPJ01. The sequence goes on from CAZSOR010000224.1 coordinate 5,000, forward strand.
AAGTTTACGTATTAAGCCAACAGGGTGCAAGAGAAAAAGTAAGCACTCTAAATCATAAGTTTTTATAAATGACAGATTTGTATTCCGGGCGTTTTCTGGTAAGGTTAAAAATCTATTTACAAAAAAAGTATAATTAGTAGACAAAACGGCAGCGTCAAGCTGTCTTTACTAATGAATCGAAGCTGGGACAACATTTTGGACAAGATTCTGCCTGATAATATGCTGCAAGCAGCTCTGGCACGGAACGATCCGGCTACCGTGGAATTGATTTGGGATCGATACGCAGGCGATCTGCTGGCGTATCTCCAGGCCGTCCTTTGTTCAAGACACGATGCCGAAGATGTGCTCCAGACGGTCTTTGTCAGGATTGTTCGCAAGCGTCACAGGTTGGCTAAGGCTCGCCGCCTGGACGCCTATGTGTATCGGATGGCCCGAAATGAAGCTTTCAGGCTTATTGGTCGCCGTAAAAAAGGCCGAACAATTAAGGCCGTAAATGAATCATGGCTGATTGTGCCGGAAGGCCGCCATGAGTCGAATGAACTGGCTGAACAATTGCAGGCTGCCTTAGCTAATTTGCCGCAGCCGCAGCGTGAAGTGATTGTTATGAAGATATACAGACAGAAAACATTTTTGGAAATCTCCAGGCTTTTGGGACTATCCCCAAATACCATAGCAAGCCGATACCGTTACGGCATAGAAAGGCTGCGAACTCTGTTGGGGAATATTATATCATGAACGAAAATACTGAAAACAAACAGATCGAAGATATCTTGAGAAAAGCACACCTGCCCGAGCCATCATCCGAACTAAAAGAGCGGATTACTGCTGAGGCGGCAAAGGCCTGGAAGCAAACCTCGCTGGAACTGCCTTGGCAGATTCCTGTCAGGCGTCTTTTGGTCTCGGCCGCAGCGGCGGTATTCGTAATATGGCTGGCTAATTCCTCCAGCGATTACTCACTTGCCCGATGGCAGCCCCGCAGACTCCAGGTTGAACATCAACAATTCGCCAATCTCGATACACTAACGGAAATACCCTACAGCCCTATTGTCAGACAAATGGTTTCAACTGGCCGCAGCTCATCTATAACCGATGCTTCGGTATTACGCAGCTATGCCGAGACAATGCGAAATATTCTTGATGAAGCCCAGCAGAACGGAGTTTCAAAACCACCGGCCCCGGTCGAAGGCAGAAGCCGTCTGTTTCCAACGCAGCCTGGCTTCAATTCGTACTCATAGATGCAAATAACGAAAGGATAATTCAAATGCGAAAAAGAACCGTGAAAATCCTGAAATACATCGCCATCGTACTGGTTGTTCTGAGCCTGATCTACGCTATTGCCGTCGGTGTCTTCGGAGTGAAGCTTCGTCGGGCTTATGCGGATCTGAAAAAAGATGGCAGGCCGATGAGGCAGTCCGACGTTATACCGCCGGAAGTGCCCGACTCCGAGAACGCCGCCCTGCTCTACGAGAGCGCCATTCTGCTGCTTAAAGCCCAGCCGGCGCCGGATGGAAACCTGCTGGAGTATTTGGGTGAAGGCCCGCAGGCAGTAAATGATATGGAAATGAGCGCGGCACCGGAAGGAAATCTGCTGGAGTATTTGGGTGGGCTCTCCAGTAAATTCACGACCGACTCGCTTGAGCCGGACAAGCTTGCTGAATTACAGCAACTGATCGAGCAGGATGTGGTAACCCAGGCCCTTTCGGTTGTCGAGCAGGGAGCCCGGCGACGTTCGTTCCGATTCGAACACGATTATAAGGCTGGCTTTAACATGCTCATGCCAAGTCTGGGAGACTTTAGGAACATTATACGCATCATCGGGGCCAAGTCATGTCTTGAAGTTGAGGCTGGGCGGCCCGATGCCGCGTGGAACCTTGTTCAGACCCAGTTAAGATTCGCCGATGCGCTGCGGAATGAGCCGGTTCTTATCAGCCTGATTGTGCGTTTTGCCTCGATAAGGACCTCGTGTGAGACAATCCAGAAAATCTGCGAAATTGCCCCGCCTAACACAGTGCAATACAACATCTTAGAGAGCCTGCTGCTGGACTACGAGGACCGCACGCCTCTCGTGCTTGCCCTGGATGGTGAACGCCTGCTCGTCGGCGAATGGGCATTCAACCTGCTGAGAAATGGACAGGCCGGGTTCTATCTGACAGCCAGTGCCGGTAATGAATCGGAATTGGGAGGAATGTTGATGAGCCTCTACTCGGCTTTCAAGCCCCTGTCTCTGGCGGATCATGCGGCATACCTGCGGATCATGGGCGAATACACCCGGTTCTTTCAGCAGCCGTACCCCCCCAATGGTGCAAGCACTATAGACAAAAAGGCAGAGCAAATGCAGTCTCGTCTGAACATAGTAACATCTATGTTAGTTCCGGCAATAGGTCGTGTGAATGAACGGTACTGGGAGGCCATCGCTCAGATGCGCATCACCCGGGCGGGACTTGCCTTGCTGCAAGAAAGAATGGCCCAGGGTGCATTTCCGGAGACGCTTGAAAAGCTAAAGCTGAAGAACCTTGATGATCCGTTCTCTAACGAGCCGCTTCGCTACAAACCCCAGGGACAGGGCTTTATCCTCTACAGCATCGGCCCGGACGAGAAGGACAACGGCGGCAGTCCAAGAGAAAAGAAACAAAAGACAGACTGGGACATCGTCTGGTCCTATACCGGCAAGCGTTGAGACGCTCCCGGCGGAACTCCGGCCGCAATCATGCCTTCATGCGATAGCCCAACCTGCTGATTAGCCCTGTCAGGCCAACTATGGCAAACGCCATTGTCAGGCAACTGAGAACAGCGACAATCACAGGCAGCTCGCTGCTTTTGTAAAACCAGATTGGCAAATGCAGAAAACCGGCAATCATAAAA
>CAZSOR010000225.1:0-7817 GCA_964608395.1 uncultured Pirellulales bacterium
TCCGCGTCATGGGCGGCGTGCCCTGGAATTACGTTATATCGAGCCTTTGTATCACTCTGACGACCGTCATTTTTGTCGGCACGCTCAGCTTGTTCTTCTCAATATTCAGCCGAAGAACCTATGTTGTCATTATTATGACTTTTATTGCACTCGTGACGATCTTCGCACTGCTGCCGCTTGGCCTTTATGCTGTCTGGGACATAGCGAATCCTGCGATATCGGAGAGAAGTATATTTACCTTAATTTTTCTGCCTAATCCCTACTGCAGCATGTTTATCAACACAATCGCAATGGTAGAACCTCGCTCGGCAGCGGCAATTACCTTTTACTCATGGCCTTTGCACTGCGGCATCATGCTGGCTGCATCGGCAGTTTTGTTGTTTGTCTCGGTGATTATAGTCCGTAAAGTCGCGCTGCGGCAGGCCACGGGGCAATTGGATAATTCGGCCGGTAAGTGCCGCTCTCGTCGTGCCGCAAAGGGAGCCGGAGCCAATCAGCAGGCTTTAGCCGGGGCAATCAGACGCGTTGTCGGCCCTCCGATCATCTGGAAAGAGCTGCGATCTCCAATGTTCAGACATCATAAGATCCGTACCTGCATCTTAGCATCTATCGGCCTGATACTGCTGAGTGGAACGTATTACCTTTGTGCCAAAGCAAATATATTGGATGATGAAGGAACACATGCGGCATACGCCGTAATTTTCATGGCAGTGGGAATGCTATTTACAATTGTTCTTCCGGCAACGAGTATCACCTCCGAAAGAGAGGCTCGTTCCTGGCCGGTGCTGCTTGCTACACCGCTGGATGACAAAGATATTCTCCTCGGCAAGTTCCTTGGGGCCCTGCGGCGATGTTTTCCGGCATGGTTGCTGCTTTTCGGCCATATTATTGCCTTTAGCCTTATAGGATTCATCCACCCGTTAGCAATTTTCCAGACAGGGATTCTGGTGACATGGACGGTGATATTTCTATCAAGCAGTGGATTGTATTTCAGCTCCCGCTTTAAGAACACGACCACAGCAGTTATAATGAATTTCACTCTGGCAGCAGTAATCTGGGCCATATTGCCCCTGCTGATGGGCATAGTTGCCTCGATCAACACTCCGTTCACCGATGAAGCTCGTGATCTGGTCGAAGGCTATATAGATACGAATCCCTTTGTTCACATGGGAAATATAATGATAGCTACCGCCGGCGAAACACCGGATAAGACGGGAAGCTATTATTGGCCCGGACAAGGTACTTTGAACGCGGCCGAATCAACGCTTTGGATGTCAATTTGCATGGTCGGCTATATTCTGATAGGCTCTCTGTTTGCCTGGCGCGCGAAGCATCGGTTCCGGCGAAATATTTTTTGATTGTTCTTGAGACAAAAAGCATGGCCCGGATTTTATTGGAAAATGTCACCAAGGTTTTCGAAGGCAAAGTTACGGCGGTCCGTAATTTCAGTCTGAATGTCGCCGACGGCGAGTTCATGGTCATCGTCGGACCGAGCGGATGCGGAAAAACCACAACTTTAAGAATGATCGCCGGGCTGGAAGAAATGACCTCCGGCAACATTTATATCGGAGATAGTCTTGTCAATGATGTCTCTCCGAAGGACCGAGACGTCGCCATGGTATTCCAGAACTACGCCTTGTATCCCCACATGAATGCCTATCAGAACATGGCTTTCGCCCTGAAAATGCGCAATATCCCCCGGGCCAAGAGAAAAAAACGCATCGGGGAGGCTGCAAAGCTGCTGGGCATCGAGCACCTGCTGCGACGAAAACCCGGGGCCCTGTCCGGCGGCCAGCGCCAGCGGGTGGCTCTCGGCAGGGCCATCGTTCGCAGCCCCCGGGTGTTTCTGTTCGATGAGCCTTTGAGCAATCTCGACGCCGGGCTGCGCCTCACCACCCGTGCGGAACTGAAAAGCCTGCACCAGAGATTTGGAACAACAACCATTTATGTGACCCATGACCAAGCTGAAGCGATGAGCCTGGGCGGCAGGATTTGCGTGGTGCGTGACGGCGAAATACAGCAGACAGCCGGCCCGATGGATGTTTATGAGCGGCCGGTCAATAAATTCGTCGCCGGCTTTCTCGGTACACCGCCGATGAATTTCTTCGCAGGCAGCCTAAAATTCAAAAACGATTCGGCGTATTTTGCAATCGGCAATGATGCCGTCAGACTGCCGCAGCGCATGAAAACCGTGCTGCAAGAATATGATGGCAAGCAGATGGTCATGGGAGTAAGACCGGAGAATATCTCGCCGCAGCAATTTCCCGGACAGAGCGACAATGCCATTTCCGCAACAGTCAACGTCGTTGAACCGGTCGGTAACAGAACGGATGTCTATCTGATTCATACGTCGGGACAGAAATTCGTCGTCGGTATCGATCCTCACACAAAGCTTCAGGCCAACAATGAAGTGAAAATGTACATTGATCCTGAAAAAATTCACATTTTCGAGCCCAAAGAAACCGGCAGGAATGTGACTTTGTCTGATTGACCGGGCTGAAGGTTCCAAAAAAAAGTGGACAGACCGTTGACCACAAGTTAAAATCAAGCCGTATTTTCCATGCTTTGAGTTAATTTTAGTATTATTCAATGGAGGACTTAATTGAAGGCTTTAATTTACACGAAACCGTATTCATTCGAATATTCGGATTTCCCCGATCCGGAGGCCGGCGACGACGATGTGCTGATTCGCGTCAAGGCCTGTGGAATCTGCGGCTCGGATGTGCACGGCTTTACCGGCAAGACCGGCAGGAGAATTCCGCCTCTGATCATGGGCCATGAGGCGGCCGGCATCGTTGAAGGGCTCGGTAAGAATGTGAGCGGTTTTGAGAAGGGCGACAGGGTCTGCTTCGATTCGACCGTTTATTGCAACAAATGCGAAGCCTGCCTCTCCGGCCGCATCAATCGCTGTGATAAGCGGCAGGTCCTGGGCGTCTCAGTTCCGGCGTTCAAAAGACACGGCGCTTTTGCCGAATATGTTGCCGTGCCCTCGTGGATTGTCTCGAAAATTCCGGATGAATTGTCGTTCGTCCACGCGGCCCTATTGGAACCGGCATCAATCGGCACTCATGCCGCCAACAGGGCACCTATATCGAACAACGATACCGTAGTTGTAATTGGAGCTGGGACAATCGGTCTTTTCATATTGCAGGCGGCCAGGTTGCGGGGCGCCGCCAAGGTCATCGCGGTCGATATAAATGAATTTCGGCTCGATTTGGCGAAAAAGCTCGGGGCCGACAAGCTCATCAACCCGCTCAAATTAAATCTGTACGAGGCGATTCTACAGGAAACAGAAGGCAAAGGAGCCAACGTTACTCTCGAAGCGGTCGGCTATGCAAAAACTTTCGCAGATGCCGTGGCCATAACAAGAATGGGCGGATACGTTGTCGCCGTCGGCAATCTGGAAAAGAAAGCCGAATTTGACTTGCAGCAATTAATTGCCAGAGAGCTGACTTTCACGGGTTCTTACGCAAGTTCGGGTGAATTCCGCGATTGCATAGAGCTCGTCGCTTCGGGTAAAATCAGCGTTGAACCATTGATAAGCGATGTCTTGCCGATGCAGGAAGGGCCGGAGGCTTTCGACCGGTTGCTCAAGGCCGAGGAGAATCTGGTGAAAATCGTTTTGGAACCATAAGACAGAGGAATCAAAGATGCAGGATTTGTTTGACCTTTCCGGCAAAGTTGCGATTGTAACCGGGGCCAGCCGGGGCCTCGGACAGTATTTCGGCAGGGCACTTGCCAAAGCCGGCGCCGATTTGGTGATTACCAGCCGGACGTTATCGAGCCTGACCGAATTCAAAAAGGAAATAGAATCTCTCGGCAGAAAGGCTTTAGCTGTCCAGGTAGACGTGCTCTCGCAGAGCGATATCGAGAATATGGTCCGGATGGCCATCGAAGAGTACGGCAAGATTGATATTCTGGTCAACAATGCCGGCTTAAATATCCGAAGCCCAAGCGCCGATTTTTCATGGGAGGACTGGGACACTGTTCTTGATACCAATCTCAAGGGCAACTTTTTCTGCGCCCAGGCTGTCGCCAGGGAGATGATAAAACGCAACTACGGCAGAATAATTAATATGGGTTCATGCACGTGCGTCTTCGGCATGGAGGGAATAACACCTTATACGGCCAGCCGGGGTGGAGTGCTGATGATGACTAAGAGTCTTGCCGCAGAATGGGGCAAATACGGAATCACGGTGAATGTGCTGGCTCCAGGCTGGTTCAAAACGGCTCAAAACGCGGCTTTGTACGAAAACAAGCAATGGGTAGAAAATATCAAAACCCGAATTCCTCTAAATCGTCCGGGCCTGCCGAACGACCTTGACGGCGCGGTTATCTTTCTGGCGTCGGACGCCTCGGCATATATTACGGGACAGATAATTTTAGTCGATGGCGGTTTCACAACCGGAGCGACAAAAGCAATTACTTGAGAATAGTGAGGTGAATATGGACTTACGAGGCATAATTCTCGCAGGGGGAACAGGCTCGCGGCTTAGGCCGCTGACAAAGGTTACAAACAAGCACTTGCTGCCGGTGGGGCAAAAGCCGATGATTTTTTACCCCATCGAAAAACTCACTGCAATCGGCATTGAGGAAATCCTGATTGTAACCGGCGTCGAGCACATGGGCGACGTGGTAAGCTTGCTGGGTTCCGGAAGAAATTTCGGCTGCAGATTCACGTACAAGGTCCAGGACGAGGCCGGCGGAATCGCGCAGGCCCTGGCATTGGCGGAGAATTTCGCAGACGGTCACCCCATCTCCGTCATCCTCGGTGATAATATCTTCCAGGCGAACCTCAAAAACTATGCCGACAAATTCATCGCCCAGCAGGCTGGCGCCAGGATACTCCTCAAGCAAGTACAGTATCCGCAGCGCTTTGGCGTTGCCGAGCTGTCGGAAGGCAGGATTATCGGCATCGAAGAAAAGCCTGAGCAGCCCAAGTCGGATTATGCCGTGACCGGCATTTATTTCTACGACGCTACCGTCTTTGACATAATAAGAACGCTCCAGCCGTCAGGTCGCGGAGAGCTTGAAATTACTCATGTGAACGAAGCTTATATAGCAAAGGATCAACTGGTTTATGACATCATCGACGGCTGGTGGACGGACGCCGGCACATTCGAATCGCTCAACAAGGCCAATGAATTAGTTGCAAAGGAGCCGCCCATCTGATAAGGAATGGCAGCATGATATAAAATGAATATTAAAGAAACAAAACTTTCCGGAGTGCTCATATTGGAGCCGAAAGTATTCACCGACGGCAGGGGATACTTTTTAGAAACATGGAACAGCACGCGTTACGAGCAGGCCGGCATTCCCGGTTCTTTCGTGCAGGATAATATCTCATTCTCAAAAAAAGGAATTCTGCGCGGATTGCATTTCCAACAACCTCAATCGCAAGGCAAGCTGATTCAGGTCTTATCGGGCGAGGTCGTAGATGTTGTCGTCGATATTCGCGTTGGTTCTCCGACTTATGGTCAGTGGCTTAGTGAGGTCTTTTCCGAATCAAACCACAGGCAGATGTATGTCCCGCCGGGCTTCGCTCACGGATATTGCGCGACGAGCGAGACGGCACTTTTTTCATACAAGTGCACCGATTTCTATAATCCGGCGACCGAACAGGGCATTATCTGGAACGACCCGGACATCGGAATCAAATGGCCGATAGCCCAACCGGCGCTGTCGACTAAAGATGCGGTCTATCCCAGACTCAAAGACCTCCGGCCTGAAAATCTGCCGCAATTCGGGAGTATATGATGGCGGCTGAAGGCACCAGGATTGCTGTTTTAGGCGGCAGGGGGATGCTTGGCTCCGATTTAGTTCAGACCTGCCGGCAGCGGGGATTTGATCCGATTGTCCTCGACCTGCCGGAGTTTGATATAACCGACGACGATCACTTGGAGCAGGCCGTTACCGGCGCCGAAATCATCGTAAATTGTGCCGCCTATACGAATGTCGATGGAGCTGAAAGTCAGGGCGAATTGGCATACCAGGTCAACGCCGAGGCGGTAGGGCGGCTCGGTACAGTCGCTCGCGAAGCCGGCAAATGGGTCCTCCATATCAGCACCGATTTCGTCTTTGACGGGTGCGGCGATAAACCCTACGTCGAGACCAACCATCCAAATCCCATAAACACTTACGGCAAAACCAAGCTGGAAGGAGAACAACTGCTGGCCCGGAGCGGCTGTGAATATTGCATTGTTCGTGTGGAGTGGACCTACGGCTCGGCCGGTAATAATTTCGTAACCAAGCTCATCCAACGTGCAAAATCACAGGATACACTGAAGGTCGTTGACGACCAGACAGGTTCGCCGACCGCGACAGTCGAAGCGGCTAGGGTCATCTGCGAATTGCTGCGAAAAAAGCCCGAGGGCATATATCATTTTGCAAGCGCCGGCTACGTCTCCCGGTTCGGCATGGCAGAATTCATATTGGACAAACTTTCGATGGATGTCAATCTGCTGCCATGCAAGACGATCGATTTTCAAAGCCCCGCGACAAGGCCCTTGAATAGTCGCTTCGATTGCAGTAAAATCGCACGTTTGCTCGATGAGCCGATCGGGCACTGGCAGACTCCATTGGAACTTTTTTTAAGGCAGTTATGAAACGACTTCTGGTTACAGGCGGTGCAGGATTTATAGGCAGCAACTTCGTGCGAATGGTGCTCGGCGAGCATCCCGATTGCTTTGTAGTCAACCTCGACAAGCTCACTTACGCCGGCAATCTTGAAAATCTTGCCGAATTCTTAGAGCACGAAAATCACAAATTCATCAAAGGCGATATATGTGACGGCGCACTGGTTGAAAGAACTATCGACGAACACAATATCGATGCGATAATCAATTTCGCCGCCGAGAGCCACGTGGACCGTTCGATCACCGAGCCGAAAGTCTTCATCGAAGCCAATGTTACCGGCACACTCACATTGCTCGGAGCCGCCCGCGACAAGAAGCTGGAGCGGTTCATCCAAATCTCTACCGATGAAGTATATGGCTCATTAGGCTCGGAAGGAAAATTCACCGAACGGACGCGGCTGAGTCCGAATTCGCCCTACTCGGCAAGCAAGGCCTCGGCAGACCACCTCGTCAGGGCGTTCGGGCATACGTGGGGCCTTAAATATAACATCACACGATGTTCGAACAACTACGGCCCATACCAGTTCCCGGAAAAACTGATCCCCCTGATGATTAACAATGCCATCAACGATAAGGAACTACCGGTCTATGGCGATGGATTATACGTGCGGGACTGGTTGTATGTGTATGACCATTGCACGGCGATCTGGCAGGTGCTGCAAAAAGCGCCGCCCGGCGAGATTTACAATATTGGCGGCTGCAACGAAAAAGCGAATCTGGAAGTCATCGATCTGATACTCAACCATCTGGGCAAGCCGAAATCGCTGATAAAGCATGTAACCGACAGGCCTGGACACGACAGGCGATACGCTATCGACGCAAGCAAGATAATAAGAGAGCTTAACTGGCAGCCATCTGTACGTTTCGAGGAAGGTATTAACAGAACTATCGACTGGTACCTAAAGAATACCGGTTGGCTCGCAAACATCGTCTCCGGGGATTACCGGAAGTATTATGAATCTATGTACCTGAATCGATAATAACATTGTAAGAGATCAGTTCTCAGAATTAATCAAGCATATCCGAGGACAGTTACTGAACGGCAAAATATATACTCGATGTTATAGAAACAGGAACTTGTAATGCTCCCTGGAAATAGCAGGCAGCGTAAATAAGAAAGTTTCGTATGAATCCTAAAGTCAGTATCTGTGTGCCCACATATAACCGAAAGGACTACCTGAG
>CAZSOR010000226.1:0-7792 GCA_964608395.1 uncultured Pirellulales bacterium
GTCTTAGGTATCGGCGGCTCGGCTCTGGGGAATATCGCTTTGGATACGGCTTTACGCCCCTTTTTGCCCGATCCCGGCGACAAGCAATCCAGGAGACCACAACTCTTCGTCCTTGATAACGTCGATCCCGCCCAATTCGGCTCTTTTCTCGACTATATAAAACCAGTGCTTAAAAGGACTGTTTTTAACGTAATAAGTAAGTCCGGCCGAACATCCGAAACTGCGGCACAGTTCATGACCATTCGTGAACTGCTCATTGATTCGCTCGGCAAGGCTGGTTATCGAAAGCGGGTCGTGGCGACTACCGACGCAAAGGGGGGAACCCTGCGAAAAATAGCCGACAGCGACAAGCTTCAAACGCTCGAAGTTCCCGATGGCGTCGGCGGCAGATTCAGCGTTCTAAGCGCAGTCGGCCTGTTTAGTGCCGCGATGTGCGGCATCAATATAAGCCAACTCCTCGCCGGTGCCCGTGATATGGATACTCGTGTCAAAACAACGCGATTTTTGCAGAATCCCGCAGCGATCAATGCCGCGATAAATTACCATTACTATACGCACGGCAAACCGATCTCAGTAATGATGCCTTACAGCTATGCACTCAAGGATATGGCCGACTGGTACCGGCAATTGTGGGCGGAGAGTCTCGGCAAGAAACTGGATTTGAATAAACGCAAAGTCTGGGTAGGCCCGACACCGGTCAAGGCACTCGGCGCCACCGACCAGCACAGCCAGGTGCAGTTGTATCGCGAGGGTCCCAATGATAAACTGTTTACTTTCCTGAAGGTCAACAATTTTGGCAGGGATGTCAAGATAGGCCCGGCGCCCGATTGCGCGCCGGAACTTGGTTTTCTCGCCGGCAAAAAAATGAGCACATTGTTCAACGACGAAAAGAAGGCAACCGAATATGCCCTCTTAGAGAGTAAGCGGCCCTGCATCACGGTGTTTTTCGATAAAGTTAATGCTTACACGGTGGGGCAATTCATATATCTGTATGAAGTAACAACGTCTTTAATGGGTACTCTGTTCGGCATCAATCCTTACGATCAACCCGCTGTTGAATTAGGCAAAGAAGCCACGTTTGCGCTTATGAACAAGGCAGGTTACGAAGACTTCGCAAAGGAAATTCAATCTAAGACTAAAATCGATAAAAAGTATCTTGTTTAATACGCGTGGATTTTGTATTAGGGAGAACTGGAGACGAAAATGAATTACGCAGTGATAATGGCGGGGGGAACAGGCAAGAGATTATGGCCTCTCAGCCGGCAAAAACGTCCCAAACAGGTCTTAAAGCTCCTCGACGGCAAGACGCTTCTTCGTTGTTGTTTCGAGCGTCTGAGGCCCATATTCGACATAAGAAACATTATTGTTCTCACGAATGCCGGCTATGCGGATGTGGTCCGTGAAGACCTGTCGGAACTGCCCTTTAATAATGTCATAGCCGAACCGGCCGTACGTGATACTGCCGGTGCTATTGGGCTGGTCTCAACCGTTCTGAGCAAATATGACTCCGAAGCTACAATCGCCGTTCTTACCGCCGACCAGATAATAGAGCCCGCCGAAGTGCTGCAACAGGGCCTCAAAGATGCATTGACTTTCATCAACAATAATCCGGAAGATATGATTACTTTCGGAATCCAGCCTACTTTTACCAGCACCTCGCTCGGTTATATAAAATGCGGTAATAACCGGGAATGTCCGAATTGCAAAAATACAATTTACTCCGTGGAAGCATTCAGGGAGAAACCTGACGAAAAGACTGCAAAAAAGTATCTTGAAGCCGGTCAATACTTCTGGAACTCCGGCATGTTCGTATGGAATGCCAAAACAATCCTGTCTAATCTGGCAAAGTTTCTTCCCGAAGCTACCGAGCCATTGGCCAAAATTCAAGCAGCCTGGGACAGCCCAAATCAACAACAAACGCTTCAGGACTGGTTTGTAAAGCTGCCCAAAATCAGCATTGACTACGCCGTAATGGAAAAGGCCGACCGAGTTAATGCCATAAAGCTTGATTGTCGCTGGCTCGATATGGGCTCGTTCGCCGCACTTGCCGATGTTACCAGTTCCGACAAGAATAAAAATATTGTTGTCGCAGGCCAGAGCGAGTTGCTCGACTGCAATAACAGCATCATAGTAACCGAAGACAAAGGCCATCTGATAGCAGCCATTGGCCTGGAGAATATGGTTGTGGCCCACAGTCCGGATGCCACACTTATTTGCCACATCGACCAGACCCACAGACTGAAAGAACTGCTTGAGCTGATAAAACAGCATGACGGCGAAAAGTTTCTATGATTGAGTGCATCGTGCTGCGGTTTTTTTATTGAGCACACAGAACGCTGAACGAGATGAGATATTTGGCAATAGACCACGGAACCAAACGCACGGGATTGGCGATTTGTGATGCCGCCGAGACCATTGCCTCGCCACTTGCCGTACTCCATGGCCAGAAAGAACTGCTGAAAAAAATTGCAGAGATAGTCGAGGCCGAAAATGTCGAAGCCGTCGTGCTGGGGCTGCCTTTGAACATGACCGGCTCGGAAAGCTCTCAAACAAAACTCGTCCGGAAGTTTGCCGAACAGTTGAAAGGACAGCTCTCCGTTCCAATCCACCTCCAGGATGAACGCCTGAGCAGTTTCAGTGCCGGGGAGAAACTTGCTCCAGCGGACTTTACGAGAGGTAAAATGAAAAAACGAATTGACGCCGTCGCCGCTGCAGAAATCCTGGGAGCCTTCCTCGAACAGAAAACAGCCGAAAATCACGATTGAGCATCTAAGGCATTAAACTCCCATATAACCGCAGGTGATTGTCGACCAGCATGGTCAAGGCTTGCTTTAAGCGGCCCGATGGCATATGAAAGAGCCGTTTTTACGCCGGCTATGGCAAATCTTTTTTAAAATACGTTGGAAAAAAGACTTGCAAATACTTTAATATTCGATTAGAATCTCCGCTCCGGATAATATGATGTTTGAAAGTATGTAAGAAAGGATTTATCTAAAAGATGCTGAAGAAGCAGGAAAAAGAGAAGATTATTGATGATTTTGAGACTCACGAGAGCGATACCGGTTCACCCGAAGTGCAGGTTGCAATATTGACGAGAAGGATTAATGACCTTACCGAGCATCTCAAAACCCACCGTAAAGACCATGCATCCAGGCGTGGCTTGCTGAAAATGGTCGGTACCAGATCAGCACTGCTCAAGTATGTGAGCAAAAAGGACGTCAAACGCTACCAAGGGATTATTTCCCGTCTTGGCTTGCGTAAATAGAAGAGCATAAGAGGACGAATCACTTGCCCTGCACAAAGCAGAGTGAGCCAAGACTACCTTATTACATAACCTACCAAAGAGGTAATATATGATTGATTTTTGTAGAGTCGAAAGAGAAATCGGGGGCAGAACCTTATCTATCGAAACCGGCAAAATCGCGAGACAAGCGGATGGAGCAGTAGTCGTCCAGTATGGAGACACCATTGTTCTTGTTGCCGCGGTCACGGCCCCACCGAGATTTGAAGACATCGATTTTTTCCCGCTCAGTGTCGATTATCGCGAGAAACACAGTGCAGCCGGCAAGTTTCCGGGCGGATTTATTAAACGCGAGGGCAGACCAAGCACGAAGGAAACACTAACGGCCAGGCAGATCGACAGGCCTATTCGGCCGTTGTTTCCCGAGGGTTACTTTCAGGAAGTGCAGATTATCGCAAACGTGCTAAGTGCCGACCTTGAAAACGACCCCGATGTTCTGGCCATGATAGGAGCCAGTGCCGCGCTTACTATAAGCAAGATCCCGTTTATGGGGCCAACCGGCGCCTGCAGACTGGGCAGAGTAGACGGGGAATTTGTAGTTAATCCCACTCATACGCAGATTGCAGAGGGCGACTTGAGCCTGCTTCTTGGCGGCCGCAAAGATGCCATTAACATGATTGAGGTCGGGGCAAAAGAAGTATCCGAAGACGTGATAGCCGAAGCGGTCGCAACCGCACAGAAAACCGTCCGCGAGGTCTGCGAAATGATTGAAGAGCTCCGCGAGAAGGTTGGAGTCGAGAAGGAAATCCCCCTCGTGGAAAACGACGAGCAGCTCGAAGCGAAAATTACTTCTCAAATATCGGATAAACTTTACGAGCTCAAACAAATACCGGACAAGCAGCAGCGGAATACCGCCGTGAAAGAATTATTCGAGCAGGTTAAGACGGAATATTGTCCCGGTAAGGATAGTCCGGAAGTACAAAAGGATGCCGATGCCGTATTTGACAAAGGGATAGTCAAGCGAATCCTCGGAAAAATCGAGGGACAGGCCATAAAGAAACTGCTGCTGAGCGGCAAAAGATCTGATGGCAGAGGCTATGACGATATTCGTTCCATTTCAGGTGAAATTGGTATTCTGCCCAGAAATCACGGCTCGGCGTTATTTACGCGTGGCGAAACACAATCGCTTGTAAGTGTGACCCTGGGTACCATCAGGGACGCGCAGATCATTGACGGTTTGTTAGAGGAGTATGCCCAGAACTTCACGCTGCATTACAATTTCCCGCCGTACTCCGTTGGCGAAGTCAGACCTGTTCGCGGGGTCGGCCGAAGAGAAATAGGTCACGGGGCTCTTGCGGAAAAAGCGCTGCAAGCAGTAAGGCCGCCGGACGACAAATTCGCTTACACCGTCAGGATCGTCTCGGACATTACCGAATCGAACGGTTCGAGCTCCATGGCTTCGGTTTGCGGAGGCTCACTGGCCCTGATGGACGCGGGCGTCCCAATTACCAAAGCCGTTGCCGGCATATCAATTGGTTTAATCAGCGACGAAAACGGCCGGCACGAACTGCTGACCGATATCGCCGGCGAGGAAGACCACTACGGCGAGATGGATTTCAAAGTCGCGGGGACAGTTGACGGCATTACCGCAATACAGCTCGACATAAAAGCCGAGGGTCTGGCACACGATATTATGGTGGAAGCACTGAAACGGGCAAAGACCGCACGGATGAAGATTCTGGAAATTATGGCTCAGACCATCGATAAGCCCAGGCCCGAACTGAGCGTCTATGCACCGAAACTGATAAGCATCGAAATCGATCCTGAATTTATCGGCAAGGTCATCGGCCCGGGCGGTAAAATGATCAAGGGTATTCAGGAACAGACCGGCACGACAATCGAAATCGAAGAGGATGGAACCATTTATATCAGTTGCCTCGGCGGCGACGGTCACCTCAAGGCCAAGGAATTTATCGAGTCGATCACAACGCCGCCTGAAGTAGGGCGGATATATGAACAGGCAAAAGTGGTCTCTGTGAAGGATTTCGGAGTGTTCGTGGAAATCGTGCCGGGCGTCGAAGGCTTGTGCCACATCAGCGAGCTGAGCGATGGTTACGTCAAGAACGTCGAAGACGTCTGCAAAATGGGAGACCTGATACAGGTAAAACTCATATTGATCGACGACCAGGGCAGACTGAAACTTTCCCGCAAAGCCGCTCTTGCCGAAACGAAGAAAAAAGAAAAGCCAGAGGAAAAATAAGTGCTGCAGTTTGTTGGCGGTTTTGTTGTTGGCTTACTGACGGTCGCTGTGCTATTGCTTCGTAAAAGAATTGCCGGGACTAAAGGGGATGGAAATAATCACCTTGCACAGCTTGAAGAATTGAGCAAGCTGACCGGCGGTCTTGCCCACGAGATAAAGAATCCTCTCTCCACCGTTAAGATTAATTTGAATCTTGTCAGAGAAGAGCTGGAGGATTCGGTTCGCGCCGATTCCGGCAAAATCGCCGCGGATAAGAACGGCACGAAGCTCAAAAGGGCGATCAGGAAATTAGTCGTCGTCCAAAAGGAAACGGACAGGGTCGAGCAGATACTCGACAGCTTCCTGCGCTACGTTGACAGGACCGAACTACAGTTGGCAAGTATCGACATCAATGAGCTTGTCAGCGACATGATCGATTTTTATTCGCCGCAGGCCCACAGCCATTCGGTCACAATCCACCAGGGCCTGCACAACGAGCCGCTTGTTTGCAAAATCGATGCGGATATGTTAAAACAGGTGATATTGAATCTCTTTATTAACGCCCAGCAGGCCATGAGCAGCGGCGGAGACTTGATGATACGAACCGACAGGCAGGAAAAAGACGCTTTAATACAGATCAGCGATACCGGCGCCGGTATTACGCCGGACAAACTGCTGCAAATCTTCGAAGCTTATTATACGTCTCGTCCGCAGGGAAGGGGCCTGGGCCTGCCGACGGCAAAGAAAATTATCGATGCGCATAAAGGCTCAATATCCGTCAATAGCGAGCCTGGAAAAGGGACGTCTTTTGATATAAGATTGCCTGTCCAGGCCAAGTGAGGTGTCAGTTTGGGACAAAAAGAAGGCGTAATCCTGATTGTCGACGATGAGCGTGACCACGCCGATGGACTTGCCGAATCGCTCGAAAAACTCTGCGCGCAAGCAATCGCTGTTTACGACGGCACCGATGCGCTTCAGATTCTGCGCAGCCGGCAGATAGATGTCATTGTTACGGACTTGAAACTCGGCGGCGACATCGACGGGCTGGACATCCTCGAAGAAGCCAAAAAGTACAATGACAGCACGGAAGTCATCCTGATAACCGCCTACGCTACTATCGACACCTGCAAGGAAGCTATCAAGCAGGGCGCTTACGATTACCTTGTCAAACCGATTGACATCGGCCAGCTTCGAACGCTTGTGACACAGGCCTGCCAGAAGGCCTCGACCGCCCATGACCGCCGGGCACAAAAACCCAAAGCAGGCAAAGGAGATTTCGTCTTCGAGGGCGTACGGGGCAACAGCCCGGCGATGGAAGGCATATTCGAGGTCCTTCGGCGAGTCGCGCCGACCAATATATCCGTCCTGATCGAAGGCCAGTCCGGCACGGGCAAAGAGCTGCTGGCAAGGGCGATTCACATCAATTCGCTTCGCTGGAACAAATCATTCCGGCCGGTAAACTGTGCCGGCCTGACAGAAACGCTGCTGGAAAGCGAATTGTTCGGCCATGTCAAAGGCGCTTTTACCGGAGCGGCCGGCGACAGGAAAGGCCTGTTCGAGATTGCAGATAAAGGGACGCTGTTTCTCGACGAGATAGGCGACATGTCGCCCACTTCACAGGCCAAGCTGCTGCGCGTCATCGAAGATGGAATCATTATTCCGGTCGGCTCGAATAAACCAACCGTTGTCGATGTCCGCATCATCAGCGCGACGAACCAGAATCTGCCTGAACTTATTGAAGAGAAAAAATTCAGGCAGGATTTATACTTCAGAATCAAGGGTGTAAACATTTCTCTGCCGACCCTGAGTGAAAGGACTCAAGATATCCCGGCGTTGATTGACTTCTTTTTAAAAGAGGCCGCCACGGAGGTCGGCTCCAAAGTCACGGGCATAACCGACGCCGCCCTGGCGGTACTTTTACATTACGACTGGCCCGGCAACGTTCGACAGCTTCGAAACACTATCAGGACGATGGTCGTTATGTGCGACCGTGACCGGCTCGATGCCCGCGACATCCCGCCCGATATAGCACAAAGACCACAATTGATTGCTGCCAGCCAGCAGCCGGCGGTCATGGGAGATGTCTCGCTCAACGAGCTTGAAAAGCAGGCAATCGAAGAGACCCTGTCCAAAACAAAAGGAAACCGTGAAAAAGCCGCCAAAATACTCGGCATCGGCGAAAGAACGCTATACAGAAAAATCAAGGAATATAACCTCTAAACGTCGCTCGTCCCTCGTATATCGTATGTCGGGAAAGCGCCCGATGTCATTGCGAAGGAGCCCTTCGGCTTCGCTCAGGATAAACTCCGCGA
>CAZSOR010000227.1:0-7771 GCA_964608395.1 uncultured Pirellulales bacterium
TGTTAACCGAGTCAACGCTGTATTGGCATTCGAAACCGGGGATTTGTGCCGCTCTCAAAATCTCTTTTCGTTTGGCGTCCACTGCTACGGCGACAAATGTCGCTGCAGGGTACTTTTCCTTCAGGCGTAGTGCTATCTGCTGCATCGGCTGCCAGAGCGAGTCGATTTCCGCCGCTCGCGAGCCGGGCATAATGGCGAACCTGGCTTTTTTCGGCTCAAAATCCACATATTGCTCGTGCCGCGAGAATGCAATCTCCAATTTGTCCATAAGTGGATTTCCCACGAAAACCGCATCCATACCTCTCTGGCCGAACCAATCCTGCTCGAAAGGCAGTAAGCAGCAGAGCTTATCGCAGCATTTTCGCAGCTTGCGGATTCGCCAGCCGCCCCAGGCCCAAAGCTGCGGAGCAACGAAGAACAGCGTCTTTATACCCGCTTTTTTCGCCGCTTTCGCAACGTGAAAGTTGAATGAGGGCGAATCGCAAACAATCACCAGATCGACGTTATTGCTTTTCAGGTAATGTTTTATGTGCTTTACAATCTTATAGAACCGGGCGACCTGGCTGAAGGCCTTGTAAATCATCGCTGCCTTGTCGACGGTGTTTTCGAGCAATTCGCAGCCGGCCTGGGCCATTTTTGGCCCGCCGACTCCGACGAATTCGATGCCGGGCCGGCTTTCCTGCATAGCGGCAATCAAACTGGCACAATGAGCGTCGGCGCTCGGCTCGGCGGCACTGATAAAAACTCGATACTTCTTATCCTTGTTCGGCATAGGCGTACTTGTTAACAATATTTCGCAAAAACAGCAATACTAATTTCGCCGGTGCGAACAATGCTCAACAGCAAGATTTACAAACCTAACGTCGAGTTTCAGGTTAAATTGGCTTTGTTTTTTCTTTGTCCTGGGATTGAGTTCGATTATCAAACCGTTGCCATTTAATACGAACAGTAATGTTAATACGTGTTTAGCCTGGGGAAAGCCATCCCCATCCCAATAAACGACAATTGGGATGAGGCTGCCACCCAATAGAATTGATGGAAAACGGGTGGCATCCTCAAAGCCGCAGGCTTTGGGGATGGTCGAGAATGCCAGAGGCATAATTAATGCCGGACAAGTGAATATTTTTATTGGATTTTCTGGAGATGCAGCTTAAAATTCTCGTGATGTTACAGAGATTAACAGGCTGGAATTTTCTGCATTAATCCGTGCAATAACTCGTCTTCTGGGCATGTTACGATGATGACGTTTGAGATAGTGCTGGTCTTACTGGTTTTGGGGATAACAGTCGTTTTGTTTGTCAGCGAATGGCTGCGTGTCGATGTCATCGCAATTTTAGTAATGCTCATTCTTGCCTGGCTTAAATTGGTCACGCCTGCACAGGCGTTCTCCGGTTTTGCCGGCAATGCGGTTATTTCCATTATCGCGGTCATGATTCTCGGTTATGGCGTCGACCGCTCCGGGATAATGCAGCGTCTTACGGGGCCCATTGTCAAACTGGCCGGGACAAGTCAGAGCCGGTTGACCCTTGTGGTTTCCGCCGCTGTGGGTTTGATTTCGGCTTTTATGCAGAATATCGGTGCTACGGCGTTGTTTCTGCCGGCGCTTCTGAGAATATCGCGAAACACCCGTATTCCGTCATCAAGGTTGCTAATGCCGATGGGCTTCGCGGCGATCCTCGGGGGCACGCTTACAATGGTGGCATCCGGCCCCCTGATCGTTCTAAATGATCTTCTCAAACAATCCGGACTGAGCTCATTCGGCCTTTTCAGTGTCACTCCAATCGGGCTGGCGTTACTCGGTGCGGGTCTGGCATATTTCACAATCTTCGGCAAGGCCATATTACCAGCCCGCAGTGCCGATGCAGAAAACCAAACCGGCAGTCAGCAGGAATTGATAGAAAGCTGGCAATTGCCAACCCAGATTTATGAGCTCATCATACTTGCAGACAGCAAGCTGATTGGTAAAACGCTTGAAGAAATAGGATTATGGAAAGACTATCACCTGAATCTTTTAGCGCTATCCGAAGGTGGCGAGGTTTTTTATGCACCCTGGCGCTATACGCGTTTTGCTGCCGATCAGCATCTTGCTTTGACGGGGCAGCAAAGCGATATTGAACGTTTCACTGCCGATTACTCGCTCCGACGCGAGCAGGACGGGCAGTTAGAACACATGAAAAGTACAGAACAGGGAGGATTTGCGGAACTCATCATCCCGCCGCAGGCACCCATCGTGGGCAAGACATTGCGGGAAGTTGCTCTTCGTAAAAATTTTGGCGTCGAACCGATCATGCTGTTGAGCGGTCGGGACCAAATTAGAGAGGATTTCTCAGATGAAATTTTCAACGCCGGAGATGCGATGATCGTCTACGGCCGATGGGAGAATATCAAGTCGCTGGATGACCGGAAGAATTTCGTGCTGGTAACGCCGGTCGAGTCCAAAATAACCGGCCATGCCAGGCCGGCGACATCCTTGCTTTGCTTCCTTGGCGCGATTGCACTGGTCATTTCCGGGATGCCGTTATCTGTAAGCCTGTTGACCGGGGCGCTGGCGATGATCCTGCTTAAGGTTATAACAATAGACGAAGCATATCGGGCGATTGACTGGCGAACGGTTTTTCTTTTAGCAGGACTCATCCCGCTGGGTATAGCCATGGATAATACGGGAGCGGCAAAATATATATCGGGCCTTCTGATTCAGCTTCTCGGCAATAGTCATCCCCTGTTGATTATGACCGGCGTGGCGATGCTGGCGACCGTTTTTTCGTTGTTCATGTCGAATGTTGCCGCGACAGTTCTGCTCGTACCGTTAGTAATCATTATGGGTCAGAAGGTCGGCGTTAATCCCCGAGCTTTGGCGCTGCTGGTGGCCGTATGTGCCTCGAATTCTTTTGTCCTGCCTACGCATCAGGTAAATGCCCTGCTGATGTCGCCCGGCGGCTATCATAATGTGGACTATATCAAGGCGGGAGGCATAATGACTATTTTGTTTCTCGTGATTGCTGTGGGCCTGATTTATGTGATCTTTATATAACCGATTTTATTTTATAAAACAAAGGATATGATAAGGTTAAATTATGCAGGTATTGCACTATATTTCACTTGGTATTGGAATTGTCGGCATTGCAGTCATCGTCTGGGGTGTATTGCGAACTCTGGTTCGAGGAATCGTCCTGGAGTCCACCAGGTGCAGGCTCAAGAACACATGTTGTGAGAGAGAGGGGCTCAGGCGTGAATTCGGCTCGTATCTTCTCCTGGCGCTGGAATTCCTGATCGCGGCGGATATAGTCGGCACAATTTCTCATCCGACATTAGAAGAAGTAGCGTTGCTCGGCAGCATTGTTGCGATACGAACGGTCATTAGTTTTTTCCTTAACAGGGAGATCCAAATCGCCCGGGAACATGAAAAGGCAATGATGAAAGACGCCGCAGCGAATAAAACGGATGGCTAACTGGTTAATGTTAAATTAACGGTCCGCTCTCGCTTCGGACAATAAAGGCTGATTCAGATATTGAAAAAATACAGAAGGGACGTATGGAAGTAAGTAAGAAAACCCGGTTGAAATTTCCCAAACTCGTGAAGTTGCTGCAAGATAAATCTACTCTTTTAATCGTAATGCAGGACAATCCGGATCCCGATTCTATTGCAGCGGCTGTGGCACTCCGCAAATTCGCCAATGCCGCGGCCGGACTAAAGTGTTCTATAGCGCACGGCGGAACAGTCGGCCGGGGTGAAAACAGGGCGCTGGTCCAATACTTGAATCTAAACCTGCTTCAATGCAGCCAGGTAAAATTCGAACAATACGACCTGATTGCGATAGTTGACACACAGCCGGGCACGGGAAATAACTCCCTGCCACAGAATATTGTACCTCAGATTGTTTTCGATCATCATCCATTCAAAAACACAACCCGTCTCTGCGAGTTCTACGACGTTCGCCGGGAATACGGATCCACATCCACAATCCTGCTCGAATACCTGTCCATGGCTGACCTTGTACCCGATACACCCTTGGCAACAGCGTTGCTGTATGCTATACGTTCCGATACGCAGGATCTCGGCAGAGAAGCGGCGCAGGCGGATATTAAAGCTATCGAATTACTTTATCCACTCGCCAATAAACGAATGCTGAGCGGCATCCAGCGGGGCAGCGTGCCGAAAGAATATTTCCGTATGCTTTCGAATGCGCTGCAGGATGCCAGGGTGTATGGAAATTCCATCCTCACACATATCGGGCAAATCAATAATCCCGATATGATCGGTGAAGTCGCTGACTTCTTTTTGCGGGAAGACGAAACGAACTGGACAATGTGCTCGGGATTCTATGGAAACAGGCTGCTGCTGTCCATACGAACGTCACAGGAGCAGAACAGAGCCGACAGAGTGATTAAATTAATTGTAGCGAGAAAAGGAACCGGCGGCGGGCATCTAACATACGCCGGAGGGCAAATTCCGCTGAAAAATGGCACAGAGTCTGAACGCCGAAACCTGAAAAAACAGATCGAGCGGAAGTTTCTTCGCGCAGTAGGTATGGCCGGAGTAAGGTGCTCCAAGCTGCTTGCCGAGTAAGATGCAATAAGCTAATGAGATAAAATAATGATTCTCTATAACACAGAAACGACCAATTACGTTCTTGTAATTAAGGAGGTCAGATATGTTTGTACAGCAATTTTTTGTTAAGGGTCTGGCGCATAGTTCCTATTTGCTCGGCGGGAGCAAGAAGTGTGCAATTGTCGATCCCCGAAGGGATGTGGATATGTATTTGGATGCAGCCGGGGATATGGGGATGAAGATCACGCATATCCTGGAAACCCATCTTCATGCGGACTTTATCTCGGGGCATTTGGACCTGGCCGAAAAGACGGGCGCGGTGATCGTGGCGCCAAAATCGGCAAAATGCAAATTCAAGCATAAGGCCGTCGCCGAAGGTGACAGGTTCAATATTGATAATATGCAGCTTAAAGTGCTGGATACGCCCGGGCATACTCCGGAGCATATTACTTATGTCGTGACGGACAAATCCAGAGGTCCAGAGCCGGTTTGCATATTTTGCGGCGACGTATTGTTTGTCGGCGATGTGGGCAGACCCGATTTGTTTCCGGGTAAGGCCAAACAACTGGCGTCTAAGCTATATGACAACCTCCACCAGAAGCTGCTGAAGCTGCCTGATTTCTGTGAGGTTTACCCTGCTCATGGCGCCGGCTCATTATGTGGACGGGCAATGGGGGCAAAACGGACAAGCACGATCGGGTATGAGAGACGATATAACGCCGCCCTTCAGATTACGGACAAAGAAAAGTTCATTGAGTCGCTGACGACCAACATGCCCGCCTCTCCGGATCATTTCAGCCGGTGCAGCGCTGTTAACGGCAAAGGACCGGCTCTCGTCGGCAAACTACCCAAGCTGTCTGCCATGTCACCACAGGCATTTGCCCGTGCGGCTAAAAAACCAAATACAATAGTACTTGATATCAGGGATTATGAAGCCTTCGGGGGCCAGAATATCCCCGGAACCTATCATGTCGATTTCGGCGGGAATTTCGCGACCTTTGCCGGTTGGATTTTGCCTCCCGATAAGGATATCCTTCTGGTCGTCACCTCGGCGCAGGAGGCAAGTGACGCCAACGTATGGCTTAAGAGAGTCGGCCTGGACAGGGCTATCGGCTTTCTGGACGGCGGAATGTTCGCTTGGTCAAAAGAGGGTTTGCCAACGAAGCATATTTGCCAATTAGGAGCGGCGGAACTGCATGAAATGATCAACAAACAACAAGGCCTGACGTTGGTTGATGTGCGTGCAGTCGGAGAATATGAGATTAACCATATAAAAGGTGCTGTTAACATCCCCGCACCGGAATTGCGCAAACGATACAAGGAACTGGACAAAAACAAACCTGTGATTCTCATCTGCAGCACGGGACATCGTTCGAGCCTGGGCACGAGTCTGCTCGAACAGCGGGGATTCAGTGAGCTGTACAATGTCTCCGGCGGCATGACCGGCTATAGCGCAGCAGGTTTTGCACCCGAATGCCCGATGTGCATGGCTCCTCATGTGCCGCAGGTCAGAACGATATAAATTAATTCGTCTCAGGTGAGCAAACCTGTCGTTTGATAGTTCTATATAGTTAAGGAGAACGAATAATGGAATTCTTAAAGGCCGAACATTGGTCGCCATACCTGGTCGGTGCTCTGATCGGCGTGCTCAGTTGGATCACATTTGTCATTTCCGACAAGCCAATCGGTTGCTCGACGGCGTTCGCCAGAACGGGCGGAATGATCGAGAAAATCTTCCGGGGCAGAAAGGTGGAGGCAAGACCGTACTATAAAAAGTTCGCACCGGCAGTCGATTGGGAATGGATGCTTGTGCTGGGCGTGATCATAGGAGCGTTTCTTTCCGCACTTCTGTCGGGTGAGTTTGCATGGCAATGGGTGCCGGGCTTTTGGAGTGAAACAGTCGGAATCGGCCGGTTCGCTCGATGGCTCCCTGCGCTGGCAGGAGGCATCTTAATGGGTTTTGGCTCGCGATGGGCCGGTGGTTGCACGAGCGGCCACGGCATCAGCGGCACGCTCCAGCTGGCGGTTAGCAGTTGGCTTGCCGCTCTGTGCTTTTTCGCCGGGGGGATTGCCAGTGCCATGTTGATTTTTCACGTTTTATTCTAAGGTCAAAAGGATGAACAAAATGATGAACACATTGCACGAAAATAAAAAATTGCAGTTGGCACTCGGCCTTGTGGTGGGGATTGTCTTCGGATTCTTACTGCAAAAGGGAGGAGTGACTAAATACGATATAATAATCGGGCAACTGCTTTTGAAGGATTTCACCGTCGTTAAAATCATGCTCTCGGCAGTACTTGTCGGGATGATAGGCGTCCACGCGCTCGGCAGTATCGGGCTTGCGAAATTACATCCAAAACCCGGCTCTATCGGAACTTCGGTAATCGGGGGCCTGATATTCGGAATCGGCTTCGGTATTCTGGGCTATTGTCCGGGTACGGTTGCGGCGGCCGTCGGTACCGGCGCGCTCGACGGATTGTTCGGTGGCGTAGTTGGAATCCTGCTCGGTGCGTGGTTCTTTGCTATAGCATATCCGAAACTTCAGGGGACTATCCTTAACAAGATGGATTTCGGCGAACTGACCCTGCCGCAGCTTTTTAAGGTCAACAGTTGGATTGTTGTGGTTCCGGTGGCAATATTGCTTATCGTATTACTGCTGCTTATCGCAAAAGCGGGATTGTAAACAGCGGAACTTTTTTTTGTTTTCGGCCGATTATCCATAATTTGAAGCGGATGGTTCTTGAGAAAAACGCTTCATGCTGGAGAAATATTTTCCAATTATCAACTGGCTCAGAGATTTATCGGGGGCTCACGTAATATTGGTTCGCTGGATATGACTATTACTTCGATTGATTGGGATATTGATGAGGCCTGGTCAGCAGATACCTGGTACACAAGCCCTGATATTGCCAGCGTAATACAGGAGGTAATCAATCGCGGCGATTGGTCAGACGGTAACTCGTTGGCAATTATTTACAGCACACGGCTACGCGAAAGCGGGTACCGGAATATCTCGTCATTCGACCGCGGTAGCGATTGCGCACCTAAACTGGAGATCACATACGTGCTGCCTCCTGAGAAACCCGGCAGTTCTGAGCCGGAGGGAGAAATTGCTGATAAAAAAGGCTGATTCTTTCTTTTCGCCCTTAAAAACTCCACTGAAAAAAGGGGCCTATGCTTTATCATCCAGCATAGGCCCCGAATTGATGCAAATTCAATTTC
>CAZSOR010000228.1:0-7746 GCA_964608395.1 uncultured Pirellulales bacterium
CTGGGTCTGCCTGTAGTCCACGGGATTGTCACCTCGCATGGCGGTACGATTGACGTTGACAGCAAGGTCGGCTATGGTACACGTTTTGAAATTAGATTGCCCATTGAGGCCAAAAAGCACGATGAGGAAGCCTGGTAGAATGACCTCTTCGCAAAAGAAAGAACGCATTCTGATTGTAGATGACGCGGCAGCAACTCTGGAAGTCCTGCAACGTACCCTAACGGCAGCCGGATACCAGGTCTTCACTGCGCCAAATGTCGCCGGGGCACTTGAAATTCTCGAAAACACGACTTTGGAGCTGGTCATAACAGATCTCAAGATGCCCAAAGTAAGCGGCCTCGATCTGGTGCGGCATGTCCGGGAAAACTTAAAAGACACCGAAGTCGTGATGATCACCGGTTATCCATCTATCGAAGGAGCCGTGAATGCAATCAAGACCGGTGCCGAAGATTTTCTCGCTAAACCTTTCACCAGCGAGGAACTTCTCGCCACAGTTCAGCGTGCGCTCGATAAACTCAAGGCTCGCAGATCCGGGCACATGACTGCCGAGAATGTAGTGGCCGTGCATAAAGGTTTTATCGGGAACTCGAAAGTAATGCACGAGGTTTTCGTTGCGATAAGTAAGGCAGCTTCCACTTCGGCCACTGTGCTGATAACCGGGGAAAGCGGTACAGGTAAAGAACTTACGGCCCGGGCTATTCACTATGGCAGTACCCGTTCGTCGGCGCCTTTTGTTCCGGTAAACTGCGGGAGTATCCCGGAATCGCTGCTTGAAAGTGAACTGTTCGGTCATGTAAAGGGAGCATTTACCGGGGCAACCGAATCACGGGCAGGCTTCTTTCATGCCGCCGACGGCGGCACCATCTTTCTCGACGAAGTCAGCGATATGAGCCTCGCCATGCAGGTCAAACTTCTAAGGGTGCTGCAGGACAAGGAAGTCTGTATGGTCGGATCGAACCGAGCGCGAAAGGTGGATGTAAGGATTCTGGCCGCAACGAACAAAAGCCTGCATGAACTGGTAAAAAAGGAATCTTTCCGTGAGGATCTGTTTTATCGCCTGAATGTCATCACGATATTCATGCCGCCTTTGAGAGAACGGGGCAACGATATCCTTATTCTGGCTCGTCATTTTGCAGCCAATTTTGCAGTCGAACTGGGCAAGCCCGTGCCCCGCTTTTCCGACAAGGCTCTGCAAAATCTCAGAAATTTCGACTGGCCCGGCAACGTCAGGGAACTTGAAAACGTAATCCAGCGTCTGGTGGTAATGACGGATGGTGACCTAATCGATGTTCCTGATTTACCCTGCCTCATGCGTTTTTCAGCCCTGCGAAAAACGGGATTCACCCGAAACCTCGCAGAAGTCGAGGCCGAATACATCAGCAATGTCCTGGAGAGTGTGGACGGCAACAAAACCCACGCGGCAGACATTCTCGGTATCGATCGAAAAACTTTACGGCAGAAACTAAAGAATATGAATGATCAGCGTCCCTAACAACCAAGTGCCGGGTAAATTCTCCCCGCTGGTTCAAAATTCCCTGGCCGTGTTTTTTGCTCCTGAACAAAACCTGCCAAATCTCAGATGCAGCCCCAACAAAAAATTGGTTCTCTAAGTCCTTACATTTTCGCATATTAGCCTTACATTCCCATTCGGCCAAAGGTTCTGATCTATAGATACAGTTGGTAAAGTCCCCTGCATTTCAAGCTGGCATAACGTTTGCATTAATATTGATGACACAAAAAAAACAAATTTAAGGAATATGTTATGTCAACTACATATTACACTTTGTGTTCCTCATGCAAACATGCTTCGACCTGCACGTTTCCAAGGGATCCCCAAAAACCGTCACTATATTGCGAAGAATTTGAAATCGAGCATGAACCGAAAAAGAAGAAAGCCACCAAATATTCACTGAAAGCTGTGAATGGTCACATCGCCATGGCTGTAGAACCAACCAAATTAGTCGGTCTATGCAGCGATTGTGAAAATCGCCAAAATTGTACTTTCCCAAAACCCGAAGGTGGTATCTGGCATTGTGAGGAGTACCGGTAGAATGACAGAAAAATCTGCTCTTTCGAGCACCGACGACGCCGTAATGCAACAAGATGTGAATCCAGCGAATATCATAAAAATCATTGAGAAGCACGCTGGGGACAGAGGAGAGATTATTGCCATTCTTGAGGAAATCCAGATTTCATATGGCTATCTCCCTGAAAAGGCGCTTAGGATTGTAAGTGACAAAACGAAGCGATCTTTGGTCGACATATACGGTATAGCCACGTTTTATAGTTCTTTCAGCCTTAAGCCCAGAGGAAAACATCTTGTCTGCGCGTGTCTCGGGACCGCCTGCCATGTCCGAGGCGCACCAAGAATTGTCGATGAGCTACAGTCACAGCTTGGGATTCAGGCGGGAGAAACAACCGCGGATATGGAATTTACACTGGAAACGGTAAACTGCCTGGGCGCTTGCGCACTCGGACCGGTGGTCGTTATCGACGGTCACTACTTCTCCAAGGTCAAAAAATCCGGGATTAGTCGACTACTGGATAAAGCAAGGACGGGATTCGACAAAACCGAGTTAGGTAAAGACAAACGCATTTTCCCCATCGACGTAAGTTGTCCCCACTGCAACCACAGTCTGATGGACGAAAGTTTTGCAATAGACAACCACCCGTCAATAAGAGTTGCCATTTCCTTTGGCCATAAGAATGGCTGGCTCAGACTCTCCTGTCTGTACGGCAGTCACAATATATCAACGGAACTGGACGTCCCGATGGACACCGTGGTGAAATTCCATTGTCCACATTGTAAAGTGGAACTGCCCAGCACATCTAACTGTGCAATGTGCAAAGCACCAATGGTGCCGTTGCTTGTCCACGGCGGGGGAATAGTGAAAATTTGTTCACGCCGGGGATGTAAAAACCATATGTTAGACGTGCTTTAACAGGATTTCAAAGGAAATTTTTCCATACAAGGATTTATACGAGGTGGCAGCATGCAGATATTATCTTCTGTAGACGAACTGAAGGAATTGCAAAGTGTACTTTCCGATGCCGATGACGAAAACAAACGCTGCATTGTTATTCCCACAGGCACATGTGGGCAAGCCAGTGGGGCTGGTGACCTTATCCGTGTGGCTAAGCGCGAGATTCTGGCGAAGGGCCTGACTCAAAAGATTCGTCTCCGCATCACCGGGTGCCACGGTTTTTGTCAAATGGAGCCCTCCGTGCTCGTCGAACCTCGCCGGGTGTTTTACCCACGGATTGGCCTTGAAGAAATGGAACGCATTGTCGAAGCCGTGGCCCATGACGAGGTGCTCGAAGATCTGCTTTTCAAGGATCCGGAAACTGGTAATCCAGTGGAAAAGCAGGATGATATACCTTTTTTCAACAAACAGGTTCGGAGGCTCCTTGCCTGGAACGAAAAAGTCGATCCTATCCGCATTTATGATTACATTAAAGTCGGCGGATATTCAGTGCTGGTGAAAGTATTTACCAAAGGCAGCCCTACCGGGATTGTCAGCGAGGTCAAAAATTCCGGATTGAGGGGTCGAGGCGGTGGCGGCTTTCCTACGGGATTGAAATGGGAACTGTTGGCAAGACAGTCAGGTAACAGCGGCAAGTTCCTCGTGTGCAATGCCGACGAGGGGGATCCGGGTGCATACATGGACCGCAGCATTCTCGAAGGCAATCCGCATAGTATCATTGAGGGGATGATCATTGGTGCCTATGGAACGGGTGCAACAGAAGGTGTAGTCTATATACGCAAAGAATACCCACTCGCAATCAGGCATCTTGGCATTGCGCTGCAGCAGGCACGCGAACTCGGCCTTCTGGGCAAGAATATCCTCGGTACGGACTTTTCATTCGATATCAAGATGGTCAAGGGTGCCGGAGCGTTTGTTTGCGGCGAGGAGACGGCACTAATACGTTCGATTGAAGGCAAGGTGGGAGAACCGCGTCAGCGGCCGCCGTTCCCGATCCAGAAGGGTATTGACGGCAAGCCTACGGCTATAAACAACGTGGAAACATGGGCCAACATCCCGTTACTATTCCGGCTTGGCGCAAAGGAATTCACAAAAATCGGCAACAAAAACAATTCCGGCACGAAGATATTCAGTCTCGTCGGTAAGGTCAAAAATACCGGCCTTGTCGAAGTACCGATGGGCATGACCATCAAGGAAATCGTCTATGATATCGGCGGCGGCTCCGTAGGCAGAGCCAAAATTAAGGCCGTTCAGACAGGAGGGCCTTCAGGCGGCTGCATTCCCGCCGAGAAGTTCGATCTGCCCGTAGATTACGACAGCCTTGCCGGGGCGGGCTCCATAATGGGCTCGGGCGGCATGATTGTCATGGATCAGAACACCTGCATGGTGGATGTCGCAAAATATTTTATGAATTTCCTGAAGGATGAGTCGTGCGGCAAATGTTTTGCCTGCCGAAAAGGAACTCAAAGAATGTACGAAATTCTCGACGACATCTCAAAAGGTAAAGCAACCCTTGAGAGCCTCGACCTTCTGAAGGAACTGGCGGAGGTGGTTAAGGACACAACGATGTGCGGCCTCGGACAAACAGCCTCCAATCCCGTGCTGAGCACCCTGCGTTACTTCCGTGACGAGTATGAACGGCATATTGTTGACAAAAAATGTGACGCTTTTGTCTGTAAAGATTTGGTCGGCGCCCCCTGCCAGACCGCCTGTCCCCTGGATACGGAGGTCTGGCGTTACGTCGCACTGATAGAAAAGGGCGAATACGAAGATGCATATAAAGTCATCAGGGAAGTTAATCCCCTGCCGTCGATTTGCGCGAGGGTTTGCGACCGCAAGTGCGAAACCAGGTGCAATCACGCCGTCAGCGGGGGCCAGGGAATTGCCGTTCGATCATTGAAAAGATTCATAACCGACCGCGTCGATCCGTCGGTATATAAGCCCGTCAAAAAAAACTCCTATAACGGCGACAAGACCAAAGTGGCGGTTGTAGGATCCGGTCCGGCCGGGCTTGCGGCGGCACATTATCTTTCCCTGCTGGGTTTGAAAGTGACCATCATCGAAGCCGAAGACCGGCCCGGCGGAATGTTGATAAGCTGCATCCCCGCTTATCGCCTGCCTCACAATATCGTATCCGGCGAGATCGAATCGCTCCTGGACGAAAACGTCACTCTCAGGTGCGGAACCAGGCTTGGCCGGGATGTAACTATCGACGAACTCTTCAAAGACGGTTTTAAGGCGGTTTTCCTTGCAATCGGAGCCGATAAAAGCTGGCGCCTGGATCTGGAAGGAGAAAACGTAAAAGGAATCTATCCATCCATGCAGTTCCTCAAAGAGTTCAATCTAAGAAGTCGGGAATTAGCCAAAGGACACGTAGGAATCATCGGCGGCGGCAACTCGGCTGTGGATGCGGCCAGGGTAGCTATCCGCCAGAAGAACGTCAAAAAAGTAACCCTTCTCTACCGCCGGACGTCCCATGAAATGCCTGCGTACGCCGAAGAAGTCGAAGCGGCGATAGAGGAAGGGATAACGCTGGAAACGCTCGTTTCTCCAGTCAAAATACGTTATATAGAAGCTGCGGAGGCTGAGGGAATAACTGTCGAAACCTTTGTCTCGCCGATAAAAATAGACACCAAACACGGACATCTGGCGGATATCAGGTGCATCAGAAACAAGCTCGGCGAGATGGACTCGAGCGGCAGGCGCAAACCCATCCCTATTCCCGGCAGCGAGTTCACCATACCCTTAGATACGATGATAGTAGCAATAGGCGAACGCCCCGACAGCGACTGCCTGACGCCAATGGGGCTGAATGTCGGCAAGAGCGGCAGGCTCCATGTTGATACCGAAACTCTTTGCACAAACCGTCCCGGCGTATTTGCCGGCGGAGACCTTGTTACCGGCCCCAATACCGTCGTGGATGCAATCGCCGCCGGCAAGAAAGCTGCCGAAGTCATAGACCGCTACCTGCAGGGCAAAGAGCTAAGAGTACCAACGAAGATTACCCTGCCAAAATTTTTCTTAGAACCTCCGGTGATCGGCGACGAAGAACTTGAGGAGGCCGAAAGAGTAGAGCCAGCGACGCTACCTGTCGGGTCGCGGCGGAAAAATTTCGCCGAAGTGGAAATGGCCCTGTCTGTCGAACAGGCAACACGCGAGGCACGCAGGTGTCTTAGATGCGATCTGGAGTTCACACGACCCAAAAAAGATAACGAATCAGAACAAGCAGCTATCGGGGAGAAATCCATATGATAACTTTGAAGATAAATGGTTTAGACGTCTCAGTGGAGGAAGGAACAACCCTTCTGGAAGCCGCCAATTTTCTGGGTTTCCCGATTCCCACCCTGTGCCACAAGGAAGGACTGTCACCTTACGGCGCGTGCCGACTGTGCGTAGTTGAGATTGGGGAAGAACCGAAAGCAAAGTTGGTATCATCCTGCACTTATCCGGCACAAGAAGGCCTGAAGGTGCGTACGGCATCGAACAGAGTGATAAGGGCGAGAAGAATGGTTCTCGAACTTTTACTGGCTTCCTGCCCGCAATCAAAAACCATCCAGGACCTTGCCGCCGCGCATGGAATTCGCCGGCAGCGGTTCCGGCAGGAATATGAAGACTGTATTCTTTGCGGCTTGTGTGTACGCATGTGCGAAGAACAAATGATGGCCAAGGCAATCGGATTCCGTGGACGCGGCGAAAACAGGAGCATCGGCACGCCGTTCGATGTCAAATCCGACGTTTGCAGAACCTGCGGCGGATGTATGTATATCTGCCCGGTCTGCCAGCTTCGCTGCACATATAACGAGCCGGAAAAAGCTATCTGCGGCGGCTGCGCAAACCTGACGCCGCCATGCCTGGAAAAAGAAAACTTTGACGATATGATGTGCTACATGAATCCCTGTGTAGCCTGCGAGATTGAGACTAAAACGGATAAATAAGCTGGGGCGGTTTGTTGAACCACCCATACACCGAAAGGAGCAAAACGCAATGTCAGTAACACTATCGAAAGTAAATGCTTCGGCAGCAACTCTAACAAAGAACCGCACCTTCGATTCGGTGGTTCCCGCTTCCGGCATGTGTGTCACCTGCGTCGACGGGTGCATCGGAATGTGCGAAATCGGCAAATCCGCCTACCGGGGGCACGAGGTCATCTATCCCCAGCCCTTCGGTGTTATAACTACCGCTGCCGAGAAAACCTATCCGGTCGATTATTCACACTTTAACATCATGGGGACCGCCGTCGGAGCGCACGGAATCGAAGCCGACAGCGACAAGGCGATTTTTCCCGCCGTAAATCTGGAAGTGGCCTTCGGTCAGGATAACGGCATCAAGTTCCGCTATCCATGGATTATCCCCGGCATCGGTTCGACAAATATTGCCAAGAATAACTGGGAGGGCCTGGCTATCGGCTCGGCGATGGCGGGAACAGGCCTGACTATCGGCGAAAACGTAGTCGGTATGGACCCCGAATCTATAATCAAGAACGGCCGGACACTTGATACGGCCGACCTTAAGAGACGCGTGAAACTATATCAAGATCATCAGCGTGACGGCTATGGCGCAATTATTGTCCAGGCAAACATCGAGGATACCCGCCTTTGCGTGCAGGAATATGCGATTGAAAAACTCGGCGTCGAATGCGTAGAGCTTAAATGGGGACAGGGTGCCAAGGACATTGGCGGCGAAGTCAAAATCAAAGACCTTAAAAAGGCACAACTGCTGCATGAGCGAGGCTACATAGTCCTGCCTAATCCGAACGATCCCA
>CAZSOR010000229.1:0-4807 GCA_964608395.1 uncultured Pirellulales bacterium
TGCTGCACGTCGGGTGTTAGACAAAGCCATAAAAGCCGTACACCCGGGTGTTACTACCGATCATCTCGATGCCATTGTTCATGATGCGTGCATTGCTGAGGGCGGATATCCAAGTCCTCTCAACTACAACGGTTTCCCCAAAAGTGTATGTACATCCGTTAACGAGGTTATCTGTCATGGTATTCCCGATGCTCGACCATTGGAAAACGGCGACATTGTTAATATCGACGTCACCATTTTTCTAAACGGCCTGCATGGCGATTGCTCTGAAACCGTTTCCGTTGGCAGGATTGACCATGCATCTCGTAACCTGTTGACTGTTACTCACGAGTCAATGATGCGTGGAATTGCTGCTATCAAACCAAATGGTCTGATTAGAGATATCGGCCGTGCTATTGAAACGTATGTAAAAGAACATGGTTACAGTGCAGTACGCGCCTACTGTGGACATGGAATCGGCAAACTCTTTCATTCTAGCCCAATTGTGCCGCATTTTTACGACCCAAGTGAACATACGAAAATAAAACCCGGTATGATTTTCACTGTTGAACCTATGATCAACATGGGTGTTTGGAAACATACAATCTGGAAAGATGACTGGACAGCAGTTACTTTGGACCTACAGCGAAGCGCCCAGTTTGAACACACGGTGTTGGTTACACAAAACGGCGTGGACATTTTAACCTTACCCGAACAACAATCGCAGCCACTGCTGGGCCAAAACAACAATACTTGAACTTCTCTCGTAAATCAAGGCTTAAAGTTGTGAACGAATGCCTTTAATATTTATTCGGGGTGCAATTGGTTTTGTATTGTGTGGTATTGTTTTATTTACGGCAATGCCGTCACTGATGATCGTTACCAGGAAAATCAAATTAGAATTTGATGAAACTATTGCAGCCCTGGAAAAGCAAATTCCCAAGCATGGGTGGGTAATATCAGGAGATCAACCGATAGATATGAATAAATCTTTGGCAAAACATGGAGTGACCTTCAAACCGCGCGTCAAGCTTTTAAAGCTTTGCAAGGCCGAATATGCGAAGAGCATCTTGACCACAGACCGGCATGTTTCGACAATGATGCCATGTACCTTTAGTGTCTGGGATGGTGATGATGGAAAGGTTTATCTGTCCAAAATGAATATGGCTTTGATGGCGAAAATGTTCGGCGGTAACATCGCAAAAGTAATGGGCAAAAAAGTAGTGCATGATGAAGAGAAAATACTCCAGGGTTTATTGGAGTAACAATTACATAAACAATACGGCCTTATTTAGAGATACCTGCCAATTATCTTAAGCATGAACAACTCAAGTTGATTTAAGACAGAAAGGAAAACAATTACATGGAAATCTTCAGGAATACAGTCTATCAAATTTCAGATAAACCCGCTAAGACTACAATGAGTGGGATAAGCGAAACTGAGATCGGATCTCCACCGGAATATGGCGGCAGTCCGAATTCATTGAATCCGGAGGAGATGTTCGTTGCATCCGTGAATAGTTGTATTATGCTGGTCTTTTTTCACTTTGTGAAGAAATTTAACGTTGACGTTGCCTGTTACTCTTCGGAGGTAGAAGGTAAGGTCGAAAAAACCAAAAACGGGCTTCGCTTTACGAATGTTGAAGTGAGAGCAAAAGTAAGTTTGGGCAGTGCCGGTTCGGCTGCAAAAATAGAGGAGATTGCCCAATTAGCTGAAAAGTATTGTCTTGTATCCGGTTCGCTGGCGTGCCCCGTTCAATATAAAGTTGAAGTGGTTGAAGATAAAGAAGAAATACTATCCGGTTTGTTAACCGGCTAAGCTTTTCCGAGATTTAGTAAGGCAAGTTATATCATGTGGCGAACGATCAGTTATTTCATAATCATCGTGCTAGTAGTAGTAAGTACATCTGTTCTTTCAAGTCGACTCTGGAGTGGTGAGCAAGAGCAACTACCAGAAAGAATAGCGGTAAATATTGAAAACAACGAAACTATCGCCGAGTTTGGTAAGAAATATCACCTTGACAGGAAAAGTTTGAAAAACATATTTACCCTCAAGTCTCCTGACGATCTTAAAAAGCAGGTTGCCGACTTTGGGATAAATGAGGAGCTGCTAAGCAAAAAAGTCAATCAAGTGCTGGCTATCCAGGCTGAGAATGAATCCAAGAATTGGTTTAAGATACCGCTTAAAGGTATCTTATGGATCGTTTTTCTCCTCGCCGTCTTTATTTTGATGAGAAAAGGCAGAATTACGGCCCGAAATCGAAAATGGATTTATATGGCCGCGGTCGGTGTATTCGGCGTAATTCTGGGAAGCGATCCGAGTCCGATGGGGACGGTTAAAGATGCGATTGTCCTTCTGGGTTCGACGGGCGTGATTTTCCCGCCGCGGTTTATCGCCTTCGGCATCTTTCTCCTTATGGTCATCCTGGCGAACAAATTCATCTGCTCGTGGGGTTGCCAGTTCGGGACGTTGCAGGATTTAATTTTCAGACTCAACAGGAACCGTAAAGACAGCAAAGGATTGTTCGGCCAGGTCAAAATCCCGTTTATCGTATCGAATTCGATTCGCATCCTGTTCTTTTTGATAATGATACTTGTTGCTTTTTTCTGGGCTGCCGATATAATCGGGGCGATTGATCCGTTTAAGATTTTTAAGCCACAGGTAATTGGTATTGTCGGCGGACTATTTATCGGATTGATCCTGGTTTTGAGCCTTTTCGTTTACAGGCCGTGGTGTCATTTTTTCTGCCCGTTCGGCCTGGTAGGCTGGTTAGCCGAGAAGGTTAGCTTCTTTAAAATAAAGGTGGATTACGACAAGTGCATTTCCTGCCGGGCATGCTCGAAGGCATGTCCTTCAACGGTGATGGACGCGATCCTGAAACAGGACCGGATTATCCCTGATTGCTTCTCCTGCGGAATCTGTATAGAGACATGCCCTGTGAACGCAATATCATTCGAGCGAGGGAAACGTCAAAAACCTCCGGCTGGGAAATTTGATAACGAAATGATTAATGATTAAGAATAGTGAACACGGCTGTTTTAAGAAAGGAAAATTTGCTAAATGGCTAAGAGGATACTAATTGTTGGTGGTGTTGCAGGCGGCGCCTCTGCGGCGGCAAGACTTCGCCGGCTGGATGAGACGGCCGAGATCGTCATGTTCGAAAGAGGCGATTACATTTCGTTCGCCAACTGCGGGCTGCCCTACTACATCGGTGGTGAAATAAAAGACCGTGATGATTTGCTGCTTCAAACGCCGGAGAGTTTTAAGAAGCGTTTCAACATTGAGGTCCGGATTCGAAACGAAGTAACAGCAATCGACCCAGGAAAAAAACAAATCAATGTCAAAAACCTCAGTTCCGGCGAGAGCTATACCGAATCATACGATAAACTGATTTTGTCTCCCGGGGCCGAACCGGTAAGACCACCGATACCGGGCATCGATTCGGACAGGATTTTTACCCTGCGCAACGTACCAGATACCGATTTAATCAATGATTTCATCGACAAACACAAACCCAAGCGGGCAGTTATTGTCGGTGCCGGCTACATCGGGCTGGAAATGGCTGAAAACCTTCGCCAGCGGGGTATGTTAGTAGCTATAGTCGAGATGGTGGACCAGGTACTGCCCGTAATTGATAAAGAAATGGCCGGTTTTATCCAGCCGGAACTGCAGAAACATAATGTTGCTCTGTGGCTTAATGATGCCGTGGCTAATTTTCGGCCGTCTAATTTTCGGCTCGAGGTCGGCTTAAAGTCGGGGATGGAATTAAGCTGTGAAATGGTAATACTTGCGATGGGAGTCAAACCTGAAGTAAAATTAGCCAGGCAGGCAAAGCTGGATATCGGAGAAACCGGCGGAATAAAAGTAAATAGAAACCTTCAGACAAGCGATCCTGATATTTATGCAATTGGCGACGCGATTGAGGTCCGGGATTTCGTTCTTGATAATCCCACACTAATACCCCTGGCGGGACCGGCAAACAAACAGGGCAGGATGGCAGCGGATAACATCTTCGGCAGAAATCGGCAATACAACGGCACCCAGGGTACTTCGATATTGAAAGTTTTCGATTTGACCGTTGCGATGACCGGAGCAAGCGAGAAAGCTCTGGCAAAAACGAACGTGGAATATGAAAAACTATACATCCATCCGGCTAACCACGTTGGCTATTACCCGGGTGCGAAGCAAATGTGTATTAAACTATTGTTTACAAAGCCGGAAGGTAAAATCCTTGGCGCTCAAATTGTCGGTTCCCGGGGTGTCGACAGGAGGATCGATATTTTCGCCGTCGCCATCAGGGCGGGTCTGACGGTTTTCGACTTGCAGGAACTGGAACTGGCTTATGCCCCGCCATACGGTAGCGGTAAAGACGCCGTCAATATGGCCGGTTTTGTCGCATCTAATATTCTTGAAGGCACAATGGAAATTGTACATTGGAACCAACTCGACGAGGCCGACTATATTCTCGACGTAAGGTCTGCCCGCGAGTTTAAAAGAGATAATGTTCCCTCGTCGATTAACATACCGGTCGACGAACTTCGTAACAAGCTGAATGAACTGCCGAAGGATACTGCAATAAATGTTTTTTGTGCTGTTGGGATACGCAGTTATATTGCATGCAGAATTCTGATGCAAAACGGCTTTATCGCAAGAAATATTTCCGGCGGGTATATTACTTACTGCTCATATCAGTGTAAAGAAGTGATGGACAGCCCGAGCGCCCGGCAGCTTAAGGAAGAATTTTGCTTCATATAGGGCAAAGAAAGGCTACATCAATGGAAATTATCGACGCAAAATCCGCAGAGACAATAAAGAATCCACATAATG
>CAZSOR010000229.1:4907-7745 GCA_964608395.1 uncultured Pirellulales bacterium
TTGTAAATGGATTTCAAATTTTAGAGATACTTTTTACAGGGATCGAAGAATGGATATTAAACATAAGGTTACTTCTTACTCGTTAGAGCACTACAAAAGAATAACGGTTGTGATGATAATTTTCACTCTGGTACTCGGGGCTATGATACCCATGATCAAGGTCGATACGGACCCCGAGAACATGCTCTCGCCCGACGAACCGGTGCGCCTGTTCCACAACCAGACAAAAGAGCAGTTTGTTCTTAGTGACATCGTGGTGTTGGGCGTTGTCAATAAAAGTGACCCGAACGGAGTGTTCAATCCCGCTTCGCTGGCCAGGATATACGACCTGGCTGAATTCGCGAAGACGCTGCACTGGCCGGGCGCCGAAGATCCCAACGAGCAGGCCGGCGTTATCGAGGTCGATTTGCTCGCGCCTTCGACCGTCGACCACATCGGCCAGGGCGGGCCGGGCGTGGTGACATTCGAGTGGCTGATGAAAAAACCGCCGGCGACAAATGCCGAATCGCTGGACATCAGAGACAAGGCGATGTCCAATCCTCTGCTCAAAGGGACTCTAATTTCCGAAGACGGTAAAGCGATTTGCCTGTACCTGCCGCTTACCGACAAGCATCTGAGCCACGAAGTTTACAAAGAGCTTACAAAAGAAATAGAGACCTTCCCAAAGGGTGACGAGGAATATCATATAACCGGCCTGCCCGTGGCGGAGGATACGTTCGGATACGAGATGTTTACACAGATGGCGATGTCGGCGCCGCTGGCGATGGTTGTGATTTTCATTCTTATGTTATTGTTCTTCCGCAAGCTGGTGCTGGTAATCTCGCCGATGATCGTAGCGATGGTCTCTGTGATTTCAACGATGGGCCTGCTGATCGGATTCGGGTATCCCGTGCACATAATGAGCTCGATGATCCCGATTTTCCTTATGCCGATCGCGGTAGTGGACTCGGTGCATATTCTTTCGGAATTTTTCGACCTTTACACAAAAGAAAAGGGGAGAAGAAAGACGACGCTGGAGGTGATGGACAATTTGTTTATGCCGATGCTTTATACGTCGCTGACCTCGGCGGCGGGCTTCGCGTCTCTCGCTCTTACGCCGATTCCGCCGGTACAGGTCTTCGGCATATTCGTCGCCACGGGCATTATGATCGCGTGGGTCTGCACGATTACTTTCGTGCCGGCGTATATCATGATGATACGGGAGAAATCTCTTGAGAACTTCGGCCTCGAAACACAGCAGGGCAAAGAACAAACATTGCTGACCAGGCTGCTGAGCGGTGTCGGTAAACTGACATACACCAAAGCAAAACCGATTCTGATTGTTATTCTGATAGCCTTAGTGGTTGCCATATACGGCATCACGCGAATTGAAATTAACGACAATCCGGTAAAGTGGTTCTCGAAAAGTCACCCTATCCGAAAGGCTGACATCGAATTAAACGACCACTTCAGCGGGACCTATATGGCTTACCTGGTGCTCGATCCCGCAGATGACAAGGCTATACCGACTCAATATATCAGCGACCTGAGGAAACGCCTTTCGGAAAAATCTCTCGAATTGAAGGATGAGTTTCCGGGCGTTACCGATATGATTCCGGAAGTGGAACAAAATCTTCTGGAACAGGCATCGTCTACTGAAACAAAAGAGGGCCTGCTGGATAAGTTAAGTACCTTTGCCAACGACAAGCTCGATGCCGCCAGGGACAAGGATGTTGATATCTGGTACGAGCTGGCCGACTTTTTCGATTTGGAAAAAGAACGCATCAAATTATTCAAACAGCCAGAAGTGCTGCGCTATATTTCACAATTGCAGGAGCATCTCGTACAGGCCGGCCTTGTGGGCAAGAGCAATTCGGTTGCCGACGTTGTCAAGAAGGTCCATCAGGAACTTATCGACGGCAGGGCCGAGAATTATAAAATTCCCGATTCGTCCGCAGCCGTGGCGCAGTGCCTGCTGCAGTTCCAGAGCAGTCATAAGCCGGACGATTTGTGGCACATGGTCACCACCGATTATATGCACGCGAATATCTGGATGCAGCTTCCCAGCGGCGATAACAAGGACATGGAAAAAGTTGTCGATGCAGTAGACAAGTTTTTTGCCGAGACGCCTCCTCCCGTACCGCTCAAATATAGCTGGGCGGGACTGACTTACATTAATACCGTCTGGCAGAATAAGATGGTCTGGGGAATGCTCCAGTCGTTTATGGGCAGCTTCATAATTGTCTTTATAATGATGACAATACTGTTCCGCTCACCGATATGGGGCATCGTATGTATGGTTCCCCTGCTGATTACGATCTCTGTTATCTACGGCATCATCGGGCTGGTGGGTAAGGACTATGATATGCCGGTCGCCGTTCTAAGCGCATTGACGCTCGGCATGGCGGTCGACTTTGCGATACACTTCCTCGAACGGGCGCGCACCAGTTACGCCAAGACCGGCTCGTGGCAGAAAAGTGTCGGCGAGATGTTCGGCGAGCCGGCCAGGGCCATAACCAGAAACGTTCTGGTTATTGCGATTGGATTTCTGCCGCTGCTGGCCGCGCCGTTGATACCTTACAAAACAGTTGGAATTTTCCTGTGCGCGATAATGGCATTGTCCGGAGCCGTCACGCTGTTGGCCCTGCCTGCTATCATTAAACTCGCGGAGAAAGTGCTGTTCAAAGAAACCGAAGAACCGAAATCTCTAACCTGTAACTGCGCCTTCTGTTTGATTCTGTCGGCGGCAACAGTGGTTCTTATAGCGATGAATCTGCATCAATACTGGGCGCATGGCTGGGGCAAGCTGGCAATCACGAGCGTCATAGCCATACCGATAATGGCAATGATTTGCGGAAT
>CAZSOR010000230.1:0-4719 GCA_964608395.1 uncultured Pirellulales bacterium
CTGGGAACTGTAACCGACAAAGACGAGTCGCTTGAGCAGGCAGTCAATGATTTGAAAAAAGTACAGGAGCTCGAACCGAATAATATCGATGCCTACTGGTATCTGGCGCGGGCAGCCGTGACGAAAGGGGAGATTTTTGCTTCGAGAGGTAACTTTGAAGAAAGAGATAAGGCTGCAAAGCAGGGGCTTGCGATTTTGGAGCAGGCGGTCAATGCCGCTGACGATAATCCCGAAGCGCACATTAATCTTCTAACTCAGAAGCTTAATTTTGCCCGAGGCAGCAGTTCTGAGCAGCTCAAAGAACAAATTCAATCACTTGAGCCGGAATATTTATCGCTTGTGGAGAGATTCAGCACCAGCGCCGAAGCATTTGCGGCAATTTCTAACTTCTATTCGGCCTATTCGATTTTTTCAGGTCCCCGGCTGGGTTCGGCAAATCTTAACAAAGCTATTGAGGCCGCGGAAAAGGCAATTCAATTGGATGAAAAAAATGTTGCTTACGCCATCCAAGCGGCCAATTTGTGCTACCGCAGCTATTCTATTTATGGTCGGAACTCGCAGATTGATAAAGCAATAGAAATAGCAAACAGGGCGCTGACTTTGCCGGATGCACAGGGAATGTCGGGCCCTAGGCAGCGGGCAAATATCAATAATAGATTCATTCTGTATGCTTTTCTGGCGAATTGTTATACCGATCAGATACTTGAACCTTCCGAACAGGTGACAGCAGAGGAAACTCAGTTCTGGCTGAGCGGTGCTGAGCAAGCCGTGCATGAAATTGAGCAGATATTCAGCAGTGATCAAGAGCCGTTGGTAGTTAAGTGGAAAGGAATGCTTGAGCTTGTCAAGGGCAACAGACAAGCCGCCATCGTACTGTTGTATGAGGCGTATGAACAACTTAAAGCAATAAAACCACCTGAACTGCCCTGGCCGAGAGACCCGGAATTTGCACAGCTTGCTTATACTCTTGCGAAGATTTTTAAGGACACTTCTGAAATTGGTGCTGTCAATGAATTTCTCATAAGTGCGATCTATTCAGGAATTGGTCAGATCAAGCCTGAGTCGCGATTGGATTATGTTGATGTTGTTATCAAGTACGGCAGGTGGTCGGATGCCATACAAAACATAAATGCCTTCGAAGAATATATCGGCTCCAGCGAGAGAAGCCAGGTACTTCGTATAAAGGCTTATATCGGCGCTAAACAGTTTGACGAAGCTGAAAAAGAATTGGTTAAAAGGCCTGTGAATGTGCCTGAAACAATTAAACTAAGCCTGGTGCTGACACAGACCAAAATACGGCATATACAACTGGCTATAGCGCAGAAGCAAAGGCAGGAAGATTCGGATATTAATTTACAGCAAACAAAGACCGGTGAACAGGAACCTGTTAACTCGCAGGACAATGCCCAGCAGTTCATGACAATAGAATTGAATAGTTTATGGAAACATGAAGCCGAACTGCTGGAGAAACTACTTTCGATAGACCCAAATTCCGTCGAACAGGCTTCTGTTATTAACGTTTGTAGAAATTTTATGGCGCAAGGGCAAACAAATCAGGCTTTGCGTATGATCAATCGCTTTTTAGAAAATTTTCCGGATAGTCCGGCAATGCTCGTTTACAAACAGATGCTTTCTGAACCTGATCCGGCAAAACTTTCACTACAAAGGCGTCAACAAATAGAAGAACAGGTGCTGTTGCGTATTGCCGATCCGATTCGCAGGAATGTTCAGCTTGGGATTTTTTATCGCAGATATAACGAACCGGAGAAGGCAAGAAGTCAATTAAAAGAGGCACTTGAAACAGGTGCTTCACAGGATCTGATTCCTGATAGTTCTGACTTTGAGCAGATAGAACTTGCGGCAAACTATCTTTTTGACATAGCACTTGGCACGAAAGACTGGGATTTGGCAGAGCAGGTAATAAAGATAGTCCGAAGTAAAAACATCGATGGTTGCC
Source organism: uncultured Pirellulales bacterium (assembly GCA_964608395.1). Lineage (GTDB taxonomy): Bacteria > Planctomycetota > Phycisphaerae > Sedimentisphaerales > Anaerobacaceae > JAFGPJ01. Next base: position 1,958 of record CAZSOR010000230.1, read on the forward strand.
AGGGTCAGGATTTTGCTGCCCGGCTGGCTACCGCTAAAGGCGAATTCAAAGACGCATTAGTAAGAGTCAATGAATGCCTGAAACAGAAACCTGTATTCTCGCAGGCTTACATGCTCAGGAGTAATATCAATGCAGCCCTTGGTAATGAACACGCTTCCATGGAGGATATCCGCAGAGCGGCATCTATAAATCCTCTTGATGGAACTATTGCCAAAGCATCGGCCATTGCATTTTATCGCCGGAATCAACAGCTTGGCGATAATGTTTCCGCTGCTCAGGTAGCCGAAGTCAGAGATGCTCTCGAAAGAGCAATAGCATTAAATACCGGTGACCATATGCTGTTTAGCCTGTACGCCGACTATATAGCCCCGACGGAGCCTTTAAGAGCAGTAGCGATTCGGCAGGATTTACAAAGAGCAAATCCGAGTATAGAAAACGCTTTACTTCTTGGGAAGCTCGCAACCGAAGCGGCTGTTAAAGAATCGAATCCACAAAGCAAAGAAGCGTTGTTTGCTATTGCAGGGTCCGCTTTCGAGCAGGCAAAAGAAATGAATCCGAGTGACAAGCGGATGCTCTATTACTATGCGGAATACTTCCGGGCCAGGGGACAGGGAGAAGAAGCCAGGAAACTGCTTGCCGAATCACAGGAAGAAAAATTGCTCTGGGACCATTATTATCAGGCCGGCCAATATGAGGATGCCAGGATGGTTTTGGAGCAGTTATACAAAAGCGGCACAAAAGACAGCGGTGTGTTCAAAGGCCTGCTGCTTGTCGCGGAACAAACCTCCGACAAGGAAGCTGTAAAAAAATATTCCGAAGAACTTGTAGCCGTTGAGAATACCGTAGAAAACAACTTGGCTCAAATTCAGGCTTTTCTTAGAGTTGGTCTTATTAAGGAGGCCCAATACAAGCTGCAGAGCTTTAAGGAAAAGTATCCGAATGAGCCAAGAATGCTGCTGCTTCAGGCGTGGCTCCTGATGAGACAGGGACAATTAGATAAGGCGCTGGAGAAGGCTAATGAAAATCTTCAGAGCAATCCGGACAACCCGATGTCATGGCGGTTAAAAGGTGAAATAAATTTCTTCCGTGGAGATTATGATAGATCAATCAGTGACCTTCGGAAAAGCAAGATATTGTCGGATGATCCTGCGACTCGTATTTCTCTGGCAAAGGCTTTTCTGCAAACCGAACGGTATGAGGATGCTATCACAGAACTCAGGAATACGATTAATGCGCCGGGCGCTCCTTTGGAAGCGATGTCATTGCTCGAGCATATTTACCTGCGGCTGGAAAGAAAAGAAGCGTTAAAAAAATTCTACCAGGATACTCTTGAAAAATTTCCCGATAGTGCGAATTGGCTTAATCGGGCGGGCGCATTTGCTCTTAAGACAGGCGACTTTGACTCTGCCGAGCAGTTATTCAAGCGAGCATTTCTGGCAAGACAAAAACTATATGCCGGCCAGGACAAGGCAGGCGATAAGGATGTGTTGTATATGACGGCGTTCGACGGGTATTTGAAAGCTCTGATTGCCGGGGCCCGAAAGCCTGAGACCGCAAACTTCAATCCCGCGAAGCTGGATAAGGTTTTTGAAGAGTGTGAAAAATATAAGGATGGCGCTCTTGCTCCGGTTGCATATCTGTCAATGGCTCAGGCGAAGATGGTCCTCGGCGATAAACCGGCCGCTATACAATACTGGCGGGCTGCTGTTGATGTGGCCGGAGACAATGAAATGCTTGCCGCCGATATCCTGCTTAGAATGTACGTAATTGTGGGAGCCGAGGAAGTCATGAGCTTTTGCAGGCAAAAACTCGCGACCGAGCCCGATTCTCTCGCTGCTAATTTTACTATGTTCAACCTTGCAAAGATTACAGGTCAGTACGAGCAAGCCCTAAATTATATCAGCAAATGTATCGATCTTACGGGTGCCGATAGTCTTCGCAGAATCGATTATACCCTTAAAAAGGGCGATATTTTGATCTTATTGAACGAGAAAAGTTCCGATAAGAATTATCTGAAATCAGCTATCGCAGATTACGAAAGTCTGTTAGCTAAAATGCCGAGTAATACCGGAGTAACGACTGTTCTCAATAATTTGGCGTATTTGCTTGCCGAGAATAATGAAAGGCTTCCGGAGGCTCTTAAATATGCCAAAAGGGCGCTGGATGCCAAACCGAATAGTCCGGTTGTGCTGGATACTTATGCTTATGTGTTGCTTAAGAATGGAAAAAAGGAGCAGGCAGCGGAATTTCTGGCGGCTGCTATGCAACATTATGAGCAGGATAAAATTCTCGTGCCGGCAGAGGTATATGAGCATAAAGGCATGATAAAAGAGGAACTCGGAGCAAAAAGCGAAGCACTTGATGCTTATAGAAAAGCTTTGGAAGTGGGTGCGGACAGATTGTCACAGAAAACCAGGCGGCGGATAGAAAGTGCTATTGGGCGTGTTTCGCCTTAGTGACAATGCGAAAAAATGGATACTCATAAAGCGTTATTCGCTTTGTTTGGGTAGTTATGAACGGAGATCATAATGGCAGAAGAAAAACCCACAGCTTCGAGCAGGATGGCAGGGCCTGTTGGACCAAGGTCCCCTGCGGCAGCCTCGCTGTCAGCGAAAGAGGTTTTCGGAATATTACGCCGCCACATATTGCTGATAATTTTTCTTACCGTGCTGGGTTTGGGAGTTGGTGGCGGAGCATGGAAGCTCCTTCAGATGCGCTATCCAAGATACACCGCTAAAACCTTTATTCAGGTCTTGCCCCCG
>CAZSOR010000230.1:4819-7723 GCA_964608395.1 uncultured Pirellulales bacterium
GACAGCGAGTTTGTTGAGATATCTATGACCTGTAGTGCCGCGAAGGAATCAGCGGATATCGTTAACGAAATGCTGAATTTGTTCCTCGCTACCAGAGGAGATACCGAACAGCAGGAAATATCCAGGAAGCTCCAAGGCCTCGAAGATCAGCGTATTCGAGTTCAAAGCGAATTGGACGCGGCCAATAAAGGATTGGATGATATTCGAGCGGCATATAATCTAACCGATCTTGAACAGCCTGCGGGACGCTATTTCCAGCACACAATTACAGTCAGGCTCAATAGTCTGGAACTTCAGAAGAATGAACTCGATCTGGCAATAAAGCAGCTCGAGGCCGATTTCGTCAATCTTCAGAGATTGGCGGAGGAGCCGATTGCCGAGCAGATTGAATTTCAGATAGAACGAGATCCCGTAATGATTACCCTTGCTCAGCAGCTTGCCTTTTTGGAAGCCCAGCTATCGGGCAGGCTCACGAAGTTCGGCGAGAATCACAGAGATGTGCGCCAGACAAGAGAGCTGATAAGCGAGACCCAAAAAAGAAGAGAGCAAAGAAAAGAAGAAATCGCAGAGCAGACCCGGCGGGCGAACCTGGAGAATGCACGGGACGGCCTGGTTGTCCTAAAAACAAGATTCGAACAATTGGAAGCACTCCGGCAGGAAGCGGAAGCAAAGAAAAAAGAGCTTGATATCGCCCGAATACAATATGAAAAGGGAGTGAAAATAAGGGACGAAAGACTCACAATGCTTGACTCAATCAAAGAGCAGATTGAGAAATTCAAGATAATGTACAATGACCCCGAGACGCCTAAGGTGCTGGCTGTCGGGCTTGCCCCGATACCGCTGGAAATGGTTTTTTCCCGCCAGTGGTGGCTTTGGTTCCCGAGCGGCATGATATTGGGCCTGCTGCTTGGCTTAGGTCTTGCCTTTCTTGTCGAGCTTGCCAACGACCTGGTGCGGACGCCGAGCGACGTTGCCAGATTTCTGCGTATTCCGCTTCTTGGTATCATCCCCGATGCCTCTGAGGATAGTCAGGTTCGCCGGGTCGAGTTATGTCACGTTGTTCGCCAGGCGCCTTATTCGGTCACAAGCGAATCGTACAGGCGATGCCGGACGAACCTGAAGCTGTCCGGCCCTCCGGAGTCTTTTAAGACTTTGCTTATCAGCAGCGGCATGGCACGGGACGGCAAGACTTCTATGGCGGTGAATCTTGCAACGACTTTTGTCGCTACGGATAAAAAAGTGCTGCTGATCGATGCCAACTTCAGGCAGCCTAATCTGCACTTGCTCTTTCCGAAAGTGGAAGCTAAAGAATCGGCGGAGCATTTCGATTTTGGTTTGAGCAGTGTTCTGATGCACCAGTGCACTGTTGCCGAAGCGGTCAGGCCGAGCGGCATAGAGGAACTCGATATAATCGAATGCGGGCCGTTGCCTGCAAACCCGACCGAGCTGCTCGGCAGCACGAGAATGGAAGAGCTGCTCGCAAAGCAGCGCAAGAGCTACGATTATATTATAATCGACGGGCCGCCCGTGCTGCTGGTTAGTGACGCCAAAGTGCTCGCCGGACTTGTCGATGCGACGCTGCTGGTATTCAACGCCGCGGCAACAAGCAGAGGCGCCGCCCAGAGGACGATCCGCGAGTTGAAGGATGTCAATGCAAGGATAGTCGGCTGCGTGCTCTTTGCCGCAAGGGCAATCAAGGGCGGCTATTTCAATGAGCAATTCAAATCTTACAGAAAATATCAGAAGAAAGCACAGCTTGCGAGTAGCACTGCATGAGCCTTCCGGATACAATAGAGAATACTTGTAGATGTCTTTAATTCTGTAAGTCGAATTTTTTTATGAGGCTGATTTTATGGAGAAGTTTTTAGTTACCGGTGGAGCCGGCTTTATCGGTTCGAATATCTGCAAAAGGCTCGTTTCGCAAGACTGCTTTGTAAGAGTTGTTGACAACCTTCTCACAGGCAAAAAGAGCAATCTTGCCGAAGTGATAGACAAAATAGAATTTATCGAGGCCGACATGGGCGATTCGGATGTCGCCCAATCGGCTATGAAAGATATCGATGTCGTTTTCCACGAGGGTGCCTTGCCCTCGGTTCCCGTGAGCGTTGAAAATCCCGCCGCCACACACAAACATTGTGTTGATGCAACATTCACACTTCTCTTAGCCGCCCGTGATGCCGGCATAAAACGTTTTGTCTATGCGGCGAGCTCCTCGGCTTATGGCGATGCACCAACCTCGCCCAAGGTCGAGACGATGCCTGCGTGCCCTCTTTCGCCCTATGCAGTGGCCAAACTTACCGGTGAATACTATTGCTCGGTCTTCTGCAAGATCTTCGGTCTTGAGACAATTTCACTGCGGTATTTTAATGTCTTCGGTCCACAGCAGGACCCGGCAAGTCAATACGCCGCCGCCATTCCGGCTTTTGTAACAGCCATATTGAAAGACGAACCGCCGACCATTTACGGCGACGGTGAGCAGAGCCGGGATTTCACGTATATTGACAACGTAGTCGACGCCAACTTACTGGCCGCCCGTTCCAAACGCACTCAAGGTGAAGTCGTAAACATCGCCTGCGGCCGGGCCGTGACTGTCAATGAAATCATCGATATGATAAACGAACTGCTTGGCAAAAATGTAAAGCCCAAATACACCGACCCGCGTCCAGGTGACGTAAAACACTCCCTTGCCGACATTACCGCCGCCAAAAACCTGATCGATTTTAAACCGAAAGTGTCATTCAATGACGGCCTGCGGTTGGCCATCGACTGGTATAAGACCAATCTCATATAACCAGCGACCTGTCCCTTGTACCCTGCACACTAAGTCTCGTTTCTCCCGCGGCAGTAAACTGCTCCAGCAAAAATCTCCTCCGGCCCAGCAGAACCCACAAGGCATTACGTTAC
>CAZSOR010000231.1:0-7703 GCA_964608395.1 uncultured Pirellulales bacterium
TCCGGATTGGCGGTTAGGCGTATATGGAGCCAGGCCGGATTAAAATGACGCCACTGCTGTCCGATGGAACGATCCGTAGTGTCGGTCAAGAGCCGGCCTTCGTTGATCCCGCCGTTGGCACCCAGAGAGTGCTCGGCATCATGGCGGTACCACGTAAATCCCTCCTGCCGGACGCGATTGTAGATGGCGAACACGTTATTTGAGATGTGACCCCAGCAGCTAACCGGCGCATCGGGATCGCCAGTGTAGTAGGTGCAGATCATATAATCCATCAGGTTCTCGGGACCGAGCAGTCTCTCTCCTGTTAGATTATCCGGTGTCCTGACAGGCCTGAGGGCCTGCACGGCAAGGTATGCCCCTTCTGTGGCAAAGCCGGCGACCGCAGCGTCGTACAACCGCCGATATGCTTCCATTGTACCATCGGTAGCGTGCAGGGCTCGTGAGCCTGATGAGTTGTTCTTAATTACATCGTATTCTTCTTTATCTCCGCCCAGATACGACTCGGCGAAATCTGCGTCGGCCCGTTCCTGCGTCTGATAGAGACCCCAGTAGTGTCCGTTAAGATAGAGATGGTAGTATCGGCTGCGGGTGTACGGCTGACCCATGTCACGCTGTACGTCGCGGGAGAAAACGTCACGAATAAGCGTATTCTGCGAGCTGCCCTGGTATGCCCAGGAGTTGTTCTGGCTGGTGCGCAGATCGATCTTGTCGAACTCGTCGGCGCCCTCGCCGCCAAACAGCGGGTAGCGGAGCTTTCCCTCCCCGTATTCACTGCGAAAAAACAGACGAAAGGAATGCTTGGGATTGCTGCTGCTTCTGCTGAATGCCCCGCGTATCCGCAGGCCCGCTTCAAGCCCGAATCCCGGCGTCCCGTCCGGATGGATCAGTTCGACAGATGTGCGCCGCTCCCAGTTTATTCCATCGTTACCGGCGTGGACATATATGCCGGTGGATCGGTCAAAAAGATTCGCCAGATCCGTTACCAGCGAGATTGTCGGTATATCGAGCAAAGCATCCTCGATAAGGCCGGCCCACCGGGGATCGTTAACAATGTCCGGGTCCATGCCGTAATCGATGACCTGGCCGTTAACGCTGCCTGTTGGCCAGCCGGGCCCCGGGGCCTGGCCGTTGGGTGATTGTCTCAAAACGTCGCTGATAAAGATATAGGTTTTCGTAACGACGTTCGGATCCTGATAGTTCGCCTTAAAAGCTGCGGCCCGGATGACAGTTGTGCCGCCGATTGTAAGAGGATTTCTATAGATGATGCCAGTATTAGACTTCGGCGTCGAGCCGTCCAGTGTGTAGCGTATCTGTGCTGCCGGTGTGGGCGTTGAGAGCATCAACTGAAAGGGCGTGTCATAGAATCCATGCTCGACGCTGTATTCGACGTTTTGTACAACCTGTGCTTGAGCGGCACCAATTCCAAAACATAAAAAAAGAAATAAAGCAGTAGTTACAGGTATTGACCCAATCCTCATCCTAAACCTCATAATTGTTATTCTTTACCCTTCTTCATTATTACCCCCACTCAGATACTGAATTATAGCATATTTACGGATAAAAAGCTATAGCTGTGCCCGGCAAAAAAACCGTTCCTGTTTATTTACAGGCATTTACGTACGATTGCCGGCCGGCGGAAAGTCTAAAAGACAAGGCATATCTTTCGCTTTCTCGGTGTTATTACCCGGCCAGGTTGACAATCTTCGGTCTGGACAATCCCATTGCGTGTTTGTATAATACGAAAATACTATCGAGTATCATCAAGCACTGTTTTTTTGGAGCAAACAGCGTGAAGAGCCTGCTTTAGCTGTTAATAGTACTATGATGAAATACAATATTATATTTTATATCGTGATTTTGATAACGCTGGCAGCATCCGCGAATCTCCCCTCGCTCGAAACCCTCAACAGCGGCGTTTTCACTCAGTCCTTAAAGAATCTTCCTGGCGAGTTTGACAACATTGAGGAAATCATTTTCGTACAGCGCGGCGGATACGAGGATCCGCACTGGTACGCGAATATTGCCTACTTCTGTGACAATGAAAATGATCCTGCCTATACAACGGGCGCACAGCTTTGCAAATTTAACTTAAAAACCGGCAGTATTTCTATCCTGCTGGAAACGGCCAAAGGCTGCATCCGCGATCCGAAGGTCCACTACGACTCAGAGAAAATCATTTTTGCATGGAGAAAAGCCGGCCGGCGAAATTACAATCTCTATGAGATTAACGTCGACGGGGCCAACATCCGCCAGATTACCTCTGGGCCTTTCGACGATTACGAACCCGAATACCTTCCCGACGGCGGTATCGTTTTCGTCTCCACACGCGCCCGGCGATGGGTCGGCTGCTGGATAACCCAGGTCGGCACAATCCACCGCTGCGACGGGGACGGCAAGAATATCCAGACGCTCTCATGCAATATCGAACACGACAATACGCCGTCTGTGCTGCCTAACGGACAGATTCTCTATATGCGATGGGAATACGTCGACCGCTCACAGGTGGAGTACCACCACCTCTGGACGATGAATCCGGACGGGACAAATCAGGAGATATACTACGGCAACGAAGTTTCATGGGGAGTATTCCTCTCCTGCCGGCCAATCCCCAACGACGAGCGAGTTATGGGAATCTACTCGCCCGGCCACGGACACCGTGACCATTACGGCTGGCTGTCGTTCTTCTCCAGAAAATATGGTCCCGATGATCCGCGAGGACTTCAGCATATCATATTTCCATGGGGCAAAGGATACCTCGCCGATCCCTGGCCGCTCAGCACGGAAACTGTGCTCGCCGCCGAATTGGGCAAATCCCGGCTTGTTTTCGTTACAAAGAACAAAGACGATGACAAATACACGCCGCACGCAATCTACGAAATAAAAAACAACGACAAAAGAAAATGGCTCACCCAGTCGCCCCGGCCCATCATTAAACGCCCCCGTGAAAGAATCATCCCAACACGTTCCGATTCGACCAGCTCAACCGGAACACATGTAATGGTTGACATTTATAATTCGCAGAATTTAACAGGAATCAAACGCGGCGAAATAAAAAAGCTGCTCATTATCGAAACACTTCCCAAACCCGTCAACTTCTCGGGAGGGCCGGACACACTAAGTTTTCTCGGATCATTCAGTCTTGAACGAATTCTCGGAACCGTCCCCATTGAATCCGACGGCTCGGCGTATTTTGAGCTGCCCGCAAACCGGCCGGTCTTTTATGTCGCTCTCGACGAAAACGACCTTTCTTGCAGGCGAATGCAGAGCTTCACCTGTCTAAGGCCCGGCGAAACAACTTCTTGTATAGGATGCCACAACTCACGTAACCATTCGAACGCCAACGTCGGCAGCGCCCGCAGAATCAAGGCACTCCGACGCCCCCCTTCGAAGATCGAAAAAATCGAAGGTATGGCGGATGTGCCGGACTTCATGCGGGACGTCCAGCCGGTCCTCGACAAATATTGTATCGGATGCCATAACACCGAAGACCGAAAGGGACGCCTGTCTCTCGAAGGTGACATGTCAGTCACATGGTCGATCAGCTACTACTCGCTTACGATGAGAGAGCAGATCGGCGACGGCCGTAACGGCCTCGGCAATCAGCCTCCTCGTTCTCTCGGCTCAAGTGCTTCACCACTGCTTCGTAAGCTCGAAGGGTCTCATCACAATGAAAAGGCTTCACGTGAAGACTGGCTGAAAGTCTGGGCATGGACCGAGGCTGCCGCACCATTTTGCGGGACTTACGGAGGTCTGAGAAATCAGAAACAGCAGAATACGAAAGCAGGTGTCTTCGCAAACCAGGCCGGCGGCGTTCTCCATAAACGCTGTTTTTCTTGTCACAATCCCGATGGGAAAGGTCCGCAGAATCGTCTCGTCGAAGCCTTTGACTGGGACGAGCGAAGAAAGTTCATAGAGCGTCCCACCGGCCGGCATGAACGCCTCGTTTTAAAGGACGACCCTTTGCGCTATTTTTCATGGAATGTGTTGATAAACGCTACCCGGCCCGAAAAATCCGCAGTCCTGCTGGCGCCCCTCGCAAAAGAAGCGGGCGGATGGGAAGCCTGTCCCGACGTCTTCAAATCAAAAGACGATCCCGGCTATAAAATAATGTTAACCGCAGCGGCAAACTGGCAAGCCGAATGGCAAAAATCCCACGCTTTCGGCTCGCCTACCTTCCAGGTCAATCATCAGTATATACGTGAAATGGTGCGTTTCGGAATCCTGCCGGAAAATACTCAACCGGAAAACGTAGATCCATACCTGACCGATCAGCGATACTGGGATATGTTCCATTATAAGCCGAAGGCATATCAAAACCGGATGGCGAAAAACTAATCGCTGGTAATCCAGCATATTCGCGAAGAACTATAAAGCCGTAACATCAGGTCGGTGAGGAAAAGAACTCCCGATTCGAAGCTTGAGAACCTAATCCCGGATTGCCGGATCCAAAAAGTTGTTGCTCGATTCCTAAAACTTTATGAATAAAGCATCGAGTAACGCATGTCTCACACGTCTCCTGCTGATCCTCTCGGGAAGAGACTATTGTAATATAACGCATTATATGTTATAATACTATGTGTCGTTGTAAAGCTTATCGGCTGTTGGCAGCGGTGCTTTATGGTTTGCTGATCTGAACGAGAAGGGTTACTACTGAAATGAGATACCTGTGGCAGAGCTATTCGTGGATTCTTGCTTTCCTTGTGGTATTCAATCTTGCACTCAATACTTCTACTACGGTCCGGGCACAGTACACAGGTAACCTTACGGCGGAGGAAATCCGGATAAACGAGTTCATGGCCGTGAACGATATTGGCCTTGATGACGAGGACCGGGATGAAGCCGACTGGATCGAAATCTACAATCCCGGGCCGGATACGGTCAATTTGGACCGGTGGTATCTGACAGATGACGACAGCGATCTTCGAAAGTGGGCGTTTCCGGAAGTGATGCTCGGGCCCGATGCTTATCTGGTTGTCTTTGCCTCCGGAAAAAATCGGAGAGATCCCCTGGGAATATTGCATACTAATTTTAAGCTGAGTGGTAGCGGCGAATATCTGGGGTTGGTCCGTCCGGATGGTAGAACCGTGGTTTCTGAGTTCTTTCCGAGCTATCCGCCACAAGCCCCCGACGTTTCTTACGGCCCCATCGGTAGTAGCGTCGAGACAGTGTTCTTAATGCCCGGAGCGCCGGCCAGGGCCCTGGTGCCCCGTAACAGTGCACTGGAACCGAACCCGCGGAAATCGGAGACGTTGCGCCCCTGGGCACAGGAAGACCTGGATGATTTATCATGGCAGACCGGCTCAACCGGTGTAGGTTATAACTACCAGGGACTGATCGGTTTGGATGTCTCAAACATGCGAAACAGCAATACCACGGTGTATATCCGCGTGCCCTTTACGGTAGAAGATCCCTCGGCGATCCGAGCCTTAACCTTGCGCATGCGTTTTGCCGACGGGATGATCGCCTATATCAACGGGCACGAGGTGGCACGGTTCAACGCGCCGGCCCCGGGTACTGAGAGATGGAACTCCGGTGCATCTACCAATCGGTCCGACAGCATCTCTGTTAATCCTGTTGATTTTTCTATCCCGCAATTCGACTTTCTCCATGTGGGGACCAACCTGCTGGCCGTGCAGGGGCTGAGCTATCAGATGAATAGTTCGAGCCTGCTGGTGCTTCCTGAGTTGCTGGCTACGATATCTACAGCAGACAGCTCGTTATGCCGGTATTTCCCGACACCGACGCCCGGAATAGCGAACAACGCCGGGGTAGATGTTTTAGGGCCGATCATTTCCAATACGGATCACTATCCGAGCATACCCGCTGAAAACGAGGACTTGCAGATCGCGGCCCAAATCGATCCGTCCTTCGATTCTGTTGATGCCGTTGTGTTGCACTATTGCGTGATGTTTGCCTGGGAAATGACCGTATCGTTAGTGGATGACGGTACGAGCGGCGACGGCCTAAGAGGAGACGGGATCTACGGGGGGCGAATCCCTGCTACTGCGTTCGGCGCGGGACATATGGTCCGTTGGTATATTACGGCCACAGATACAGCCGGACGCGAATCGCGGTTCCCAAACCAAATCGATCTGCTGAATTCCCCGAAGTATGACGGGACCGTAGTGGATGACCCGAGCCTGACTAATCCGTTGCCGGTGCTGCATTGGTTTATCCAAAATCCGCAAGCCGCCAACACTGATGCCGGAACCCGCTGCTCGCTCTTTTACGACGGGCAGTTCTACGACAATGTGTTGATTAATATTCATGGTCAATCCAGCCGGGGTTTTCCAAAGAAGAGTTACGACATCGATTTCCATCCGGGCCATAACTTCAAATGGGCCCCGGGACAGCCGCGTGCCGATGATATCAACCTGATGACGACCTATCCGGACAAGGCGCAGATGCGTAACATACTGGCCTATGATACATACCGGGATGCGGATTGTGCCTACCACTGGGTGTTTCCGGTACGGGTCCAGCAAAACGGCGACTTCTGGGGCACGGCACATGTAATGGAGAACGGCGATGAAGACTGGCTGTTTCGAATGGGCTTGAATACCGAGGGGGTTCTTTACAAGATGTACAACAGTTTCAGAAGTGCCAGTCATGCTAATAGCGGCGCTGAAAAGAAGACACGCAAGTATGAAGACAATGCCGATTTGTCCGAACTCTACGATGGCCTGAGCCTCTCAAGCGATGCACGCCGCCGATATCTCTATGATAATGTGGACGTCGCGCAGGTCGTCAACTTCCTGGCTGCACGCGCAATCACGGGAGACGTCGACTGCTGCCACAAAAACTACTACTTTTATCGTGATACGGGCCTCAGCAATGAATGGCAGATGTGGCCGTGGGACGTGGACCTGAGCTTCGGACGAGTGTGGAATTCCTCGCAGACTTACTGGAACCAGGAGCTTATTCCAAATACGAGTCTGTTTGTCGGCCGGGGCAACCGTATGCCGAATGCCATTTTTGACTCCCCGGAAACGCGGCAGATGTATTTGCGGCGCGTACGAACGCTCATGGATGAATTACTAAAGCCGCCGAACACGCCGGAGGACGAACTATATTATGAGCCGCGTATTGATATGCTGGCGTCTCTACTTTACGAGGATGCGGCCTTAGACGCCGCCAAATGGAATTCACATGCATGGGGTAACGGTTCAACGGCTCCTAATTACCCCCAATCGTTGGCCGAAGCCGTCGAAGAGCTGAAGTATTTCTACCTGCCCGAACGCCGGCGTCAACTATTCAACGGTCTGGCCTCCGGGACCCGTGAATTACCCAATGCCCAACCGGCCGGTACGGTTGTTACCTTCGGGACAATTGAAACTAATCCTGCCGGCGGCAACCTGGATGAGCAGTATATCCAACTGCACAATCCCAATGGTTTTGCGGTAGATATTTCCGGCTGGACATTAAGTTGTGGGCAAAATTCACAAATCCATATTTTTACGTTCCGCGGCGGTACGGTCATTGAAGGCAATGGAACTATTTACGTCGCCGCCAACCGGGTGGCTTTTCGCTCTCGAAATACAAATCCCACAGGCGGCCAGGCCTTGTTCGTTGTCGGTGATTTCAGCGGTCGGCCTGCATCTCGTGGTGAAATTCTTAACTTGACCGACCGGCAGCAAGTGACGGTTGATTCCGTTACGACACCTCACACCGGCAGATAGTGACAGCGATATGCTCCTGCTGAG
>CAZSOR010000232.1:0-7644 GCA_964608395.1 uncultured Pirellulales bacterium
TCAGCATCGCTCCCTGCGAGGTTATTATTACTTCTGTGAATCAGGATCATGAAGATGTTGCCCGGGTCGCAGGTGACATTTATGAGCAGTTGCTTGGCAAAGGCATTGATGTATTGCTGGACGACAGGCCAATGCGCGGTGGAGTGAAATTCAAAGATGCCGACTTGCTTGGCATCCCCATTAGGATCACCGTCGGTCAGAGGTCCCTGGCCGAAGGTAATGTCGAGATAAAGCTGCGATCAGAGTCCGAAAGCAGCAAGGTCAGCGTCGAGGATGCGACCGCCAAAGTTATAGAACTTGTTAATGAACTCAAAGAACAGTTGAACGTCTGATATTGAAAAGGAGATAATAATGAACCACAATAAACTTTCACGGCGAAGCTTTATGCGCAGCAGTTCTCTAATCGCTGCCGGGACTATTGCCGGCACATTGACTCGTGCCGGGCAGGCCGTCACTGCGGACGATGTGGAACGAGTCGTCAAGAATGGCCGTATCAATCAATCAGTCAGCAAATGGTGCTACGGCAAGTTCTCGGTCGAAGAGATGTGTGTAATCGGCAAGAAAATGGGCTTAAAAGCAATTGATCTGCTCGGACCGAATGATTTTTCTACCCTGAAAAAATACGGCCTTGCCTGTTCGATGGTCAACACGCACGGCCTGACTAAGGGGATCAATAGAAAAAAGAACCATGAGGAATGCCTGGACAAAATTCGCACGGCAATTGATGCCGCCGCTGAGTACAAATATCCGAACGTGATTTCCTTTCCCGGCAACCGCGCGGGCATGCCCGACGACGTCGGTGTTGAAAACTCGGTCATCGCTTTGAAGAAAATTGCCGGATATGCGGAAAAGAAAGGAGTCACCATCTGTCTCGAATATCTCAATAGCAAGGTCAATCACAAGGATTACATGTTCGACAACATGGCTTGGGGCGTTGAGGTCTGTAAGGAAGTCGGATCCGAGAGTGTCAAGATTCTCTACGATATCTATCACGCTCAGATTATGGAAGGCGATATCATCCGGACGCTTCGCGATAATAAGGATTACATCGGCCATTACCATACGGGCGGCAATCCCGGACGAAACGAAATCGATGAGTCGCAGGAGTTGTATTATCCGGCGATAATGCGTGCAATCGTCGAGACCGGCTACAAAGGGTATGTAGCGCACGAGTTTGTCCCGAAGAATAAGGATCAAATCGCGTCTCTTGCGTATGCCGTGCGAATCTGCGATGTTTGACAATGTGGAAGCTGAGAGAGCCTAATACTGTAAAGCTTGTAATAGGTGTTTTGGCCGCCAACTATCAGTGTCTGAACAGTGCAGCCGATATACTGACCGACAAGTTCGGTAATGCCGATTTCACGAGCGATGTCTGGCCGTTTGACAAAACGGATTATTACAAGGACCAGACAGGCCCGCGGATATTAAGGCAGTTTTTGAGTATCGAAAAGCTCATTGATCCGGGCAGACTGGCAAAAATCAAACTCCGGACAAACAAGCTTGAGCAAAAATTGGCCAAAGTTCTGAGCATTCCTCTACCGAGACCGGTCAACCTGGATCCCGGGATTATCGAGCCTTCCAAGCTGGTTTTAGCCACAACAAAAAACTATTCGCATCGTATATATATAGGCAGGAAAATGTACGCCGAAGTGACATTGATTTTTGACAAGGGCAGTTGGAAGCCTTTGGATCATACTTACCCGGACTACATGCAGCAATGTTACTTCGATTTCTTTGAAAAAGTCAGAACCCGGCTGCTGGAGCAGCTAAAATCGTCGCGTCGCGAAAAAGCATAGCTTAGCCCCCAGGCCCGTCCTGGGGGGCATTTAACTTTATATTTTTAGGGAGTTGTCAGTTTGGCTATATTGGCGATAGCTCTATTGATTGGTTCGTTTGCTCTGTCTGCCGTTCTAACAGCCATTGTGAAAAAGGTGATCGTTCGGACAGATTTTGTCGCACGCCCGGCCGCTGACAGGTACCACCGGAATATTATCCCGCTCGGCGGTGGAATCGCTATATTTGCAACAATCTTTATAGTGATTCTTGCCGCCATAATGGTTGTAAAGTTCCTCGTTGTTCCGGGCCATTTTGGCTGGCTTGCCGAACGTGCTAAAATCGATCCCGCCGACTTTTTAGCAAGAATCGATGAGCTTCTTGTGATACTGCTCTGTATCGTTATTCTTTTCGTGCTGGGCTTGTGGGATGACAAGAGGCATCTGGGTCCGTTCTTCAAACTTGGTGTTCAGTTTGCGGTTGCGTTCGTCGCTGCGACCTTTGCAGATATAAGGGTCGAGCTTTTTATTGAGAGCCGGATTATTGCTTATGTTCTTTCGGCCTTTTGGATTGTGCTGATTATCAATGCCTTTAACTTTCTGGATAATATGGACGGAGCTTCAGCCGGTATCGCTGTCATTGCAAGTTCCATTCTGTTTACCGCCGCCGCTTTCAGTGGCCAGATCCTCGTCAGCGGCCTGGCACTTGTCTTTATTGGGACATTGCTGGGATTTCTGGTCTTTAATTTCCCTCCCGCAAGAATATTTATGGGTGACGCCGGCTCGCTTGTTATAGGCTTTTTTGTGGCACTGCTGTCTCTGCGCACGACATATTATCACGAAGCTCAAAGCGGCCAATGGTATCCGGTTTTTATGCCGCTGCTGGTTATGGCCGTTCCGCTATATGATTTCATCAGCGTCACTCTATTACGCATAAGCCAGAGCAGGAGCCCGTTCGTCGGTGACACTCAGCATTTTTCTCACCGGTTGAAAAGGCACGGCCTGACCGATACCCAAACAGTTCTGACGTTGTATTTAGCGACGCTCTGCACCGGCCTCGGAGCGACTTTTTTGTCCCAGGTCAATTTAGCCAGCGCTATTCTGATTTTCCTGCAGACAATTTTAGTGTTATCAATAATCGCTGTCTTTGAGACCACCGTCAAAAATGACAAAGAAGCCGACTAATCCGAATCCGTCAAAGAGCAAAGCACTGGCGTACTTTGAATATGTCCTGCTTGCTCTTTGCCTGGCGGTGATTGCGCTTCGCACGACGTTTACCGAGGGCCCGGCTACGCATTCGACCACTTTCGCGGCTAATCTCGGTGACAATCTTTACAGCTTATCGGTATCGACCGTGCTGATACTGGCCTTTGTCTTATGGGTTGTATGGAGCTTCTGCGGCAGGAGCTTTATCTACAGGCGTACCGGCATAGAAATCGGCCTGGGCATATTCTGCGTAGGCGCTTTGGTTGCCGGCCTGGCGGCAGCGGACAAGCGACTGGCAATGACGGATATCGCTGTATTTCTGGCGCCGCCGCTGACGGCTTGTTTGCTGGTCCAGATACTGGATTCAAAGTCGAAAATCAAGCTGATGCTTGCCGTCATTGCCGCTCTCGGCGTTATATCAGCCTATCAATGTGCCGAGCAATTCTTCGTCAGCAACCAGATGACGATCGAGCAGTATCAAGAGAATCCGCAAAGTTTTCTCGACCCGCTCGGCATAAAGCCTGGTTCTTTTCAGCAGTTTCATTTCGAGCATCGCCTGTATTCCAAAGGTGTCCGCGGTTTCTTCACGACTCGTAATTCCGCCGGCTCGTTCGCCTTGATGGTGTTATTTGCCGCTGTTGCATTATTCATCGACAAGTTCAGAAATCGCCAATCCGACAAATCCGGTTTCTGGTATCTTCTCGGCTGCGGTTTAGGAATTGCGGTCATCTTGTTCAGCCTCGGTCTGACGCGCAGCAAAGGTGCAGCAATCGGCTTGTTCTTTGCCGCGGCGGCGTTCTTCATGTTTCTGTTATTTGGCAACTGGCTCAAAGCTCACAAACGAGTCGTCCTGGCGGTTTGCCTTTTGCTTGCAGTCGTAGTCGGTTGGGCGATTGTTTCGTACGGATTGAGTCACGGCCGGCTGCCGGGCGGCGGCTCCATGCTTGTCAGGTGGCAGTACTGGCACGCGTCCGCGAAAATGTACGCCGACCATCCTCTTATAGGCGTCGGGCCCGGCAATTTCGGAGATTTTTATCCGCATTACAAACCGGCCGCTGCATTGGAATCCGTTGCCGATCCGCACAATTTTCCGCTTAGCATTCTGACTCAATACGGCCCGCTCGGTCTCCTAGGCTTTTTGGCTATGCTTGTTTTGCCGCTCTGGAGAATGATCGCTGCTACATCCGCTGCCGGCTCTGTAGAAATGAACCGGCTCAGGCCGGCATTCAGGATCCAGGCCATAATTTTCATGATTGCCGTATCGACGGTTTTGCTGCTTATTCGTCCGCTTCTTATGCCCGAAATGTTTGCCGAGTCGCTTGACGTTATAATCTATATAATGGTCACGATGTACATTGCGCCCGCGGCGGTTTTTGTCATCGCGTTCGTACTTTTCGCAGGCCCGCTGCTTAAAACGCGAGATTCGAAATCTGAGATACGCAATACGAATACCACCGTTGCTGTTTTCTGTGCCGTGCTGGGCGTGACTTTGCACAACTTGTTTGACTTTGCCATTTTCGAACCGGGCGTTTTGACCACATTCTGGGCTATTATGGCGTGTCTTATCGTGATCGATTCGCATACGAAATCCCGACCTTTACTCGTTCTGAAACCTAAGCCATTTGTAAAGATACTGACAGCAGTCGCCGCCCTGGTGACATGCCTGGTTTATTTGAGCTACGTTTTTGTTCCCGTATCCAGAAGCACAACCTGGATACGACAGGCCAACAGCAATAGATTGGAAGGACATTTCGAAGACGCTCACGAACTTTTGGATAAGGCTGCCGGCGACGATGTTCTAAGCTCTTCAGCACTGTCTCTTAACGGCCGGTTGTATCTGGACGAGTACGAGATGGCACTGGATAAAAATCGGGATTTGCTGTTGCGTGCCGAAACATGCCTGCATAATGCAATCAGGCGAAACGACGCCGCTTTCAAAAACTTCGAGCGACTCACAGAGGTATATCGTCTCCTTGCAGAAAACTCGACACAGCAGGAAAAGGCCGATTGGCTGAATAAGGCTTTTGAAACCGCGTCACAGGCGGTCGAGCGTTATCCCGGGTGCGGCCGGCTCCATTTCAAACAGGCTCACATTACCGATCTGATGGGCAACGCTGAAAGTGCAATCGAGCAGTACACAAAAGCAATCGAGATCGAAGATGAATACCGTGCCCAGTTCAGGCAGATGTATCCCGAACGAGAGGACGTTGTCAGCCGGCTCGACAAAAATAAATATCTTTATGCCAAAGAGCGAGTGGAAGAACTTTCCAAAAAATCCGGCATTTGACCGCCGTTCTAATTAACGCTTGATAGTCACCATCGTCACGGTGACATCAGGCGGAATATGTACTACGAAATCCGGGCGATTATTTCCTCCGATATATCGAAGTTCGCGTATGTGTTTTGCACGTCGTCGTGGTCTTCAAAGGCCTCCATCAGCGAAATTATTCTCTTTGCTGTGTGTTCGTCGGAAATGTCGATTGTGCTCTGAGGCACCATGGAAATTTCAGCGATCTCGATCGGTATTTCCTTTTCCTGCAGGGCTTTTTTCAATTCTTCGTAAGCACCCGGATCGCAGGTTATCTCGAAGACTTCTCCGACTGCCTGCATATCGTCCGCGCCGGCGCCTAAAGCGATTTCCAGAAGCTGCTCTTCATCGGTGTTGGCGGCGATAACTGTGATCAATCCCTTCTTCGTGAACATCCAGTTGACACATCCGCTCGTTCCCAGCGAGCCGCCGTGTTTCTCGAACAGCCTCTTAACTTCCGGCCCGGTTCGATTACGGTTGTCCGTTAGTGCTTCGACCATAATCGCAACTCCGTTCGGCCCATAGCCCTCATACAGCACTTCTTCAAAACTCATCCCTTCCAGATCGCCGGTACCCTTTTTGATCGCCTTCTCGATCGTATCCTTGGGCATATTTGCCCCTTTGGCCTTGTCGATCGCATATCGCAGGGTCAGGTTGGCAGAGGGATCCCCGCCGCCCTGTTTGGCCGCCACGATAATCATTCGAGATATTTTGCTCCAGGCCTTGCCGCGTTTTGCGTCCAAAGCCGCTTTCTTATATTTTATACCAGCCCAGTGTGAATGACCTGACATACATACTCCCGACTAATACTATGAATTAAGAACAATACATTATGAACTAACGCCTAAGCATTATACCCGATTTTTCTCGTAGCATAACCATTTTTTTAGGAATTGTTAGTTTAAAGGCGCAACAAATCCCTGGGCCGGCTTATGTACGGCCATGAATTCTGTTTTCTGAGAATAGGCGCCCCAACTTAAGTTAGGGCAAAACCTCAGATAGCATCAGCCTATGGCTAAATCAGTCGCGTGCCGGTCAGGATCCCTTTTGCCGACCGTCACCGAGGCGGACAATAGCGTAAACCAGTGCCCCGAGCAGTCCAGCCAGAAGGGCGATTATAATCCAAATCCCGGAGCCGCGGTTCAATTGGCGTATATCCATGTAGACCCAAATCGCCACGAGAATATGAATCACCGCGCATATCAGAAGCAGGATGCCCAGTGCCTCTTCGCCTTCGTCATCGTCATTATCATCCTGGCGTGCGCCTTCCAGCTCCATCCTTCGCTGCTCAAGCTCGAGCTTATACATCTCTCGCTCCATGTCCATTTTCGCTTCGCGCTGCTGCAGATCCATCTCCTGCTGACGCATTTGCATCTGGAATTCCATATCCTCCGGCTCGAATTCCTGTGAAAGAACCGCCGGGCATACGAACATACTCACCAGCAAAATACTCATCAAAACATACTGCTTCATTTCATATCTCCTAATTAAATCTGCTTATCATCTATAACGATTTGATCTTATCCTATATTTCGGCTTGTTTATCGCTCGAATGAACATTTTTCATGCATATCGCCTTTCTATACTAACCCGTATATCCAGCCAGATTGCCCGTCAATATGCTGATATTAACATGCGCAACAATGGCAGTAAACATATAAATGTCGTTCTTCAAAGCGGTATTATTCCCCACTACCGGAGGGGAAAAATCAATTCATCCGGCTAACCGGTTGCTGCTGTGAGCGATTTTTCGCTTTTTCCCGCTCCTTTGTTCTGTTCGTGAGCAGGAGATTGGCTTTGTTTGGCTTTGTTTTCTTCGATTCGGCCGGCCGGATTATTTTCATAATACCCTTCTAAATAAGACTTTGCATCATATTTGGCCGGGGCATATTGGGTTTGTTTTTTCAAAATTGCATCCTTTGTCACTTGTTTAGGATTTAGATATTCGGATTTAGGATTTCCGTCCGAAGGTCGGCTTTGGTTTTGTTTTTTCAAATCGACTTTTTTCTCCGCCGGGCGCCGTGTGTCAGCCTCATCCCGCAGGGATGGGGATGGTTCATACTGCTCATCGGCGTCTTGCTGCTCAATTCGACGCATTATTTGTTGCTTCTTAAGCTCGTTCATTATCCTGGTCATACTGCTCTCGATTCGCCGTTCGTACAGCATCATCCTGTCGAGCACCCTGCTGTCGGCCCAGTCATTCGAAGCGATTTTTCCGAGCTGCAAATGGTCTATGACATATCTCGAGTCGCCCAGCTTTACCCCCTTGGCGTGCCATTTAATCATATTAAAGCGTTTGGCCATCGGATTGTCGATTTGATTTTCTATCATCGAGTCGATAGCCTGGTTCTGCATGCG
>CAZSOR010000233.1:0-7633 GCA_964608395.1 uncultured Pirellulales bacterium
CTCTCATACTTCTGAGAATTTCCACTCTCATCAATACATTGAACGGTCAGTGGTCTTTCAACAAGTTTAACAACATCTAAAGTAAGTGTATTCGGATCGCAAGTTTCGGCTGTTAGACCACTAAGCTCTCTTAGCTCGGCGCTGCCTTTGATAAAATCCAGAACGTTGAGAGTAAACGGGCCGGCGGCAGTTATTTCCTCCAACTCGGGATACAAAGAGAATTTTAGATTCAGCGTGCCTTCGCTGAGCTCGCGCTTCATCTCTGCAATCTTGGATGCCGGACCTTTGAGAACAATATTGTCGATAGAAGTGGAAGCTTTGCCGCCAAAACTTACCCAGAGATTGGGTTTGGATTCGGCTACAATTATCGTAGCACCAGGAACAGGGAACGTTTCGTCCAGCGCCAGGTCCGCCCAAACCCAGATCAGGATTGTCAAAAAAATAACAATTGCTATCTTGTTATATTTGATCTTTCTTAACATCATAATTCGTACTTCACATCCAAAGCGGCTCGACTCATGGGATCACACTTGAAAGATGCTTTTTTAACCTGTCTTCATCCATATTTCGCGTAAGTTTTCCGTTCTCAGCAACGGAAATTATACCGGTTTCCTCGCTTACTACCATACAGATGGCGTCCGAGCCGGTTGTTATGCCTATAGCCGCACGGTGGCGAGAACCGAGTGAAGCGCCGCCGAAGCCCCCGTCCTCAGCAAGCGGCAACTGCACCCTGGCAGCTATTATTCTATCGCCTCGTATTACAACGGCCATATCGTGTAGAGCTGTGCCGGGCTGGAAAATAGTCTTGAGCAGTTCGGAAGTCACCCGGGCGTCGATTCGAATGCCGGTTTCCAAAAATTCACCCAATGCCACGCGCTTTTCAATAACAATAATGGCCCCGATTCGAGCTTCGGATAGTACCGTTACAGCGGCAACCAGCTCTTCGACTGTCCGCGATAGTTGCTGAGAGGCGCTCGACCAAAAATGACTCTGTCCTATTCGCATCAAAGCTCTTCGTACTTCCGGCTGAAATGCCGCGACTGCAATAATCAAAACTCCGATCAAAAAACCATTGTAAAGATACTGCAGTCGCTCGAACGGGAACTGCCCGACGAGCAGCTTCAGGACAAGGAAGCCTACGATGAGAATGAATATGACGGCGCGGAAAAGCCTTTCGCCGCGAGTGCCTTCGAGAAAATCCACTATCCAGTAAACCACCAGCCCGATGAGAATCAATTCGATGGAAATAATCCACAGAGGGTAGTCTGCTACCCGGGTGAAATACAAGTGTATTTGATCGATGAGTGTTTCCACAAATCAAATCCTTTTGTTATCGCCATGCGTTACGGATGATAAGTATTGTATAAAAAAACGACAAAATATACACAATACGATATACGCAATACGAATTACGGTATCCTTTTATCGGTGAGTTTGCTGGGCTCGTCAAGCATTAACACCGTATCTATATCCGCCATCAATTCCTGCTGATTAATTCTGACAACGCGCTGATGCCTTCTATGGCCTTCAGCGGCGGTCTCGCCGGGCTGGCTGATGCTGCAGCCGAAGGGCATGAAAACTAAAACCAACAATATAACAGGTAAAATCACCTTACATACAGAAACAGAAACGCTCTTCATCATTTCTCCTTGTTATCGGCCAGCGCATGTCTTCATTATCCGGGCGGCACAAAACACACCTCTAACTATATCCATTATACAAGCTGTTATAGTTATTGTCAAAGCAAAAAACCTCGTTCCGGGATATTCGATGACAAATCCGTGCCACACAGGGTCCAATAAACTCTTTAATAATGAAAAATGAGCCCCAAATACTGCAACTATCTCTTAGAGGATTAAAAATGAAGTCGCTAAACTCTGAGTCCTGATCCCTTTAAATTCCACGGCCACTATGTTTGAAGAAGCAGCTCTTTTGTTTGCTTCAGAATAATGTCGTATAGGTATTTTTTTGGATTACGAAGCGACATAGAGTCTTTTCCGGGTCTTTTCAACCGAATCGATAAAGTAAGGATTCCTTAACCCCCCCGGCTCAACAAGGTCGACCGGCCGCTTTAGAAGCCTCTGAAGTTCATCATGCATTGCAAAGAAGTTGTCAAAGCGATTGGCCTTGACCGAACTGTCGAATTCGACCAGAAGGTCAACATCACTGCCCTGCTCGTCAAAATCTTCGGTAGCCGCAGAACCGAAGACGTCAAGCGCGGCCACATGATATTTTCTGCAAAGCTCGATGAGCTTATCCCTGTTTTGTTCTATTATCGTTGTCATACAGTCTCTTTTCGGCCATAGATTAAAGCAAACTAATCAACAATTCAACTCTAAAGACCCAAAAACTTCCTAAATTTACTCCGTGAGATAACGGCTGTGCCCCCTAAGGGACAAGCTATCTCATGGGGTGAACACTGAAAATAATCAATAGTCAATCCGTCGCGCTTCGCGGCCGGATTTGCGCTCCGCTTAAATATCGAAGATCCGGCCTTTCCTGGACGGAATCAATGACGAAGTCTGACCCTTTTAATTATCCCTAAAAAGTACCGGACAACTTTAATTCCTCGAGACAAAAAAACAGACTTGTTTAACATGTTTATAAAAAGTATAATTTTATAACCTTATGTTAGAAAGAGATAGAAATTTACTGTTTCGGAGTAGCTAAGGACGAAAAAATAATACAGAAGATTGTTAAGTAATAATCAGGTTTTAAGAAGATCCAAGTATGTTTCAGGATATTTTTGAATATGAAATAGATATGATCGATGTATTATCATCTTCATATCCTTCGATGTATTTTCATGGGAAGAGGTGGGAAAGAAAGATAAATCAAGTCACAAAAGTAACTGTCGGTTCAGTTATCCCAGACCTTGTGTTTATAGCGCTTCCTAAAGCATATGATAAAGATAGCACTCATTATCACCCAGAGCTTGATACATTAGTTATTTCAGATTTACTAAAGAATGGCCATAGCACTGTTTCGGATATCAGTAAGCGAATTTTTGCACGAGAGAATACGATAAAGACATCGCTTGAACGTTTGTGCAAAAAGTCAACAGTAGCTAAAGTAGATTGTAATTGTTTCAAATTCATCAGAAAAACCATTCTTCATGATTATCATATTGTCTCAATTGAAGCTAAACTTTCAAAATGGCGTGTAGCATTGAAGCAAGCAATTAACTATCGTGACTTTTCTCACATGTCGTATGTTGCATTACCAATTACAATAGCAAGTAAAAGTATTGTTAGAGAATATTGTAGATCAGAAGAAGTTGGACTTATCGCTGTGGACAATCATACTGCTAATGTCGTTTTCAAACCAAAGCCACATCAACCTCAATCTTCTAAGTGGATATGGTTATTATCAAAAACCGTTGGTATTATGTGAAAAATTTAACTTATCTTATTCACAAAGTTTACAAAAGCTTCATACCAAGAAGATTGATGAGTTACTGCTGTGCGTTCATGGCGTTTGTTAAATTGAGAAATCCTATCAGCTATGTTTTTCGCTTTTAATAACCAATCAATGCCATATGTAAACAATTCATTTCTGCTTAGATTAGAAACTTCTCTTGTGTGATTAATTGCAGAATAAACAAAATGCTCTTTTGCTGCTGTCACATTGGAAGATCTGTATTTCCACTCAGCAACGTCTGACACCTTACGACCTTTATTTAGTGCGTTATCTAGTGGTTTGCTAGCAGGAGTTATTTCTCTGATATCTGGCCATAGTCCTTTTGTATAAGCATCATCAAGATCATCTTCAAGGTGAATTTCACTTGCAAAATTATGCGAATAATATGCAGGAAAAGCCCTGCCTTCGCTGTCTTCTATATCTGATAATTTTAGTTTTCTTTCAGATTTGTACCACCCGGAAGACCATATGTCAGCACCTGCTAAAATACAAAGAAATCCTGCAGTTCCTGTATATGAAATCACTACACGTCTTAGGCCTGCAGCCTTCAATCCATAAACTAAGCGCAATAGGCAACCAACAGTATTATGATGCGTACAGTAATATCCTTTTTCATTCGATTGCTCCAAAACTATGTAGGCACCATCAGGTTCTCTTGAGCTCACTTGATCAATAATCAAGTCAATCATATCATTTTGCCATGGTTCTATTAATCGAAGCGCAGAGTCAGAAATAGCAATAGTAGCTAATATTGGTATGTCACTGTTGATTTGATTGCTTTTTTTAAATCCAGCATCAAGCCATTGAAGTTCGGTAGCATAATCCGTAGTTTGATCGACAGTCAATGGCGATGGTAGAATAAAATTTTCACAGTTTAAGTTTGCCTGTATCTGTAAACATTGTGCAATTATTGTTTCGATTTTTTTAATTTCTTTGGGCAGTTTGCCTATCCATAACTTATGCACATTTTTAGTAAGACTATTTTGCCATTCTCTCTGTCTGTGTTTACTGCTATTAAATGGCTCAAAAGATTTTATTGGGAACCATGGATATGTTGCTAGATAAGCACACTTTTTTCGACAAGTATAAGGATCAAGTCTTACAAGGTAAAGTTGTGGATCCAACAAGCGTCTAGTTAAGTGTGGGTATTTTGTATCGATATCCCTCCGCATTAAAGAATGGTATCCAACGCCTATTGGATATATGATACCGCCAGATATATCAGCTACATTTCCAGGAAGTTTTAGTTGCACACTTCCAGACCAAAAATATTCTTTTTCCACGATAATCTCCTTTTTAGATATATATTTTTAATGTTTTACATATATCTTCAAGTTTAGGTCTTTCATATGTTCGGTAATGAAGCATAGCATCAATAATATCTGCTATAGGTTTAGGTATATCGTCTCGAATTGTATGTGTGCGAATCTGTCCACCATTAAGCAATAAGTCTTGACGATGATTGACTGGATGCGAACCTGCCAAACATTCTTGCAAAGTAATTCCTAATCCGAATATATCAGATTTATAAGATAACTGTTTGACAGCTCTTGCTTGTTCTGGAGATAAATAGCCTTGTGTGCCCCAGCTAACACCCGGTGCGGTTAAAGTATCAAGTTCTATATGCCTTGCAATGCCGAGATCAATTAATATTGATGTATTTTTGTCTGTAAGCATGATATTTTTTGGATTTATGTCTCGATGTACTATTCTTTCGGCCCATAGTAGCTTAATTGCTTTTGAGATATCAAAGCCACATTTTGCTACTACTGGTACATGTAGTTTATCTTGCTTAATAACCTCAGATAAAACATTACCCTTAATAAATCTTGTTGCAACAAAGATACATTTAACATTTCTTATGAATATCTCTCCTGATTCCACCAAGCTAACGAGGGAATATCCGTTAATACGTTTCATTAAATCTATTTCGCGTTGCGTTCTTTGCTGAATCTGATTGGTATAATATATTTTTAATGCTACTATTTGATTAGATGGTCGGTGATTACATTTAAATACAGCGCCTTGTCCTCCGCATGGTAACAAAGTCATATCTGTAAACAAATCACCCAACTTAGTTTCAACTTCTTTACATCTTAATGGTGGATTGAAAACCACAATAATATCTCTCTTAGAAAACTTCTTACATGTAATGCTGACTGCTTTGTATAAAAATCATTTCTTACTATATCAGGACTATATTAGGGACAGTTACGAATGGCTGTCCCTAGTTTTCCCCAGCTTACTTTTCTTCATGTTATATCAAATTCACATCAGCAATCACACGTCCATAGACATCTCTCGATTTAACATGGCAACGCACTTCTCTATTTTTTATCTTCTTTTCTAATTTTTCCTTGGAACGAACTCCTGCTGGAGTGTTAAGTTCCGGCTCGTCAATGCCCGAAATTCGAATTCGTTCGTTGTCATTGTATTTTTCCTTGTTGTTTTTGCCTGTATGAGTAACTTTCATATCGAAAGTGTCTCCATCGATTACATCTGTAACTTTGCCTCTTATCGTGTCTGCCATTTTTTTCCCTTTCAAATATTTAAAATTCTTCTCGTTTTATGACCGTTAGGGAAACCAAAGAGTGGTGGAAAACACGCTCTCGGCGTCCGTCGCCGATCGCTTTCATATGTCATAAACAAATGCTGCAAATAACGTGCCAAAGTTGATATTATAAGACTAAATATATGTAACTGGCTATACACAAGAATCTTATAAATCGTAAGCCTTTTAAGTTATAATCTGCCAATGCTGAGAAATAATCCATCCATGTGTCAAAATGGCAGATACGCATATTAACACTTGTTTTCTTTGATGCTAATCGTTGATGATTTCGAGAAGAATCTTCTGCTGTTTATCTATTGCAGATAACGACATTTATAGCAGTGACGATTAGATAAAATCCAAAGAATTACACCTGGGTGTGACAGCTGTATGGCACAGGGATTGAAAATTTATGATATATTTTGTAAAAAAATGAAAAAACGGACTCAGAAAGGTAGAAGACAGAATACAGAATACAGGAAAATAATAAGGTAAAAGTGAAAAGTTAAAAGGAAAAAGTGTAGGAAATTCCTAAACACTATCCGCAATACGCAATACGAACAAAGAACGCCGTCTCACGGAGATTTATCTGGAATAAGCCCGCCTTTATGCGTTTAGATTCGTATAATGATTAACAAATAGAATACAGTAGACAAGATAACAGGATGGAGAGTATAGAATTTAGAATTTCGAATGTAGAATTGAGAAATTATAGAAGAAAAAAAGCAAAAATGAGAGTAAATCCGGTGTTAATTCGTGTTAATTCGTGGCTAATTTGGAAAAAAAAGCCAAAATATTGAAAAAAACAGGTGAAAAAGAGTAGAAAACGACGAAAACTCGTGGTTAATTTGAAAAAACAAACCCAATTTGCGAAATGGTAAAATAAGCTTAAGTATCTATATGAAAGGGCATTATGAGGATTTTAGGGGTTTTGGGCGGCGAAAAAACAAAGCCAATTCAAAGCCAAACAAAGCCAATATTATTTAGCCCCCAGATTTATCTGGGGGTTGAGGGGCGATTTGAAAAAACAAACCCAATTTGTCGGAGGTGCAAATTGATGTAAACTTAGAGATTACAAGGTATTAAGGCAAAAATGCTTGGTTTGGTAGTCCATGAAAACAAAGCCAAACAAACCCAATTTACAAATTGGCAAAGTTGTGCTAAGGGCGTAACAGCAATGGTTTATGGAGATTTTGAGTAATCGCTCAGCTACCCGTAACTGGGCGATTACAACGCAACGAAAAAGGGCTGTGAGCGACAAGTGCCCACAGCCCGAATTTGATGTTGTGTAAATGTTACTAAGTTACTACGGACAATTCCCAAGCCAATCGGCCACGAAGTCCGCCAGGTCATTCAAGTCGATTACTCCATCGCCGTTGTAATCTTTACATACCGAGCAGGTAGTATCCGGGGTGATGCGGTAATCTTCCGTTTCGCCAATCTGGTATTTCGCCTGTGGTCCGGAACCGGCATTACCTTTGGCTCCAGGATTACTGCCGCCTCTCCATGGCCGGCCTGAAAGAGTGATTCTCATCCATATTTCTTCGCCGCCCTCGGGATGCCATGCCAGGAATCCCGGCGTGGTAATCTGATTTACGCCGGCCGCGAGATTTAACAGGAACTGGTTCTGTACCGCCCACTCCGGCGCGGGACCTTCGGGAC
>CAZSOR010000234.1:0-7583 GCA_964608395.1 uncultured Pirellulales bacterium
AGTGAAGATCCGGTGGACTACCCAGATATAGCATATGCAGTGTCGATGGCTGTAGTAAGGAAGGAGATTGACAGGGCCATATTGGTATGCTCTACAGGAATGGGTATGTGTGTAGCTGCCAACAAAGTAAAAGGGATCAATGCAACCTTTTGTATGGACGAACTAAGTGCCGAGATTTCAAGACATCATAATTATTCGAATGTTTTATGTCTTTCAGCGGATTTATCAAATGAGAATCTTATGCATAAGATAATAGAAGTCTGGCTCAATACCGAAATCGGTGGCGGCAGACACGAAAGAAGAGTGAACAAGATAAGAGAAATTGAAGAGGGCCGCGACCCACGGGAGTAGATATGATCAAAATTTAACCTGTGGCAAGATAGCATATAAGTTCATACATGACTATTCTTTCATTCTTTTTTTAGCCGTATGGATACCGTGCTGTGTTAGTGACATCGTGTTTCCGCTTCTGTTTGTAAAACAGGGGAAGCCGAATGAAACCTATTAAGATTGCCATTCCAACCAATGACGGGATAGCGATTTTTCCCAGAATGCTGGGAAGGACAAAAGAAATATTTATCTATGAAGTTGTCGATGGAAAAACGTTTAGGCTCATTGAAAAAAGAACGAATCCTTATGAACGAACCATGCAGCATTTGAAAACCTTGGACGTCTATGATTTAATCAGTGATTGTTCGATCATCATATCCGGCCACATAGGCAAAAAAGGAATTACCAAACTCCAGGAAAGAAGGATGGAACTCTTTCTCACCAAAGGAAATATTCAGGAAGCTCTGAAAGAATGGATCGCGAGAAAACAGTCCTGAAACCAATGTAAAGGCTTAAACAAATGGCTGATTTATTCGTTTATATTCTTATTGGTTCTATTTCAGGCATTGTAATGGGCACGGTAGGTGTCGGAGGCGGAGCCATTATCATCTTTTCGTTGCTTTATATAGCTCATTTCCCCCAAAAAATGGCCCAGGGCACGACATTGCTGATTATCGCTGCGCCTGTCAGTTTGCTGGCTGCATATCATTATTATACCAAGGGGTTTGTTAATTTAAATGCGGCTATTGTGATTATGATCAGCTTTTTGATTATGAGTCTTGTAGGGTCTCATCTTGCTTCTATATTGTCGAAAGAAATACTCAAAATCTTGTTAGGAATCATGTTGGTTCTGATGGGATTAAAACTCATCTTTTTTTAAAACCAAGTTGAAAAATAATTAAATAAATATATTGCGAAAGAGTTGAAGAATCATATGCTATTTACAAGTTTTGGTGTTCACACCGGGATTTCCATTGTATCTTTTCTCCTTTCATTTGTCGAGAGAGAGAATACGCAATATTTTTAAATCCTTCATCCTACTCATATTGTTTTGAATGTTTTGGTCAAGGTTTTTATTTATAAACTCCATGAATGCGATTGCATTAGCGATAAATGCCTTTCCAATCATAATAATTGCTGAATCCAAATGCTAACTTATTTACAGCAGCTTAATCCTATCTTCCAAGCCCTTCTTGGTGGCTGTTTTACTTGGGGGGTAACAGCTCTTGGTGCAGCAGTGGTGTTCTGTACTACACAGGTGAATAGGAAATTTATGGATTCAATGCTCGGTTTTGCTGGTGGTGTTATGATTGCGGCGAGTTTCTGGTCGTTGCTTGCTCCAGCTATTGAAATGTCTAAAGAGCTATCCATTCCATCTTGGGTCCCTGCTGCTGTAGGTTTTTTCCTTGGGGGGTTGGTTCTTAGGTTAATCGATATGGTACTACCTCATTTGCATAGAGGGCTTTCTATCAAAGAAGCTGAAGGCATTAAAACATCTTGGCAGCGTACTACACTTTTGATTCTCGCTATCACTATACATAACATTCCGGAAGGATTGGCTGTAGGGGTAGCTTTCGGAGCAGCATCTGCAGGCTTGCCAGCAGCAACCTTGACTGCTGCCATTGCGGTTACATTAGGCATTGGCATTCAAAATTTTCCTGAAGGGTTGGCGGTATCTATGCCGCTTCGGCGGGAAGGCATGTCTCGCTTCAGGGCTTTTTGGTATGGCCAACTATCCGGTTTGGTAGAGCCAATTGCTGCAGTTGCCGGAGCTTTTGCTGTTTTAATAGCTGAATCTATTCTTCCCTATGCCCTTGCTTTTGCTGCCGGTGCGATGATATTTGTCGTTGTGGAGGAAGTCATTCCTGAGTCACAGCGACAAGGAAATACAGATATTGCTACCGGCGGTGCTATGATTGGATTTATCATTATGATGATACTTGATGTGGCTTTAGGCTGAAAAGTTGAGTGCTTTATTAGGACAAAACCGTTTGTGTATACAGGATACAAAGCTTTACGGAAAGCATTAGATGACTGCAAAAACGTAAGGAATATAATTATGTCAAAGCAGCAATAAGGATTGGTCTTTAGCTGGCATATAGCAGAAGGTTCGAATATGTTCAGGATCGGAATGGCAATATTTTGAGAGAACATACGAATAAGGAAAAATGACGGAAGGCTATCTCTTAATAATTATGTCGTAGTTTCTTGCAGAATGCTTGCCCCGGAAATCAATTATCTGAGAAAGCAGGGATTTCTTTGCCGTCCGATGTGGAGATGTACCATAATAACAGCTCCGGGAATATGATAGGAGAAAAAATGAAAATAATAGGGATCAATTGTAGTCCGCGTAAAGGTCAGACAACCCGCAAAGCTCTGGAGGTCTGTCTCGATGCAGCTCGCGACGAGTCGAATGACATTAGAACCGACATTATTGAGCTTGCCGGTTTAGATATTCGTGGTTGTTTGGATTGTGGTTACTGCAGGAAACAACTCAAGTGCAAACAGGAAGATGATTTCAACTCCCTCATCCCTGCGCTCAATGATAAGGAGCTTGCAGGAATCATAATAGGTACGCCCGTGTATTTGGGGACAATGACCTCTCAGTGCAAGGCCTTTTTAGATAGATGTGTGATGTTTAGGCGTAATGGTTTTATTTTTCTCAACAAAGTCGGCGGAGTTGTGGCTGTAGGCGGTGTGCGTAACGGCGGTCAAGAACTTACGATTCAGGCCGTGCAGGCGGCAATGCTCTGTCAGGATATGATATGTGTTGGTGATGGAATGAACACAGCACACTTCGGAGCCGCGTTATGGAGCGGCGGGCCAGGTGGGATTGAGAGTGATGAGACAGGGCTTGAAACCGCCAGAAATCTTGGCAGACGGCTCGCTTGGGTGGCTGCAAAAATAGGTACATAATTTGCGCCAGAGCAACAATTTCTCGTTGCTCTTTCAGCATAGCCTGTCTCGCAGTATGCAAGCCTTCAGAAGTAAATACAGTTGAAAAGATCATGATAGTGATCCTGGCCCGAAACCATCCTGTTACGTAAGCCAGTCGCAGTTTTGAAGATGGATAACCAAATGGAATCGTGGGAAAGAGATGGTGGAGTAAGATTTCTTAAAGAAGTCGGACTGAGATCGGGTCAAAGAGTTTTAGATTTCGGTTGTAGAGTAGGCCATTATGCGATTCCAGCGGCCAAAATCGTCGGAGATGAAGGAATGGTTCTTGCCGTAGATAAAGAACAGCACGCTCTAAACGAACTGGAGCAAAAAGTCAGAGCTAATAACTTTAAAAACGTGAAGATAATAAAAACATCGGGTCAAACAACGCTGGATTTCGAAAGCGAATCAATCGAGGTAGTCTTATTTTATGATGTCCTTCACTATCTGGAAAAAGGTGACAGGAGAAAGCTCTACCGAGAAGCTCAACGTGTTTTGAAACAAGATGGTTTGCTCTCCGTTTATCCCAAGCATACTATGGAAGATGAACCCACACAGGAATTCAGAAGGTTAAGTCTAAGCGACGTTGAACGGGAAATCGAAGGTCTAAATTTTGTTTTTGAACACAAATTCTGCGGCATTATAAGTCACGAT
Source organism: uncultured Pirellulales bacterium (assembly GCA_964608395.1). Lineage (GTDB taxonomy): Bacteria > Planctomycetota > Phycisphaerae > Sedimentisphaerales > Anaerobacaceae > JAFGPJ01. The sequence goes on from CAZSOR010000234.1 coordinate 3,922, forward strand.
GACGGACTGAACAAAGGCTGCGTGTTGAATTTCAGAAAGAGTGTAAGTGCCACATGAAAATAACAATTCTTTATGATAACAATGCCCATCCGGGATTTGAATCAGGATGGGGCTTTTCGTGCTTGGTGGACAGTAGCCAACGAATCCTTTTTGACACTGGAGACGACGGCCAAAAGCTCATATACAACTTCGAAAAAGCGAACGTCGACCCTAAGAGTGTGAATAAAGTCGTCCTCTCTCACGATCATTGGGATCATGTAGATGGACTGGAGGGCTTCCGGAAATTTAACTCCGAAGCTGAAGTCGTGCATCCAAACGATTTTTCAGAACCGACAGAAATATCCCCTGGCATCTATACAACCGGGGCGCTCGGGGTGCTTCTAAAAGAGCAATCCTTGGTGGTGAAAACCAAAAAGGGAAATATTGTGATCACTGGCTGTGCCCATCCCGGCCTTGAGAGGATTCTTCGAACAGCCGGAAGACTTGGCCGAATTTACGGTGTACTTGGCGGCTTTCACGGTTTCTCAAAGTTTGCCGAACTGGAAGGCATTCAACTAATCGCTCCCTGCCACTGCACACAGCACACGGAACAAATAAAGCAAAAGTTCCCCATTCAATTCGAACAAATTCAGGCCGGTAGCGTAATCGAAGCATAAACGGGTGTGGCAATGGCTCTATTTGATTGGCTACAAGGAGCATAGAGATATGGTAATAATGAGACTATTACTTGGCGTTTTTATCGGGGGAGCAATCGGTGCGGTTCTGGGCTACTTCGGAAAGTGTTCGTCCGGTAGCTGTCCGCTGACAGCGAATCCACTCCGCGGCGGGATTTATGGAGCCGTGGTGGGGGCTTTACTGGCATCGGCCTTCTCAACGCTACCGAATGACAGACCGACGCCACCACCGGAGAAACCGACGCCAGTGAGCAAGACAGCGAAAGTACCGAAGGAGGAAACCGAAATACTGAAAGACAGCCCGGAAGGTTCGGACGCTGTTCACATAGACAGCGAATCGGGTGTGAATGCAATGGTCCTTAAAGAAGACAGGAGTGACTTTGTGGAATCCTTAACGAAAGATAGTTTCTTACAAAAAGTTTTTAACTACGAGCAAAACAAAGAATGGAAGTTTGAAGGCAAGCTGCCTTGCATCATTGACTTTTATGCCGATTGGTGTGGGCCGTGCAAAATGGTAGAACCCATTTTACAAGAACTTGCTCAAGAATATCAAGGTAAGGTCAATATTTATAGAGTGGACACACAAGCCCAGCAGGAATTAGCCGCCGCTTTCGGTATTCAGAGCATCCCCAGCATGCTGTTTGTACCGCTAAATGAAAAGCCGCAAATGGCAGTAGGTGCCTTACCCAAAAAGACACTGGAAAAAGCAATGAAGGACGTGTTGAAGATTGACTAATGTGGACTTATCCGCCAACCACGATCTTCCCTGTCGGGCTCTTGCTCCGACTATATCCTTACTTGCTGACAGGTACAACGGAAAAGTCATCGTGTGTAAAGTAAATCTCGACCGCGCGCCGGCCATAGCCCGAAAATACGGAGTCATGGCTATACCGAAAGTTCTCATTATCAAGGACGGCAAGGAAGTGAAGCGTCTGGTAGAATTATGGCCCGAAAATGAATATACAGACCAATTGGATGAATTGATTCACTAAATGACATTTCATACAAATCATGTCATATGAACCAGAATTCTAAAAGGGACTTCTATGAACATCTCAAGGCGAAATTTGGTTTTCAGAGGTTTGGCAACAATTGGTTGCGGAGCCTTCTACAAAGCAAGTGACACCACAGTGGGAGCAGAAACCATGAATGAGAAGGAGAATGAAACGTTTTTCAAATTATATCCAGTGGGTGAGGTAAAGAGGCAACGCGGATCTACAAAGCTGGAGATTTTTGACAAATACCGTGATGCACTCAAAGGATTGGACGACTTTTCACATGTGCTTGTGCTTTATTGGTTCGACAGAAACGACACACCCGAAAAACGGAACATTCTCCAGGTACACCCGCGTGGCAATAAAAATAATCCTCTGACGGGTGTTTTTGCATGTCGCGCCCCGGTAAGACCTAATCTAATTGCCCTGAGTCGATGCAAGGTTCTTTCAATCAGGAACGAAATAGTCACCGTTGATAGAATCGATGCCCTTGATGGCAGCCCAATCCTCGACATCAAACCATACATCCCCTCAATAGACAATGAGCATGAGAGCATCCGGGTGCCGAACTGGTTGAAAGATTAGAAAGTCACCTTGTGACTCTGGTCTCGTTTCCTTTCAGGAAATCAAGCAAGTAACATAACAGGACATTACAAGCAGGAAATAAGAGCGATTATATGGAAACCGTGATTAATTGGCTATTGGGAAGGAAGCGTATAGTCAATCAGGAAAGTAAAGGGATAGATTTAGCAATCTACCTAATAAATGAATATAAAGATAGAACATTTACTTTTAAGGGATTAAAAAATAAACATTTTGGAATCAGAGGGGAAGAACTCCTAAAACTAATTCAGGAGGAATTAGAGAGTATGATTGTACTATACAACTACACAACAAGAGCGAAAACATATACTGATAAAAAGGGAGTTTCTCAGGTACAAATAAGATTGATTGGAAAAGTGAGCATGATGCATAGATACAATCCACTGGATATAGAACTGTATTTAGAAACGGAAATGCCAGAGAAACGAATTGTTTAATATAGTCAACTTTAGACAGGACATTTATTAAAAAAGAAGCGGTAATATGAGCGATAAAATCATTGCTGAAACGAAACGAGAATACATATTCGGGCCGGTTCCTTCGAGAAGGCTTGGGCGTTCGCTCGGAATTGACCTGGTGCCCTTTAAGACATGCAGTTATGATTGCATATACTGCCAACTTGGAAGAACAACGAATAAAACGATACAAAGAAAAGAATGGGTGCCGATTGATATTGTTGTAGAGCAGCTAAAGGAAAAGCTCAACTCCAAGCCTGATTATATAACCTTATCCGGCTCAGGTGAACCAACGCTTTTCTCGCGACTTGAGGACCTCATTTCCAGGATTAAAGACATTACTGATATTCCCGTAGCTGTGCTTACAAACGGTTCACTGTTATGGCTGCCGGAAGTAAGAAAGGCCTTAAAATCTGCGGATATGGTTGTTCCATCTCTTGATGCAGGAAGCAGCCAGATATTTCAATATGTTAACAGACCCCATCAGGATATTACATTCAGCAAAATGCTTCAAGGTCTTGTGGAATTCCGTAAGGATTATAATGGTCAGTACTGGTTGGAAGTGTTCCTTCTGGCAGGTGTAACGACACCAGAAATGGAAATAAGCAAATTGAAGACATGTATAAATGCTATATGTCCCGATAAAGTTCAGGTAAATACTGTTACTCGTCCACCTGCCGAGGGCTTTGCGGAACCAGTGCCGCAAAAACAATTGCAAACTATAACCGAGAAGCTGTACGAGAAAGCAGAAGTTATTGCTGACTACAGCGATGTTCATAAACAACAGGATTTTTCCGCTCGACGTGAAGATGTCTTGATACTTTTGCAGCGTCGGCCTTGTTCTATTGGGGATATTGCCGCAGGTCTTGGTCTTCATCGAAATGAAGTTGTTAAGTATGTAGAAGAATTATCCTCGGAAGGTAAAATAGAAGCAA
>CAZSOR010000235.1:0-7579 GCA_964608395.1 uncultured Pirellulales bacterium
CCGGCGTGGACTCCGAAGGGTAAGTACGCGGAATGGTATCAATACTGGCTCCGGGGGGAAAAATCCGCAGATCACACTGGAGCAGGTCGCCGATGTGGCGAATACGCTGGCATGGAAGATATGGCAAATGTATCCGTATTCATGGAAACAGAAAGTCTATGTGTGTGAATATTATCAATGGCGAAACAAACAATCATACGATTCAAGAAAAAGAACAGCCAAAAAACAAACGTATATTCGCGATGGATAATAGCGCTGTCATATTAGGCATCGTTTTCCCCATGTAAAGATGTTTGCATCTTGTTCAAGAGTACATTATCTGTTCATTTAAATTTATCGCACGACAAGCTTTGTAGTAATCTGATTTGTGCAAAGCTTTCCCTCCTGAAAATCCGTAAAATTTGAGACGGTTATCTTTGCAATATTGACCATCGCACTATTGGTGAAAAAAGCTTGGTGGCCGGTTATAATAACATTTGGGAACGTAAGCAACCTTGCAAAAACATCGTCCTGAATGACGGTGTCACTTAGGTTTTCGAAGAATAGATCGGGCTCTTCCTCATATACATCTAGGCCAAGGTATCTGATTTTGCCGGATTTTAGACCATCTATAACTGCAGAAGTGTCAATTAGTCCGCCTCTGCTAGTATTGATGAGCATTAAACCGGTTTTCATCTGGCTTATGGCCTCGGCATTAATCATATGGTACGTTTCAGGTATGAGTGGACAATGCAGTGTAATTATGTCCGAACCGATAAATAGTTCGTCAAGCGAGACATATTTTACACCAATGGCAAGACAAGAGGGATTCGGCTCTAAGTCGTTTGCAAGCAGCTTACAACCATAACCAAAAAGAATTTTAGAAACCACCTTTCCAATTTTTCCTGTGCCGATTATCCCGACAGTCTTATCATGCAACTCAAATCCTAAGAGGCCCTCCAAAGAGAGGTTCCCCTCTCGAACACGATCATATGCCTTGTGGATTTTTCGGTTCAGAGCCATAATAAGTCCAACGGTATGCTCTGCAACCGCATAAGGTGAATATGCTGGCACGTGAACAACAACTAAACCAAGCTTCTCGGCAACACGAAGATCAACATTGTTGAACCCCGCACAGCGTAAGGCAATAAGACCAACGCCGTTTGCAGCCAGCACCTTCAGGACAGATTCATTCAATTGGTCATTGACAAAAACACAAACAATTCGAAAGCCCGTGGACAGCGGGGCAGTTTTATCCGTGAGGCGTTCCTCTAAAAAAACCAGTTCGTGCCTGTTGGATTTGTTGGCATCAGTAAGAAACTGTTTATCGTACGCTTTTGTACTAAAGACGGCAACTTTCATAGTCTTATCCCTTTCTGGATTCAAGGAATATGCAGGACCAACCTTTATTGAGCTTTCTGCCTTGGACCAAGAACTTTTTCAATCTCCGCAAGTAGCGTATCAGGTTTGACAGGCTTCTCTATAAAAGCCTTAACCGGCATCCAAGTTTCATCCGGCCCAAACACATAGGATAAGTCCAGAGCTTTTCTGACCCCTGATAGAATGATGACCGGAATATTCTTAAGAACGGGGTCTTTATGAAGTTGCCTTGAGACCTCAAAGCCATCCGGACCTGGAGGGCCGGCAAACATCACATCAAGCAAGATTAGGTCTGGAGTCGTGGCTTTTGCCTTCTCAATTCCTTTTTCTGCTTGGTAAGCATAGTAAACCTCATAGCCTACGCTTTCCAGGAGAGTTTTTACCATGTCCACAAGCTGAACATCATCATCAACAAGCAAGATTTTTTTCATTTGACACATTGTTATACTCCTCATGTAGTTAAGTTAAATGATTTCACTTTCTATTTAGGCAATGTAAAAGTAAACGTAATCCATTTTTCTTCTGATTCAGCCCATATCTTGCCACCTTGTTTTTCTATAATTTCCTTGCAGATAAAAAGGCCTAAACCGGTTCCTTTTTTCCCCGCATATTCAGGGGTATCTACGCGGCTGAATTTCTTAAAAAGCATAGACATCTTTTCCTTAGGAATCCCTTTGCCTTCGTTGCGAACCTTTAAGACAACTTCCTCCTTATCCTGCCTGTAATTCAGTTTTATTCTACCGTTTTCATTTCCATACTTTATAGCATTAGACAACAGATTGTCATAGACGATCCTTAAAAGATTTTTGTCGGCATTAAACTCAACTTCTGCGGGAATATGATTTTCAATCGCCATTTTTTTCTGATGTAATTCCTGTTTTAGACTCTCAAGCACGGGTTTAACCACTTCTTCCAAAAGTCTAAACTGCGTTTTGTTTACATGCATCTCTCCTTTTTCAAGCCTTGAAAGGTCCAGATAATTCCCAATCATATCCTTGAAATAATTGAGGCTTTTCGCAACGGAATCCAGACATTTTTTCTGTGCCGAATTCAAATCACCTATGTATCCATCCTTAACAGTGAACAAACCCATAATGGCAGAGGCTAATGGGTTTTTAAGCTCATGCGATACGAATCCAAGCATTTCCATGTAATTCTTATTTGTAGTTTTTAGTTCCACGTTAATTTCTTCCAAAGCTTTTTGCCTTTTTTCAATCTCGCTGTGTTGTTTTTCTAACTGTCCGGCCATGTGGTTAAAAGACTCACATAATCTGCCGACCTCATCTTTGGTTTTGACCTCTACGCGGGAAGTCAAATCACCAGTGGTAAGCTTCTGTGTGCCACGGAATAATTTCTCAATTGGCCGAAGAATATTACCGACAATTATGAATATGACTAAAAACATCAATATCATAACAGCCAATATTACAGCAAGCTGCAAAATAAGTTCTCGCAAGGCCACATCGAGATACTTTTGTTCGAGCTCACCTATATAAAGCATCCCTATAATTTCATCATTAGGATTTCGTATCGGGTCATACTGTGAAACATACCAATTATCAAGCACTGTTGCTCGACCCGTCCAAGAAACTCCCCTATTCAGCACATGTTCAGCAACTTCTTTTGAAACTCTTGTTCCAATCGCACGTTTACCCTTATTATCTACGACGTTAGTCGAAATTCTCAAGTCTTTCATAAAAATGGTGGCAGTTCCTACCGGTTTGCCTTTATAGCGTCTACCTTCAAAGATAAGGTTCCTGATTTTATCTACCTCGTCTGTAGACCCATTTAATAAAACTCCTACCATCAACACACCTTTACACTTATTTTCAAGAATTACGGGCACTGTAGCCAGCATGAACATCCCGGTAGGCTCGCCGCCATATTTCTTACATCTTTCTACAAGATCTTTACCTTCATGCTCAAGCTGCTCAGGACGAATCAAAACAGTACCCATCATGGCTGTGCCAGTTGCCAAGGTATTATTGACAATTATGTTGTCAACCAATGAATCACCTTTGCTGTCCGGGGTTCTGCTTCTCGTGATGACTTTTCCTTGTGAGTCAAGCAAGTTGACTATATCCAAATTATTTTTTTGCCGGAAAATTTCCAACTTGTCCACAAGAGAATTTAAAGCATGGCTTTCAAAATCCTTAACAATTGTTGGCATTTGGGATTCTGCGAGAAGATGAATTTGTTCAAGCTTATCGTTATATATTAACCAAGCGGAATTTATACTCCGCCCAACCCGCTCTCTGGCCCGCTTAATTGTCACATTTTTGGACCAGTACAGGGTTATGGCTGACATACACAATGCCAATATGAGAAATGTTATAACAATGCCAAAATTTAGCTTAATTCGTAATTTCATTAGAATTATTCCAGCATAACATATAGTCGATAAGGGGTATATACTTAGCTATAGTCAAAACTGACATAAACTGACATTTCCCATCTAACTGTTTACCAAACATTATTCTACCCTTTCGATTCTAATAATTTTACCCAACTCAACTTGAACTATCAAGATTTCTCTTTTCCGAGGCGGTTTTCTTGCAGATTTATACAAAAGACCAGATTTGCAGGTCCCAGACTGCTTGAAATCCCTGCTTGAGTCCAGACCTTGACTGCTATAGTGTTCATCAAATCAGGTTTTTCAGCGATAGTTAGCATTAGTCATATCCCGGCTCTTTAATAGTTCACTTCTCGACGGCTGCTCGACACAAACGACTCCGGCCTTTTCCGAATCAGTAATTCTATGTACCTTGCGTTCAAATAGCAATAATTAAGATTCGAAAGTTTTTATATGGAGGGCCTGAATATTGTCGTACTCAGAAGCACTTTATGCCTGCTGTGTTTTTGAAATATCCACCCAGTTGATGCCGATTTTACGCGATGCGTATCCGAGCTCTTTGAGATAATCACCGTAAACCATCATCCAGTGAGAATCCCGGACTTCCCTGATCAGCTTTTTCCAGTCTCCCTGGATTTCGACATCCTGCTGTGAGCGGCATATTTCATAATGTGGATTACTTTTGACAATTCCCTTAAACCCGAGCCAGCGGCCCGTGCTGTATTCGGGGTCGATGAATGTCACTTGCTGGCCCTTCGGGATTTCCACTTTCGGCGCGGCGCCGTATTCGGATTCGTAGTGCGACATAATTCTCGCCGGCTCATAACGTGTCCCGTCCATCCGCCTCGGAGCGCTGCAATGCGCGCAGGTCACTACCGCATCGTGTGGAAACGTTGAGTTATGCAGAAAAACGGGCTTTCCCGATATGTAGTGCAGCAGAATTCCCGATGGAATAACGACAAAATCCGATTCGCAGAAGGCAAGCAGCCCCTCATCGTTGAGCAGGCTCAGGGTAAGACATGGTGTCGTCTCGGCGATCGGCAGTATCTCGCTCATGCAGGATTTGATTGTAAATGCCGAAGCGTTGTGCTCGATCATCATTTTCTTAAACGCGTAGTACAGCAAAAAAGTATTTACGATAAACTTCTTGTCCGTCATAAGCGTTGTATTCGGCAGGGAAAGGTACTTGTCCGTCCATTGCTCGGCTTTTGAAATTAGATTGCGGTCTTTTGCGATGCTCTTGATGCGCGGTGCCGCGACATCGTAACCGACTTCGATGATTTCGATTTTGTACTTTTCCCGGGCGACGTCGGGCGCCTCCGGCGAGTACTTACCCCATGGGCCGCCGAGCGCAACAATCCGTGCTCCTATGAAATTCTTAATCCCATACAAAGCCCGCAGTCGCCAGAGCAGCTCCCGCGTATCGTCAATGACGACATCGTCAACGTGTAAGTCCCCATGATTTGCAGCGTTGTTCTGCTGTGGCCCGTCTTGTGTGCCCAGATACCTGACGCTCAGTGCTTCGTACCAATAATAAACCGGGCCGGAACGATGCCGGGCAAAGATAATCGTGTCCCTGTCTTTTTCTTTTGCAAAGCACGCCCTGAGCAAATCTCCCGAGCCAGTCGCGGGATAGACTACGATGACATCATAATCGTTCCTGTGTACTTTTAACGCTTCTTCAACGGTTCTGACTTTGGCGACGGGAAGTATTTCGAACGGGAAGTCAGCGTCGGCGGAAAGCGAAGTAAGTTCCTGTGATATTCTTGTTGCCTCTTCCGCAACGGCCTGCTCGGTTTGAACGCCTCCCCACGATTTCCAGGAGGTTGCATGTCTGCGCTGGGGAATTCTGTACATAAGGACCGGCTGGACGATCAATTTTTTCCCGGTTGCAATAAGAGGTTTTTCCGGGCTCCATTCTTCCGTGCTGCTGTTGGCGGATGTTGGAACACTAAAACCGAGAACTCCGCCGGCGATACTTGCCGTTGTCAGTCCGACAAATTCTCTTCTGTTCATATCACTGCAAGACATAATAACCTCCTGATTTCAACAATGGGGATTTTCAATTTAAAACCAATTTCATGATATTCCTCAAATTTCATGTTTTTTTAGTACCATATTTGCATTGAAAGAGCAACTGTGAAGCTATAATCCCCCCTTTATTTTTATTTCGGTCGAAAAAATACGTAGTCACCACAATTGACAAAATCCCCGGGTTAGGTTGAATACTTTAGTAATGAGTTTTATTTGATATTATTCCGAGCCCCTGTTCTTCTGCAGTCCTCCTTCGGGCAGGGGCTTTTTTATATGCAGACCTATGAATAGCTCCTCATGCTTCTGAGATAGAAGTGATCGAAGGTATATAAAATAGCATCATGGAGTTGCGTCAATGCCTTTAGATTTCCTTCCACTTGCCGGGAACCGGTACAGGATAGCGGCCATTGGCGTCGGCCTGCAGCGGCGAAGGACTGTCATAAGTGAAATCCGCCACGTTTGAGCAGAACTTGAAATCGGAAGCCAGCATTTCGTCCCACGTGATTATCCTGCCGGAATGGATGGCGGCGCGTCCCATGATAGAGACCAGGTTGGTAAACGCCGCTCGCCGGGCTTCATTGTACGGCCGGTCGTGGCGGATTGCGCTTAGCAGCATGTCCCACTCGACCTGGTAGGGGCTGACTTTTTCCTTTTCCGGTCGCCAGGCAATGTTGCCCTTGTCCGTCCGCTGGTCCTTGTAGGTATGCACGGTCGGTGTGTGGACGTTGCCCGAGAACTGCGCGGCGCATTTTGTGCCGTGGACGAACGTTGCGAACTCATTGTGACAGTTCTGCATGGATCGGCTGTTGACCATCGCTTTTGCGCCGTCGGCAAAGGTGTACTCGATAGCGTAGTTATGCAGGTTCTGGCTGCAGTCGTTGCTGTTCGGCTCGCGCCCGCCCAGGCCCTGGGCCGAGACCGGCCAGGCATCCTTAATCCAGCAGCACTCGTCCACCTGGTGAATCATCATCTCGATAAACCACGCCGAAGAGGTCCACAGGAAGAAGTACGGACGCCTGATCTGCCACAGCAGCTCGCTCTGGCCGCCGGGAAAAGGCCCCATCCTCGCGCCGGGGTCCATGCGGTAGGCGCGGATTAGTTGGATACTGCCCATCGCACCGTCACGGATCTTTTCAATCAAAGCCTGCCGGGCCGAAGAATGCCGGCACATGAGCCCGCACCCGATTTTAAGATTCTTTTTCTTTGCCGTCTCTGCAATCCGGAGTATTCGCCGGGTGCCGCCCGGGTCCGGCGCGAACGATTTCTCCATGAAGACATTCACACCTTTCTCGACAGCGTACTCGACGTGCATCGGCCGGAAGGCGGAGTGGGTGGCCTGGATCATGACGTCACCCGGGCGCAGGCAGTCGACGGCCTTGCGATAAGCGTCAAATCCGATGAATCGGCGGTCCGGCGGCACATCGACTTTCTCGCCGAACTGTTCGCTCAGGGCTTTGTGCGACCTTGTCTGCTTGTCCTCGAAGACGTCGGCCATAGCGACGAGCTTCGTTGGCCCAGCCGTCGAAGAAAGGGCGTTGCCGGCCGCGCCGCTGCCTCGCCCGCCGCACCCGACCAATGCCAGCCGAATCGTGTTGTCCTCGGCAGCGTGAATCCTGTTTAAGGCGACGCTGGCAAGAACCGAACCGGCGAGAACCTTTCCACTCTGTGACATAAATTGCCGGCGAGAAAATATGCTCGTTCCAGTCTGCAATGAACTCAATATGTGACGCTTGATTTGTCGTTTCATAATTGCCCTTTCTGCCGAAATCCTGCTATAATGTCCAGCCTTGTCGATACGGTGGATTGATATGCCGGTTTGCCTCGTCGCTGTTG
>CAZSOR010000236.1:0-7566 GCA_964608395.1 uncultured Pirellulales bacterium
AATAATGTGGTGCGAAGATAAGATTGCTATTATGTCAAATTTATAAAACCCTTGATTGAGGAGGATTATTATGTGTCGAAAATTGGTTTGTTACTTTACTTTTGTCCTGTTGTTGGCTTTGACTGCAAATACTGCGGTCGCCGAACTGGTTGCCTACTACCCACTGGATGAGGGCAGCGGCACTACAACCATAGATGCTTCCGGCAACGAACACGATGGGACATTGAACAATGGCGCAACGTGGATTCAGCCGGGATACTTCGGTGACAGCGCAATCAATGTGGACGGCACTGCGGGCAGCAGGGTGGCTATCGGAACGTGGGACCCTTCGGAGGGAACGGGCCAGTTAAGTCTTGCTCTCTGGGTCAAGTGGTCCGGTGAACAAAATATGAGCGATCACATGGGCCTGATCGGCAAGAGAGATGCATGGGCGGAAACCGGCGCACTGCGGTGGTTCCTGGAGGTTCGACAAGATGGTAGAATCCATATGAGGAATTACAATGAAGGAGTAGCTGCTCCCGCCGGCACGTTAAATCCGTTTATAAACATATGGGCCCATGTAGCCGTCACATTTGACGGAACTACGGCAAGAATTTATCTCAACGGTGAAGAACAAGCATCGGGTGAGTTTTCATTACACGACAAGCCCGACGCCACTATGGGGATTGGCAGCACTCACGGCGGCACCAATGGGACCTCGGAAGTCTTCTCCGGCGATCTGGACGAAGTGTACATATTCAACAATCCCATATCACAGGCCCAGATACAGGACCTGACTAATGGGATTACCCCAACATTTCCAGAAGCCCGCTGGCCGCAACCGGAAGATGGCGCTGCACTTTGGGAAACGTGGGCAAGCTTTTCCTGGAAGGTGGGAGATGGAGCGGTTTCCCACGATGTGTACATGGGCGAGACTTTCGCAGATGTCAACGAAGGCACCGGCGAGACGTTCCGGGGCAATCAGACCGGATCGTTTTTCATTGCCGGCTTTCCCGGTTACCCCTATCCTGATGGGCTTGTTTTGGGCACAACGTACTACTGGCGTGTTGACGAGGTAGAGGCCGACGGCGTTACGAAACACAAAGGCGACGTTTGGAGTTTCTTTATTTCGCCCAAGAAAGCCTATGCCCCGACCCCGATGGATGGGGCCGGATTAATTGACACCGATGTGACTCTGAGCTATGCCCCGGGTTTTGGTGTCAAACTTCATCACGTGTACATCGGCGAGAATTTTGCCGACGTTCAAGCCGGTACGCCGGACACATATAAGGGCCCCACAGCGGTCACAAGTTTTGTTCCCGGCACCCTTGAGTTTAACAAAACGTACTACTGGCGAATCGACGAGTTTGACGGCGTCAACACGATTAAAGGCGATGTCTGGAGCTTTAAAACGACTCAGCCCGGGCTGGGTACCATCGTGCTTGATATTTGGGAGGAAATCACCGGCAGCGGTGTAGACAATCTGAGGGCCGACCCACGCTATCCGGCCCAGCCGGACTCGACCCAATCTATAACGGAGCTTGCCTGGGATCCGGACGCGGACAATTATGGAGGCCGGATTTATGGTTGGCTCTACCCGGCCCTTACCGGCGATTATACATTCTGGATAGCCAGCGATAACGATAGTGAATTGTGGCTGAGCAAGAATGATGATCCTGATAACGCCGAGCTGATCGCCAGTGTGGCCGGCTGGACCGGCACCAACGAGTGGAACAAATTCAGCTCCCAGATGTCCGAACCCGTCTCTTTGACAGCAGGCGGCAAATATTATGTTATGGCCATCTGGGTAGAAGGCGATGGCGGCGATCACTGCATTGTGGCCTGGCAGGGTCCGGGCATCGAAAAACGAACGATTGTTTCCGGCGATTATCTCTCGCCTTATAAGCCGGTAAATGCTTACGCCCCTAATCCCGGCGATGGTGCCGTGGGCGTCAAGAGAACGCCTACCCTTACATGGAAGCAGGGAATACAGGCTGCTTCGCACGAGATATATTTCGGAACGGATGAAGAAGCCGTGCGTAATGCCACCACGGCGTCGCCCGAGTATATGGGCCCCCAGGCTCTTGGTTCCGAGAGCTATGAACCGGGCAAACTTGCCTGGGAGAGCGTATACTACTGGCGCGTTGACGAAGTCAATAGCGTCAATCCCGAAAGTCCGTGGATAGGCAGCGTATGGAGCTTTACATCGGCCGACTTTTTAATCATCGATGATTTCGAGGATTATAACGCCGGCGAAGATCAGATTTGGTATGCTTGGCATGACGGCCTTGGTTATGGCTCGGAAGCGACTCCACCGTACTTCGCAGGTAATGGTACGGGAGCGGCAGTGGGTGATGAAACCACGCCTTCTTATACCGAGGAAACCATCGTTAACACAGGCGACCAATCGATGCCGTTCCTCTATGATAACAATAAGCAGGGCTATGCCAATTATTCGGAAGCGGAGCTGACATTGACCGCCGTGCGGGACTGGACCGAAGAAGGCGTCGAGGAATTGTCGCTTTGGTTCAGAGGTTATCCGGCGTCCGTAGGCAGCTTCATCGAGAATCCTGTAGGAACCTATACGATGACCGCCTCCGGCACAGATATTACGGGCACGGCTGATGAGTTTCATTTTGCCTATAAAACACTTACCGGCCCGGGCTCGATTGTCGCAAGGATCGATAGCATGGAAAACACAAACCAGTGGGCCAAGGCCGGCGTGATGATTCGCGAAACGCTGGATCCCGGCTCGGCGCACGCCATGGCTTTTGTCACACCCGGTCAGGGCGTTGTATTCGAATATCGCCCGGTTGCCGGCGATAACAACCTTGGTGCGGTGGGGCAGCAAACGGACATTACGGCCCCGCACTGGGTGAAACTGGAGCGTAGTATTTCAGGCAGCTTTACAGTTTCCCATTCCACCGATGGATCGACCTGGCAGTCGATACCGGGCACCACGATGGCGAACATCCAGATGAATGCGAATGTCTATATCGGTTTGGCAGTGACAGCACATGATGTCTCACAGACGTGCCAGGCCGTATTCTCAAACGTCACGTTTACCGGCACAGTCTCTCAGCAGTGGATGAACCAGGATATCGGCGTAGCCAGCAATGATCCGGAGCCGATGTACGTCGCGGTCTCCAATAGTGCCGGCGCACCTACCGTGGTTTACCATGATGATCCGGCCGCGGCACAGACAGACATCTGGACCGAGTGGGTTATTCCCCTGCAGGATTTTGCCGACCAGGGCATAAACCTGACCGACGTCGACAGGATCGCTATCGGTCTCGGCACGAAAGGTAATATGGCAACGCCCGGCGGTTCGGGTAAGATGTACTTTGACGACATCCGGTTGTACCGAACAAGAAATGTTCCTTAAAATAGCTGTTTTGCTGGATTAAACGAAGCAAATGTATAAGTTCGGGGCCTGTGCTGATTTAATCGGTATTGGCCCCGTTCTTTCTATTGGTATTATGGTTTGCTATTTTTGAGAAAAGGAATCCATTATCGGTCCTTAGTGAAGAATATCCTTGACGACGAGGCGGCAAATCTGGTATAAATGTATCATGTTAGTTTTGAGCTTAAAATTTCAATCTTAAAACTGTCTATGTGAAATATTCATTGGAAGGAGGATTATTATGTACAAAACAATGATCTGTCTGGTCTGTATTTTCGTGGCTTTCGGATTTTGCGGAACGATTGCCTCCGGCCAGGAAAACCAAGTCACAAACAGCGAATTCGACGATGACCTCAATGGGTGGCGCTATTACGGTGCGGACGGTTTCAATCTGGAAGTGGTACAGGATGCGGACCTGTCAGGCAACAACGCAGTAATGATAGACGTATCCGACGCCTCTGCAGGAACTGCCATAGGATTGGCTCAGGGAGGACATAATGAGGCAAACTTCGAACTCTTGCAGGGCCAGATGTATCCTATCGGCTTCATGGCCAAAGCCGAGCAGGACAGAGAGATGGTTGTGCTGTTACAGATTTACAACCCGGAGATTCCTCAATGGCGGACTACCTTGGAGACGACCGTGCAGCTTACTGCCGAACCGCAGACCTTCAGCTTCGAGTATCTTCATGAGGGCGAGAATACCACCGATCACCCGGATTGGTGGGTGGATATTTACTTTATACTAAAAGGGGCCTTTTGGCCCATGGATGGTGACGATCTAAATAAGAAGGTATGGATTGACAATGTGTACTTTGGCGCTGTGAGCATGCCCCAGGTCCAGGCCAAGGATCCGTATCCACCTGACGGTTCTATCCATGACGACACATGGGTAGGTCTTGGCTGGACACCCAGTAAGTTCGCTGCATCGCATGACGTGTATTTCGGCGACAATTTCGACGACGTCAATGACGGTCTCGGTGATACATTCCGCGGTAATTACTTCGT
Source organism: uncultured Pirellulales bacterium (assembly GCA_964608395.1). Lineage (GTDB taxonomy): Bacteria > Planctomycetota > Phycisphaerae > Sedimentisphaerales > Anaerobacaceae > JAFGPJ01. Next base: position 4,388 of record CAZSOR010000236.1, read on the forward strand.
AACGACTTATATTGCCGGCTTCCCCGGATATGCCTATCCTGACGGCCTGGTTCCGGGAACAACGTACTACTGGAGAATCGACGAAGTGAACGATGCCGACCCGAACAGCCCGTGGAAGGGTCAGGTCTGGAGTTTAACGATACCGACCAGAACCGCGTATGCTCCCGATCCGCCCGATAGTGACGAGTTCGTAGATCCTGATGTCGTTCTGAGTTGGATGCCCGGTCTCGATGTAGAACATCACACCGTATACTTCGGCGACAACTTCGATGACGTGAACGAGGCAACAGGGGGTGTATCTCAGGAGGAAACTACCTATACACCCGGCCCTCTTGAAAAAGAAAAGACCTACTATTGGCGAGTTGATGAATTCGACGGAGCCGCTACTCACAAAGGCGAGGTCTGGAGCTTCAGCACCGTACCCGATATCCCGATTGATGATCCCAATCTCGTGGGCTTCTGGAGTCTTGATGAAAGTTCGGGGATTGTTGCCGTCGATTGGTCCGGCCATGACAATCATGGCGACTTCATTGGTCAGCCTAAGTGGGTGGACGGGTATGACGGCGGTGGATTGGAGCTGGATGGTAGTAGCTGTGTGGACTGTGGCAATCGCGCCACTCTGCAGATCGTCGGGCCAATTAGTATCGCCTGCTGGGTCAAACCAGCCGCACTTGGCGGTGACCAGGGCGTTGTCGCCCTGAATGGCTCATATGCTTTTAAGGTCAGTGACTTTGATAGCAGTGACGATCACCTTCGCTTCACGACGCCGGGTGTTCTTGATCATGATGCATATAATGCGATTCTAAATAACGGCGAGTGGCAGCATGTCGCTGTCACCTTCGAGCCTAACCAGGCTGCCGGAGCGGTGTTCTACATTAACGGAGATGAGGCGGACCGGCTGGATGCTTCGGCTATGAACGAAGGTTCCGGGCCGTTCCTCATCGGTAACAATCAGTGGGACGAGTACTATACCGGCCTGATTGACGATGTGCGGGTTTATAACAAGGTGTTAACTGCTGAAGAGGTCGCCGAGGCTATGCGTGACGATTTATTAGTAGCCTGGAGTCCGAATCCGGTCAACGGATCAACGCCGGGTGTTGATGATGCGCTGCCCCTTAGCTTCTCGCCGGGTGATATGGCTGCTCAACACGATGTGTATTTCGGTACTGATATGGACGCTGTTGCCGGTGCCGATACCACTACAGCGGATATCTATTGCGGCCGTCAGAACGGCACGAGCTATACTCCCCCCGGAGGTGTCGAACTGGGCGGCGGGCCGTACTACTGGCGAATAGACGAGTACAATACCGACGGTTCGATCAGTAAAGGCAAGATCTGGAAATTTACAGTAAAAGACTATATCCTCATAGACGACTTCGAAGACTACGATGCTGGCGACAATCAGATATGGTTCGCCTGGCATGATGGGCTTGGCTATGGCTCGATTGGATCTGACATTTACTTTGCCGGTAACGGTACAGGTGCTGCCGTCGGCGACGAAACCACAGCTTCTTATACCGAAGAGACGATAGTTCACGGCGGCGGCCAATCAATGCCGGTTGTGTATGAAAACGATAAGCAGGGCTACGCCTATTATTCAGAAGTAGAGCTTACACTGACAGACCAGCGAAACTGGACTAAGAAAGGTGTCGGAGAATTGTCGATCTGGTTCCAGGGTCGTCCGGCATCGGTCGGCAGCTTCGCCGAAGGTCCGGTCGGCACCTACACGATGACCGGCTCGGGCACCGATATCTGGGATGTCAGCGGCATTGGAACGGGCTTCCATGACGAATTCCACTTCGCTTACAAAACGCTCTCCGGCGCCGGCTCGATTGTAGCAAGAGTACAAAGCATAGAGAACACAAACAACTGGGCCAAGGCAGGCGTGATGATTCGCGAGACTCTCGATGCGGATTCTCCTCATGCAATGATGGTAGTAACACCGGCTGAAGGTGTTTCCTTCCAGCGACGCAATGTAAAAGGCGATACCAGCGCCGCCGATACGACAGAGGGAATAACAGCGCCGTACTGGGTGAAAATAACGCGTGACACAGTCGGCAACTTCGCAACTTACCATTCAACGAACGGCTCTACCTGGGTGATGCAGGGAACACCTGACAATATCTCAATGGGCACGAATGTCTATATCGGCCTGGCAGTGACCAGCACTGATGCCGCCTTAACATGCCAGGCCGTGTTCTCCAATGTCACGATGACCGGAACGGTTGGTCCATTGTGGGCGAATCAGGATATAGGCATAGCCAGCAATGATCCAGAGCCGATGTATGTAGCGGTCTCGAACAGTGCCGGTACGCCTGCTGTGGTTTACCATGATGATCCGGCCGCGGCACAAACAGATACCTGGACCGAGTGGGTTATTCCCCTGCAGGATTTTGCCGACCAGGGCATAAACCTGACCGACGTCGACAGGATCGCTATCGGTCTCGGCACGAAAGGTAATATGGCAACGCCCGGCGGTTCGGGTAAGATGTACTTTGACGATATCCGGCTTTATCGGCCAAGGAATGTTCCTTAACGGTAAATGCCGTTTTTATCGGATTAAAATCAGCAAATGTATCACTTCGGGGCCTTTACCGATTAACTCGGTATGAGCCCCGTTTGTTCTTACGGGTATTACGGTTGACTTTTTTTGAGAAAAAAAATGTAAAATCGATTCGTATTCTCTTGCCTCTGTGGTTCTTTAGCGTTATTATTCCTGAATGATAAAATACAAACATGTTTTAGCACTGAACCCGTATTTCGGGGATTCTACCGCAACAATGGGGATGTTCCCGCCAACTGGCTTGGAATATATCGTCGCGAGCATGAAAGACCTGGTCGGCAAGGTGACACTTCTTGACCTTCGGTATGAAAAAGACTTACGCAAGCTGGAGGTACTTAGCGAATTTATCACCAGCCAGGTCGATCTATTGTGCATAAGTATTCGATGGGAAGCTCAGTTCGAGAAGGTCTGTGATTTTGTATCTCAACTGCCCCCTGAGATCTGCACGATTGTTGGTGGTTACAAAGCGACGCTTGATGTGGAGTACCTGTTCGAGCGTTGTCCCAATATCGACATGGTCGTACGAGGTGAGGGCGAAGATATTATCCAACAGATCGTCACCGGGGTCCCGTACAAAGATATTCTGGGTCTTTCTTATCGGGAGAATGGCCGAATC
>CAZSOR010000237.1:0-6358 GCA_964608395.1 uncultured Pirellulales bacterium
CGTTATATCCTGCAGCGCAAGGATATCGACGCGGTGGTAATCGCCACGCCCGACCACTGGCACGGGGTCCAGACGGTTCATGCCGCCGAGTGCGGCAAGCACGTCTACGTCGAGAAGCCCGCCTGCTGCACCATCGAGGAAGGCAAGGCAATGGTCGCCGCGGCGAAGGAAAACAACGTATCGGTCCAGGTCGGCTCTCAGGGCCGGTCCCAGCCGGAAGCTTATCTTGCGCACCGCTATCTGGTCAACGGCAACATCGGCCACGTCAGCCGGGTTGATTGCTTCCATTACCCAAGCCCCGAGGACAACAATCCGGTTCCCGACAGCAATCCGCCGGCAGAGCTGGATTGGGACATGTGGCTGGGGCCGCTGCACTGGAGACCGTACAACCAGAGATATTGTCACGGCGTGTTCCGCTGGCTGCTGGAGTCGGGCGGCGGGCAGATTCGCGACCGCGGCGCGCACGTGATGAGCTGCGCTATGTGGTGGATGGGCGCCGACGGCACCGGCCCGGTGACAGTCGAGGCAACGGGGACCGCACCAAAGAAAGGGCTGTGGGACAGTGCCGTGCTGATGGACGTGACATATACATTCAAGAATCCCGATTGGGTGCTCACCTGGCGGCAGATGCCCAACAATAAGCTTCCGAAGGCCGAAGAGCGGACGGGCAAGGAGCCGGGCGGCAAAATCAGCAGGCCCGGTTACGGCGCTATTTACCGAGGCGATAAGGGCGAGTTCATCCACTGGGGCGGCGACGGCGGAACGTGGGCCGAGAAAAAGGCACGGCAGTGGGAACTGCCCGCAGGCGGTAAAGATGTCTATAAAAGTCCCGGCCATAAAGAAGACTGGTTCAAGGGTATCAAGACCGGCGCCAAAACGATTATGAATATCGAAGCGGCGGCAGGTGTGGCCAACCTGTGCGTGCTGGGCAACCTTTCGTATATTCTCGGCCGAAAGCTCGAATGGGACCAGGCCAACCAGACGATAGTCGGCGACCGGCAGGCACAGCGAATGATGTCCCGGCCGCAGCGTCACCCGTATCATTTGTAGGAGAATTTTATTGTGACTGAGGGCCTTCGACGATTGTCTCGGTCGGGCCCAGCAGCTTATAGCGTATCCCTCGCCAGCAGATCGTTCTGCCAAAGGCCGAGGAGATAATAAGAATCAGCATAAGCAGGGACCAGAGCCAAAAGGCCAGGATATCGGCAGCACAGGCGGCTTTCATTTTTCGCCTCTCGTGCTTGAGTAATTTGCCGGCCATTGCCTGGCGGAGTATCGCCCGAATGAGCTGACTTATGAAAAATACGACAGGGACCGCTGCGAAAAGGAGCAGGTTTTCATGTTGAATCACCCCGGCATAAATCGCCAGGCCGGCCGCCGCCCATATCCCTGATATCGAATAGAGGCTGCTGAGCAATCCGAACCACCAGGTCTTCGGGGCACTTACGCGGGTGATTAGAAATTGCCGCCGAGAGAATTCGAAGAGCTTTCGCCACGTGGTGACCTCGTGTGAAGCTACCAGGCAGGCGGGGACGAAAGTTACGATCAGGCCGGCTTTTTTGACGGCGATGCTTAGCGATAAGTCGTCACTGAGGGTCTTCGGCCAGATTTTGTCGAGCCCGAGCTTGCGAAAGACTTCAACGCGGATCGCCATAGATCCGCCCCAGGCCTGATTGAAACGGGTATTGCCGAGCAACTGGGCAACCTTAGCGTTCATCGCCGACAGGGCCAGGCTGGCCAGGTTGTTCTTCTCCGGGATGAACCAGCGATATCCGCTGGCGGCACCGTTCTTCGCTTTTCGAAGCGGATAGACGAGGTGACTGAGCCAGTTGCTCCGTACACAGATATCGGAATCGGCAAAGGCCAGAACGTCGATATCGTCGCTAATCTTTTCGTAACAGTACAGGAGATTATGGATTTTTTGACTGCAGGTTTGCCCCTGACCGGCAACAAATACCTGCACATCCTGAGCCTTTGAGCTTTGGCTCAGCCGATTTTTCAACTGACATAATTCGTCGTAGGCCGGGTCAGATTCATCGCCGACCACAAACCACAGCAGGTACTTATCATAGTCCTGCTCAAAGAATGAGGTGATATTTTGCTGAAAAGCCGAATCCAAACCCTTGCACGGAACAATCAAAACCGTTCGCGGCCGATACCATGAACGTCCTCTCCTGTATTTGTTGACGGCATAGCAATAGTTTTTATATGACTGGAACAAAAAAACTAATTGTGAAACGACTGCCGCCAGAGCTATATAGTAATACCAATCCATTGTCGTTTTTTATACCCCGTGCCTGAGCCAGGCCGCACTTCATGATATAGAAGCCAACGGCACGATCAACTCGATGAGCTGCTCAACTGTGTAAGATTGTGCCAGATTGATTGGAATCAAACAGCCGTGATTGTGATTGGAGGCAATAATAATAAGATTCTCACCGGCCTGGTTCCATCCCTTCTCTTGCGGCTGGTGACCGAGAATAAAAACATCAATATCAAATTGTCCGGCCAATTTATCAAGCAGCGCCTGGCTGTGTCTTCTGCCCCACGTTAAAAGATAAGCCGAGCCCGGCCTGACTATATCGTTGACTTTCAGTTGTCTGTTCAAAAGCTGCGGATCGAATTTATTGATGAAACGGTCGCCGGGCAGCGAATGCGATATCCATATTCGGCTCTCGGTTTTGACCGCTAACGGCTGCGAGAACAGAAATTGTTTTGTCGCCAGTTCTACCTCGGCGCCATCCGTACCGAATTCCCGGGCAATAGCCAAACTCATCGCTCGATTCATTTCTCTGCCGTCTTTCATCACTTCGCTGTTGTTGATGAATGCGGTATCATGGTTGCCCATAATAACATGGACACGGTCAGGAAAGGTTAATTTATAGCGGACAACATCATATAAAAGTCTATAGGACAAACAGCCCCCAAGCGAATCCTCCGGCCCCCCATGTATAATCTCCTGGAGAACGATATGCCTGTCGGGATTATTAGCCAGATCGCTAAATGCGACAATTCTTTCAAAATTTCGCCGATGCCCGTGGAGATCGCCCGTTACAATCACGTCGCCCTCAGCGGGCAAATAAACAAGATTATCGCGCCGATATTTATCGGCGTTGTTGGCTTCTATGCCTTTGTTCAGCAGGTCAATTATTGTTTGAGGCATTTTTGTTCGTTTTTATCTTGCCCCCGAAAATACTATGCACCATCAGGTCCAGCCTCGATGTCACCGCCAACATATTACTCGGGCGTTTTACAGGATCGTTCTCAATGCAATCCATCACAAGTTTTGAGATTCCTATTGGCAGGCCCTTTTTTATTTCGTGCGGTGCTCGACGCGGCTCGGTTATGGGCAAGCCTAACTTGTTCTTTTTAGGTATTAGAGTTGGGGCGTGTTTTCCGGTAAGGGCCCAGTACATTGTCGCACCAAGATTGAAGATGTCCGTCTTTGGACCGAGCGGTCTGCGCTTAACCTGTTCAGGAGCGATATAATCGGGTGTGCCCTGGATTCTCTGCTTGATCGTTCCGATCTTGCAGCTCTGGCCGAGGTCTATAATTTTAATTGAGCCTGACTTGTCCATGAGGATGTTATTGGGCTTGATATCACAGTGAACAAATCCGTGCTGATGCATCGCGTTGAGCCCGCTTGCGACCATCCTGAAGACAAGCAGCACATCTCCCAGGCCCAAAGTCGGGCAGTCTTCGAGGTTCTTGCCGTCAAAGTATTCCATGGAAAGCAGCATTTCTCTTACTTTAAACATGCTGCGTATTTTCCTCAGCTCGTAGCACTTTCGGACGCAGGGATTGTCTATCTGCTGGGCAACTTTATACTCGGTATCCACCTGCTCGAAAATTCTTGAGTCCTCAGGCTTTTGGTATATGACCCTTTTTAGGGCAACTTTTGTTCCATCCACTTCGTCGGCAGCCAAATAAATCGTGCTGCGAGCACCGGTTCCGATGCGCCTTAGTATAGTAAAACCGCCAATATCGAGTATATCTTTCGCCATACTGTCGATAATAACCTAAAATTCAATTGTTAAACGATATTTTACCTTAAAATTATTAGATGCGCCAAACAGGTCTTTTGTTCGTTTAATTAATGTATTTAGCAAAATGCCCCTGCTTGTATAGGACGTAAAACCAACCAAAATATTACTAAAAATCCTTCAAAACACAAAAAACTATCTTTATATCGAACGTTAGACCCACTTACTTAAATTTGGCAAAGCCGGAAGTATACAATAGAATCCGGCCTCCATCCAGTATTAGTCCAATTTTTCGTAATATTCGCTAAAAAAGAAGTACTTGACAAAGTTGCTGGAATTTGGATAATATCGTAAATGAATTGGACGAAAATGGTTTTTGGAACGCAAGATTTTAATCCGGTCCGGTTCATCGGGATTCCCCGATAGCTCAATTGGTAGAGCGAGCGGCTGTTAACCGCTAGGTCGTAGGTTCGAGCCCTACTCGGGGAGTTGTAAGTCATTTCATTGCAATGGCTTACGTATTATGACAAAATCACTCCAGATATCCTACTACCGTTTTATACCGTTTTAAAACGGTACATACTGTTTTGGCTGCTTTACAGTTTAGGCCCGAACCTCTTTTCAGAATTGAAGTTACCGCTTTTTTCAAACGTTGAACCTATCGGCGTTGCTTACGCTCCATCTATCGTTGCACATGACTGTTCAGAACGAGCTTTACTTACAGCAGCCTCCCTCGAACCGGACAAGCGTCTCTCGACGCATCCGGCTCTACGTGCCATCAGCATGACGGGTGATAAACCGCCCCCTTAGACTGGTTGGTGAGACCAGCTTTACCGGGTGCTGATGCCCTACATTGATAAAGCCAAATCCACATGTTTGCGTACTTGACGAAGGTAAAACAACGTTCTACTTCAAGACAGCATACACCAATAGAAAGATTTAGTCACTCCCTGGCAATCAGTTCATACCATATTTACATCCCATACCGCGGTAGCGTGTGCAGAAACGCTAGCGAGTTAAAAAGCTTGTGTAAATCTAAGAACTTGCTAAGATGTGGTATACATTAGGCTCTTAGGCTTTATTATGGTCAGTAAACATAATCCAACATCAGGTTATGGACCGAGTTATGATTAGAGTTGGAAGTACGAAAGACTGGGCCGGAGTACATCCAAGTACACGAGGTATTGGTCTTACACCTTGTTACATACGTTTCACAACCTGCATCATCTTGATAAACTTTGTAATAAACGGTTGTACTCAATCAGACCGAAGCAATTCTGAACTAGTTTCCGTTGAATCTGCTATCGCGAGAGTAACTGCAAAACCAACAAGTATATCAAGGCCAACGACAACGTCGACCGCCAAATCTATAGACGTATCACAGCCAAAGAAACAACCATTGACCAGATCCAAATCTTTCACTGGACCTGTTGTAACGCTCACGCCAATCGGCCCAGGAGGACCTAGAAGAGTATTCTTGAACGATTTGATTGGTACTGACAGAGAGAATGTCCTCCAGAGACTTGGTCGTCCTCCTGCTGGTAAGACCGTCTTTGACCACCAGCGAGGTGTGTATATGCCCAAAGAGCGAGGATGGTATGACAGAACAATTTGGTTCTACAGAATTTCTGGGCAAACAGGCGGATTTCCATCAAGAACAAGACAATACACAATTACCATCTTTTTCGACAAGGAAGGGAAAGTCTCTATATATAAAATCAATTGAAGTACAGTGCTGATCCTTCTAATGGTTTGTTCATCATTGACTCTGCTCTGCATTCAGGCTTACATTTTAATCGGTTTAGTCACACCTTCTGCCAGGCTTATTAACCTGAACTTTTCAACTCAACGAATGAGAAAATCCTACTACCGTTTTATACCGTTTTTCTGTGTGAATACCGCGATACAATGCGAAAAGATGCGAAAGAATGCGAACTCTTGCGAAAATCCAAAAACTTGCTAAGATACTGAAAACAATAGACTTTTGGGCTTTTCGGCAGGTTTTCAGAGATTTCCTGTTAACCGCTAGGTCGTTCGTCTGAAGCCGAATCGAGCCCTACTCGGGGAGTTTGTGATATTCCACATATACGTAATTGAGAACGTTTCTATTAAGCGACATGTCAAGAAAAAAAGATGAGATTGCTTCGTCGCTGCGCTCTTCGCAATGACACGATGTGAGTTTTAAAAGTCATTGCGGGCCTGGCCCCAAGGAGCCGATTCGAAGGGTCGCTCGGTAATCTCAGGTGTTACGGTGGAACTTTTTCAACAACCCAAATTTCGTTTTATTTAAGTCCTATTCTCTATAAGTAATCAGTTGGTCTTGATCATTCTCAGGTTCTGTAATATTATCAAGCACTTTAATATTGTCAGGCACT
>CAZSOR010000237.1:6458-7558 GCA_964608395.1 uncultured Pirellulales bacterium
CAAGCTTCCTGAGAAATCCTGGAGAAACTTGTAATCCCAAATTCTGTGCTTTATGGACATCTTCCCATGCCTCATCATACTTTCCCGTGAGGTAGTAGGCCAATGCACGTTTGTTGTAGGCCTTTGCAGACTTTGGACTTAGCTCAATAACTTTGGTGTAGTCGGAAATGGCCAGGTCATATTGGCCTTTAGTACCATAGGCAAGCCCCCGACTGCTATAGGCTTGAGCGTCCGTTGGATTTAACTCAATAGACCTGCCGTAATCTATAATAGCCTGGTCATATTGGCCTTTCTTGTAGTAGGAAATCGCCCGATTGTAACAGGCTTGAGCGTATTGTGGATTTATCTCAATGGCTTTAGTGAAATCCAAAACCGCCTCGTCATATAATTTCTTAGCGATATAGACAGCCCCACGATTGCAGTATGCTTCAGCATAGCCTGGATTAATCTCAATCGCCTTAGTGCAATCCGAGATCGCCTCATCATATTGCCCTTTAGTGATATAGGCAGCCCCACGGTTGCAGTAGGCCTCCGCATAGTCCGGATTAATCTCCACGGCCTTGGTGAAGTCTGAGACGGCCAGTTTATGCTGACCTTTCTTAAAGCAGACAATCGCCCGATTGTAATAAGTCTCAGCCAACATTGGATTAATCTCAATCGCCTTAGCATAATCAGAGATCGCCTGATCATATTGGTCCTTGGCTTTGTACGCATTCCCACGATCACTGTAGGCCATCGCAAATTGTGGGCATATTTCAATGGCCTTGTCGAAGTCCGGGATCGCTTTATCAAATTGCTCTTTAGCAAAGTATAGAACTCCACGGTTGTAGTAGGCTTCAGTCAATCTTGGGCTTATCTCCAGGGCTTTTGTTAGGTCTGAAATGGCCTGGTCATATTGACCTTTAGCCTTACTGGCAATCGCTTTACTGTAATAAGCTTCAATATATAGTGGATTAATCTCTATGGCCTCTGTGTAATCTGAGATAGCTCGGTCATATTGACCTTTAGCCTTGTAAGCATTGCCTCGATTGTAGAAGGTCGCAGCATCTCCTGGTTTTATCTCTATAGCCTTGGTGTAGTCTGAGATGGCCTGATCATAT
>CAZSOR010000238.1:0-7492 GCA_964608395.1 uncultured Pirellulales bacterium
TTCTCATTATGCACCCAGGTGGCCATCTGCCCGAACATATAGCGGCCGTTTCCCAAACCTTTAAGATAGAATAATACCTTCTCAGCTTGCGGCGTGCGACTTATCCCTACAGAGGGCATAAGAAAAAATGCCAAAAGCAACACAAAGGTAATCCTTTCCCATTTCGTGCGATAACGGTTCACCGGACTTAAAGATGATTTCATAAAACACGGCTCCAAACTGTAGGGTGCGATGATTCGCACCAATGATCCTGAGTGTAGCCGAAAGATGCCAAACCAGCAATCTAAATAATCAATAGCAAACCTGTGCCCGCGAAGGCAGTTATAATCAATAATCAATCGCCACGCCTGTCATTAGCAAGAACAACTCAGCGAAAAATGTTCCGTAGGGGGCTTCAAAGGTCCTCAATGAGAGGGAGAAATAGGTAAGGTGTCCCCCGATTTCAGAGGGAGAAATAGGTAAGGTGTCCCCCGATTTCCTTCCGATTTCCTTCGATTTCCTGTCCCCCGATTTCCACACATAATATTGTCCTCTGGTACAAATCCATTATCGGCCATTATTTTACTCCATCCAAGAGGGCATAGCTATAGTGCCGGCAGCGTATGGGTTATTCATTTTGAATCTTCTATGCCATTTCTGGTCCCACAGATGTTCTATCCTAACTTTTCTGCTGGATCCGTCCGCAAAAACACTATTGACTGATTTGCCATGGCGAAGCAGCGTAAAAGCTCGCATATAGCCCTGGCCGTCACCTGAGTTCTCTTGGGAATCAGGTATATCTGTATCATGGGGCCAGGCATCTACAGACTTGGAATCAAGAAAAATGGGCACTTGTGAAGGAGTGCGTATGTCAGTAAATTTCCCCCAGAAATAGTCACCACTAGGAGCGCCCCATGTCCCATCTTTGGGATCCATTATCCAGGCATTAGGCGCATAACTTGACCAGAACCATTGACCAACGTCTGGATGTGTAGAGTCAATAATTTCTCTGCCCCAGCATTCATTGCTTCTTCGAATGAAATATCTGCCATCAGCAACCCAAGGTTCAGATGAGTTTATATCTTGCTTTTTAACAGCTTTAGGACAAATGAGAATATTCGGCTGGTCGATATAATATGGCCGTAAAGGCAGAAACCACCACTGGCCACGCGGTTCGGTTTTGCCGTCATCATTTCGATCGGCATCTGGAAACTTATCGTCATGATCGTCAGCAAAGAATCTGAGTATTAGATTCCATTGCTTTAAATTTGAAGCACAGACTACTGCTCTACCCTGTTCTCTGGCTCGATTGAGTGCCGGCATCAATATCGCCATCAGTAGTGCTATTATGGCAATCACAACCAAAAGCTCGATCAAAGTAAAGCCTTTTCGCTTGTGCATTATTCCGCCTCTTTCTGTTCCACCATCGTCTGAACTCACCAATTAGCCTCTAACCGGTTTTTCCCATATACATTTCACTGAATCACTCCTGCAAACTTTAAGTCTTATAATACCGTAATTTCATCTCAATCTCAAGATAATTCCAGCAGGTTGAGCATGCCGTGCCGGAAAAACCGCCAAAAAGTCACAGGAAAAATAAAGGGATCAGACACTTTGTCGCTGACATTTATTTTTCCTTATTCAGTTCTTTTACTTTTGTTTATTAACAATTTAAAGCCTGTTTTTTCTTCGTTGCACCTTGGTCCTATTTCTACTTTTCGGTCGACCTACTGCTCATGAACGAAGCCTAAAAATAGTAAACAGCACTAATTATTTCCCAAGGTCAAAATACTTTTGCATTCGGCGAGCTGGATGAAGAGTAATGCCATGTTGTATTAGCGCCTTCTCGATAACAGCGCCAACGTCCAACAATGAATGGAACGGGAGCGGATTACCCGCTTGGATTCCGTGAGACTTATTACTCTCCACCTTCACGACACCACTTGCCCAAGCATGCTTCGGGACGATCTGACCTTTCGATTCGGCGATATTGTTAGTCCAGAACCGGATCTGAACTTCGATCATCCTTTGACCGTGCTTGGCGACTCGTTCTTGTACATCCTTAGCCATTGTTTCTCCCGATAATCTTCGCGCTCTAACTGTGTATATATGGTCTCCGTATAAGACTCTATGTTTGTCTGGGTTTGTTAGGGACAGTCGCCGGTTTCTGTGCGCTCGCCACAGCCATTAATAGATAGCTGTCCGTAGTATTTTTGTTAGCTCTTTTGTTTAACTTAATCCTGAGTACCAGTACCAAGAATTATCCTCCCCGATTGGGTTTTGCAGGGTTTTACTTTCGGTAATTGAGATTGTGAATCTGCAAGACCTTCGAACGTATCGAAATCATTTTGGATAGACTCTACAACCTTTCTTGTAAAGTCAACTGGATGTACACAAAAAATTCCATCCTCAATAGAGATCATGGGTTTGTCGTGACTGACCCATCCAATCGGCTTTTTTCTCCCTCCCCTACTTTGGCGTGATAAAGTGACTTCGTGCAACAATCCATTTCGGTAAACTTGCCAAAATGTCTTTGCTTTCGATATATCAGATAGAGCAGGAAATAATTGGCCGAGCTCTCGGTAAAATAATTCAGAAAGTTTGTCTTTGGGCAACAGCTTAGCTTTTTTCCGCAGGTATCGCTCCAATAGAGGAAATGCCACCATTAGAATCGGGAACCCAGCATCTCGATGAGGATAGAGCTTTTCAAGAGTGGCTATGTACCAAGACTTGAAATTGTTTAAACACTCGTTCATAAGAAAGTCTATATGGTTTCCGTACAAGACTCCAGACCTCTCTGAGTGTCCGTATAACACCCCTTTGTCCGAAGTCCGCAAGTAATCCCTTGGAAACGACTTAGGCCAGTTCCCCTTCTCATTGGGGGTCGTCTATGGTTTCCGTAAAACATCCCAAGCCTCTCGGCATAAAACAAGAAAGCACAAACTACGACGTTGCCGCTTCAGAGCTGTCAAGTCCTCTATGTTCAATTATAGATGCCGTCTCGGTATCGAGCAAGGAAGAAAAGACAAAAAACAAGAATTCTTTTACCACGAAGATCACGAAGGAACACGAAGTTGTTTAAAATATTATATTATTATCTTTCTTCGTAGTTTAAATTACAGAACGAATCGTTTTATGCCGTCTTTGAACCTTACTACATTGAAGTTCAATAGTAAGCCGGTTTTAACAGACGCCAGTTTCATGTAAGTCAAAATCTGTGCTTCATGTATCGGCAACAATTTTTCAACTGCTTTCAATTCCACAATGAGCTTTTCATCGACAAACAGGTCTACACGGTAGGCGCAATCGAGTTTTGTACCTTTATAATCGATCGGCAATTCCTTCTGAGTTTCGTGCTGTATCCCGGCACAAAGCAACTCATAAGACAGGCACCGTTCATAAGACGATTCCAGAAGCCCCGGGCCCAACTGTTTATGAACTTCAATCGCGCAACCGATCACTTTACTCGACAATTCGTCAAATTCCATGATTCTTCCCGCTTTCTTTCAAAACAGTAATATTAGTGAATATCAAGCTCTGTTTACCATGAAGATCGCGAGTCGGCACGAAGTATTTAAAAGATTTAATATGTTGTTCTTTCTTCGTGGTTCTTCGTGCCCTTCGTGGTGAATAATAAAGAACGCCGTGTATCGGAGATTTATTTGAAATTAGCCCGCCTTTTTCCGTTTAGATTCGTATAATACTAAACTAAATGATTATTGATTATTGATTAATGATAAATGATAGGTCCATTCACGCAGAATGCAGTACGCAGTCCTCGGGACTCCTTACGGAGTACGAATTTTAGCCCGCACCACTGGTGCCGGGTCCAAAGAATTGAGAATTGAGAATGTAGAATTGAGAAATATAGAAGAAAAAAAGCCAGAATAATGAAAAAAACAGGTGAAAAAGAGTAGAAAACGACGAAAATTCGTGGCTAAGTTGAAAAAACAAAGCCAATTTTCAAATGGGCAAAATGAGCTTAAGTGTATATATAAAAGGTGATTATGAAGAATTTCATGCTTTGAGACGGCGAAAAAACAAACCCAATTCAAAGCCAAACAAAGCCAATCTCGTTTAGCCCCCAGACCAGTGCTGGGGGTTGAAAGGCTATTTGAAAAAACAAAGCCAATTTGTATCGGCACGAATTGGCGTAAAGTCTTATATGAAAGGAGATTATGACAATAAACAGAATGGCGGAGCCGAAGAAAACAAAGCCAAACAAAGCCAATTTCAAGATCAATGGCTTGTTTTAAGCTGTCTCTACAACATTTGGCTAATCGAGGACATTCAGGCCTTTTTGAATTGCGTATCGGCGGACGGACTGGATTTCTTCGGGAGTTGGGCGGCGGTTGATTGCGGGATGAAGGTTGGCCTTGTAACAGGGGCGGTACTGATCCATGATGTTGATGGTTGTTTTCGGGCTGATCTGTTCTGCTATAAAGTCGATGATTTCGAAACTGCCGGCAAGGGTCTCGGGAAGGACGAGGTGCCGAACCAGGACGCCGCGGGTTGCCAGGCCTTTTTCGGTTTTCAGGTCGCCGATCTGACGGTGCATTTCTTTGAGCGCTTCGCGGTTTACCTGTGGGTAGTCCGGGGCGGCCGAAAGCTCCTCGGCGACTTTCGTGTCGGCATACTTCATATCCGGCATGTAAATATCCACAAAGCCTTCGAGCAGCTTGAGCGTCTCGACCGAATCGTAGCCGCCAGTGTTATAAACGGTCGGAAGAGTCAGGCCTTCTTCGCGGGCCAGTTCAAGGGCGGCGACAATTGAAGGGGCCACGTGTGTGGGCGTAACGAAATTGATATTGCAGCAGCCGTAATATTGCAGTTCGAGCATCGATTGGGCCAACTGCTCGATTGTGACTGGGCGGCCTTGCCGATGATGGCTGATGTCGAAGTTCTGGCAGAACACACAGCCCAGATTGCAGCCGGCAAAGAATATCGTGCCGGAGCCGCCGCTGCCAACCAGGACGCTTTCCTCGCCGAAATGGGGACCGACGGAACTGATGCGCGGCATATCGCCGATGCCACAGAAGCCCAACTGATTATTGCGGCGATTGACTCCGCACCGGCGGGGACAGAGCGTGCAGGGATCAATGGAGTCCCACAGCCGCTGAACGGATTGATTGGATTGCCCGCTCATTGCAGGTGCATCCGTTTTCAAAACGCCGATTTAATCTCTTCTATCGTGACTCCGAGCGTTGCCGTGGCAATCGTGTTGAGGTTCGCTTCCGAGCCTTGAAAATGAAACGTGCGATGTACGTGCGAGATTGCTCCACCCGGTTTCAGAGCCGCCGCCGGGGATGAAGTTTCAAGCTCGTAGAACGGCCCGAGGGGCTTGGCGCCCGGCTCGGGAGGACCGTCGTTATACGAATTGACCGTATCGCCTTTATAAGGCTCGTCCTGCAATTCCCACATCGAGTTGACGTAATTCATGGCACCTCTCGGCTTGCTGTACTGGACAATTGTCAGGACCTTATTGACGGCGTCGTAGCTGCCGAGAATCGGCTTGGCACGCTGGGGCGAAAGGCCGATCTTGCTGCGGTATTGCCCGTCACCGCTGAAGAATAAAACGCCCTCCTTGACGACCAGCCGGTCCGCGGGAACCTTGCCGAAATAGGCATCGTTGACTGCGGCCCCGAGTCTATTTTCCGGCCCAGCTTTGAACGGAATCGTAATCGTGGTGGCCGGGGAGGGATTGAACATGCCGAGAATCCAGATAGAGAGCAGCCCGGTTTCTTTTTCCCATGCTTTCTCGCCGGTGTTAGTCACTTTGTTGGTCGATTCGAAGGCCACCATTTTGACTGTTTTCGTCGGTGTTATTCCAAGGACTGTGACAGCTTCACCGCGGGCGATGACCCGGACTTCGCGGTCAACCCGAAGGTTGAAAACCGTACGCGAATAGTTCTCCAACTGCATATCCTTTTTCAGAATCGCGAGGTTTTTGGTTTTGGAAATAAGCTCGAACGGCTCGGTATCGACCGGTGCCGGGGTAAACCAGTGTTCGAGATCGAACGGCACGCCATTCTTGAAGAAGACCGAGAATTGCCCGCCCTCGGGGCCGATCCAGAATCGGTCTTCGCCGCCGAAAGTATTCATATGCTCGACAAACTTGCCGGATGCGAGAAGCTCGCGGTTAATCCAGCCGAAGCTCAATCCACCCGTCCCCCCTGCCGTGCTGGTCATCACACGCCCCTGCATCTTCGGCAGAACAGCTACCCGGCCGTCGCCTGTTTCGTCCGACAAAACGATCACGTCCGTATGCTTCTTAAGAAATCCCAGATCGTTACCAAATGTATTTTTTTCCATTTTCTTCTGTTGCTCCATGCAGCCCGTTAAAATCCCAACACACAACAAAACAACCAGCAATCTTAAGTACCTCATTATTTGTCTCCTTACCTGTTTTCCATTGTTTTGTTACTCATGCTCATTCCATTAAAACAATCACGCTCGCCCGAAAAACGCTCATCATAAGATGCTTTATGGTGCCGGTCAAGATTCAAAACAACTGTTTTCTTAGTGAAAGTGAGAATTGCCATGGTAAAATCTGTCTATCAGCCGGACTGACGGATGATAGTTTATTTGCATCTGTATTTGAGTCTTAGCGTTTACTCGCCGGGCGAAGGGGCCGAGGCGAGCCAGTTTTCGGGGTCGTTGCCGTAGTCGGTTGGGACTTTTCGTGTTAATGCCATGCCGTTGCTGTTGGATTCGGTCGGCCAGAGGTCTATCAAGCCGGGGCAATTCTCCGGATGGGAGCCGTCGCTGTAATTGACCCTGTCGATACGGATGTATTGGCGCACGCCCTCATTATCAATATCGCCGGGCATACTCAGTTCCAGGCTTTCGCCTGCGTTGCTCAAGCTATCATCATAGGGGCCGAAAATCATTTCGGAAGGCACGGCCGGGTAGCGCCAGGAAAATGCTGCCGGCTTTTTGACTATCAATAGATATTCCCCGGCACCGATTGTCACCGGCGCATCGGACGGAAAAGTAAAATCGACGCCGTCAGTGAATTTCCACGGCTCGGCTGTCACGTAGTCATATAGCGTTACCGGCTCGGCGCTGATGTTGTGCAATTCGACGTATTCATATTGGTCGTTGGTATAAGAGCCGCCATCCGGCCAGTCGGGACTGTACATTATCTCGCTGATGACTATGGGGCCAACCTTCGGATACGAATTGGCGGAGCCCGGCGTGTTTTCGTACATTGCTACGAAGTTGTAATTATCGGTGCTCGCCTTATAGTAACGTCCGAACGAGACGCCGGTTTCAGAAGCGCCATAATCCTCCACTGTGCGATAGCCTGTCAATACGCTGTTTTTTGTTGAGCTCAGGTACAATCGTTCGCCGTTCTCGCTCATGGCAAAAGGCTCATAAGCACCCGGGTCGTTCGCGTCGCCGAAGTTCAGGTCTTCGTATAAAAGGAGGTAACCGTTCGGGCCGATAGTGGTTCCGTTGGCAATTTTGTATTTGAAAAGGTTATCGTTGCTGTCGCTTAGGAACCAGCCGC
>CAZSOR010000239.1:0-7486 GCA_964608395.1 uncultured Pirellulales bacterium
AACATTCCACGTATGCCGAGGCTGCTAACAAAACGCATCGAGGCTTCAAGCTCCTGAATATCAATATGCGGATGGCCGAGGATTTGATACGCTGTGATGTTTTCAGGTTCGGCACCAGCAGCGAGAAGGTGTCGAGTCGCTTCTGCAAGTTCATCGGAAAACACCTTAGAGCCGGTTTGTTTCTGCCATTGCTTAGAAGCACTCTCGAAACCGAGATAGAAAGTCTTAAAGCCGGCACGAATCATAAGCTCGGCCAATTCGCTCGTGACAAAGCGCGCATTAAGAGCATTCGGGCTGTGGAAGTTCACTCTCAGATTGCGTTTCAGGACATCGCTTAGAAACGGAATCAGGACCTTATCTGCTTCGAACAGCAGGGCATCATCGTAGAAAGCGACGTTGCCGGCGCCAAGCCGGCAGAGCAATTCCAGCTCACCTAAAGAATGTTCCAGCGATCGAGTCTTGAATGTGCCGTACACCATCGGCACCGAGCAATAGGTGCAATTGAAGGGGCAACCTTCGGTCAGCTTCAATATACCGACATTCAGTTTATCGTAAACTTCCCACAAGGCCGGCTGTTGAAGGTCCGGATCGATTGCCAGATATTCCCAGAGCGGCTCAAGGTTCATCCCCTTTACAAGCAAATCGGCCCCCAACGTCTGCGCATGATCGCAGCAAAGCGTAACGTAGTTGCCGCCTAAAATAATTTTCGCCTGTGGCCAGGTACAGCGAATATCTTCAATAACTTCTTCGAGACCATTGTACCAATAGGTCATTGTCGTCTGGACCATGACATAATCGAACGGCCCTTCTTTGGCCAGGAAATCGGCGAACAGTCTTTGAGGCAGGCCGAATCGCCGAAAGTAGCGGGGGATTGCTTCTAAGACTTGCGGAACTGGGGAGTGTTCGCAGTAGAACCGGCCTCGACCCCACCGGTCGGATTCACACTTCTTTTGCCCGGCCATAAAAGGGGCCAGCCGGTCGAGGTAGTCGAACAGCTTGAAGTCAGCCTTGCCGCGCAGGTTCCCGGCCACGCTAAGCATACCGGAGGGCTTGAGCCAGAAATCGTACGCCGCAAAGTCATAGATCGGCGGATTCACAAGCAGAATCTTCGGCTTCATCGTTCCTTGCCGTAACGTTAACCTTCTTCGACGACGTTAAATCCCATCAGGACTCCGAGATTTTTCATGTCTTCCATGTGGTCGCCGTAGAAGACCGCACGGTGCAGCAGCGCCATTGTGCCGCCTTTTAGGATGCCTGCGCCCCAGTTATGGTACATCTTGCGGGCATCGGCAACCTTGGTCCAGAACTGTGTTCGGCAGCCCAATTCATCGTGGGTAATCTTATAGATTTTTCCCGTTGAGATTAGCATGGAGTCGAGATTGATGAACTTGGCGCAGGTGACATTCTGCCCGAGGCGGTTCTCCACATCCAGTGAGACGCCTCTTTCGCTGTCAGACTGGGTCCGGATGCTGAAGGGCAGACGCTGGCTGGCGGGGCCGTCCATCTTCGTCGCCGAGGTACAGTGGAAATGTATCAGCGCATCCTCGGATGCATCGAAGACCGGGTCGCTGATAACACCCGGGATGCCATACGCATAATTGAACATGAGCATCGTCAGTGTCGAGTCCATATCCCCCTCGCAGGCCCCGACCAGGCCGAGGTCGTTGAGCTTGCTAAACGTAAGACAAGCCTTTGCCGGCCTGCCCATACAGCCCGAGCTCGTGATGGCCTGCGCCCCATTCTTAATCATCATATCTTTCATCGCCAGGTAGAAACGTGCCGAGTTGATGATTTCTTCTCTGGAGGGTTCGACGATTTTCTTTGCTTTGCTGATCCAGTATTTTTCCGCCTCTTCCTCGGCAGCCTTAATATCGATTGCCTGATGGGCCTTGACTGTTTCCTCGATTGTCACCGGAATCATCTCACAACCGAGGCGTTCTTTGACCTGCTCGGCGGAGCATGCCGCGGCCGTTCCCAGCGGGCCATTGACAACGATTATGCGTGTTTTCCGCAGATGCGGCGCGACCCGCATTAATCCGACTGTTCGGTCGATCTCGCTGAAGTCACTGGTCGGCAACAGGACTACTTTCTTGCCGTCTTTCTTCCACTGGGGAAAATACATCCAACCGTGCCCGCTGAACGGCTGGGAGAATACCGCCGTGGGAAGCCCGACGTCGATGATTCGGTCCATCGCCGCTTTCGGCGCGCCGCCCCCGTGTCCGGATAGATGAAAAATCAGGACACCGTCGGCATCGGCCAGTTTGGGCAAGATCTTTTCCACCTCGGTCGGGGGAACCAGCTCGCCGCCGGTGAACTTAACGTCGCCCAGCCTGCGTTCTACACCGGCGAGATATTTGTCAAATTTGGCAATCTCATCCGTAGGCCTTGAGAGGTAAATCCCGCCGGTCCTGCCGATAAAGACTTTGTAGATTTTCACCGCGGGCAATCTTGGCGGCCATTCTCCGGCCTGGCCGGCCGCTGCTGCTCGATCGGCCAATTGTGTGCCCAGTATGACTGCTCCAGCTCCTGCTGCACTTGCACCCAGGAATTCTCTTCGATTGATTAAATCACTCATAATCCGGCTCCTTATTCTTATATCTCAGAGATTTTCACAAAACCGCCCATTCGGAGTATCCTTATTAGAATTCACTTTCATTGAACAGGCCAACCGATAATACAAATCCCCAAATCACAAATCAAGTACGAAATTATCAGAGAGCTATTGTCCCCTGTCAGCGATGATGGTGTGCAGTCCTTGGGACTCCTTACGGAGTACACACTCTACGTATCTGTATTTTCCAATCTCAATTGAAAGGCATTGACTCGGCTACCCCCTATATGCTACAATAAACGTAGCTTAAAGATAAAAAATGACTACAGTTAATATCTCAAACAACCGCTGAGGAAGGGTTCATAAGATGCTCAGATACGTAAGAATCTCTTTAATAACCATTATGATAACCTTTTTATTGATAGGCTCAATAGAAGAGAGCTGTCAGGCGGGGGATTTGAGCAGGGACCTCTGGGCCGATACGACAGAGCCGGCCCTGATGGCTGAAAACTCGTCCAATGTGGTCTCCGGTGTTGTTATTAATGAGATTCACTACGATCCCGATATCAAAACCGAACTTTTAGAGTTTATTGAGCTCCACAACACGACAGCGGCAGATATTGATCTCACAGGCTGGTATTTTACTAACGCTATATCATATCAATTCCCGGACGGCTCGATCCTGCCGGCGAGAGGCTATATTATCGTGGCCCAGGACCCAACCCATATCAGCGGCAGATTCATCGTACCGGTCTTCGGCCCGTTTGAGGGCAAACTTGGCAATAACGGAGACAGAATCATACTTTACAACGCTGACGGCGAGGAAATCGATAAGGTGGATTATCAGCTTGGATTCCCATGGCCGACGGTGGGCGACGCGGTAGCGAACGGTCAGCCAGGCACAGGATATTCCATCCAATTGATAAATCCGTTTCTCGACAATGACCTGGCAGGCAGTTGGCGCTCGGCTTCTCCCACACGGGCGGCATTCAATGCCTCGGTTTACCTCGATAACACACCGCCCCATATCCGCCAGGTAAAACACTCTCCCAAACAACCGAAGTCGGGCCAGCCAGTAACTATTACCGCCAAAGTAACCGACTCCGACGGCGTGGCCAATGTTACTCTAAGCTACCAGGTCGTAGAGCCCGGCAGCTATATAAACATTACAGATTCGCGGTACTATACGAACTGGACAAATCCCATAATGCACGACGACGGGCTCGACGGAGACGCAATCGCCGGCGATGATGTTTACAGCGTACAGCTTCCGGGCTCGATTCAGGTCCACCGAAGGTTGGTACGTTATCGCATCACGGTTACCGACAGCGGCGGTCGCGGCCTCATGGTGCCGTACATGGACGACCCGCAGCCGAATTTCGCTTACTTTGTCTACGACGGGGTTCCCGCCTGGTACGGAGCCGTCCACCCCGGCACAACTACCGCGGTCAAGTTCGACACAGACGTCATGAGCAGCCTGCCCGTTTATCATCTCATCAGCAAGAAATCAGACATCGAGAATTCCACCTGGTACGAAAAATACGGGGGCGACGAATATAAATGGATCGGCACACTGGTTTATGACGGAAAAGTATACGACCACATTACCTACCGTCCCCGCGGCGGCTGCTGGCGATTCGCCATGGGTAAGAACATGTGGAAATTCAACTTCAACCGAGGACACCGTTTCCAGGCTCGCGATGATTACGGCAAAAAGTATAAGACCGAATGGGACAAGCTCAATCTCTCCGCCTGTATCCAGCAGGGCAGCTTCGGGCAGCGCGGCGAACAGGGAATGTTCGAAGCACTTTCGTTCAAGCTTTTCAACATGGTCGGTGTTCCTACTGCAAAAACGAATTGGCTGCATTTTAGAATCATCGACGAGCGCTACGAAGATGGGAATCTAAACGCTTCCCATCCACCACTAACCAGCGGCGGGACCCAGTATGACGGCGATTTCTGGGGGCTTTATATGACCATCGAGCAAATGGATGGTCGTTTCCTGGATGAACATGATCTGCCGGATGGAAACCTTTATAAAATGGATGGAGCCTATCCGAACGGCTTGAAACTTAACAACCAGGGGCCCACAGCCGTCACGGACAACTCCGATGTCATAAGCTTCAGAAGCAGCTACCAATCAGCCTCTTCAGCCGATTGGTGGGGATCTAATGTCAATCTCGAAGCATACTATGGGCTGTATGCTATTTATAATGCCGTCCACCACGGCGATATCACCAGCAAGAACCATTTCTTTTATCAGAATCCCGAGCCAACCACCAACGAGTGGGGCACAAATAACTTATGGTGGCAACTTGTCTGGGATGTTGACCTTACCTGGACCTGCTATTACGGCAGCATGTCGGATCCATTCAACCGAAGCGGAATCTTAAACCGTCCCGAGATCGATGTTGCCTGCAGGAACCGGGTACGGGAAATTTGCGATTTGTTATTTAATTCCGACCAGACGAACCAACTGATTGACGATTTTGCAGCCATAATTGATGATCCTGACGGTGGACTTTCCATCGTGGACGCCGACCAGGCCATGTGGGACTATCACTGGGCCGTGGGCGACGGTGCTTATCCCAGGTATCTTAACCAGCAACCTTCTTTCAAGGCCGGTCAGGGTCGATTCTACGAAGAGGCCGCCGATCGCGGCTATCAGCGGGACTTCGCTGGCATGGTTCAGGTTATGAAAGATTTTGTTGTCGAGCGGCAAAGCCGTATGAATTCCATATCAAACGATTCGGCTATCCCACGCACTCCGACTGTGACATCAACCTGTCCACCAAATTTCCCGATCAACTGCCTGACATTTGAGACGAGCCCTTTCAGCGATCCTCAGGGCAGCGGCACATTCGCCGCGACCAAATGGCGTATCGCCGAGGTGGCCCCGGGCTCTCAAATTGCAGTTCAAAACGACAGAATTATTCTTATCGATCAAGGTGACCAATGGAAATATTTTAAAGGTACCCGGGAGCCGTCTTCGACGCAAGGTTCGCTATGGCGTCAGATCAATTTTAATGACTCAAGCTGGCTCAGTGGCATTACCCCTATCGGTTACGGCGAGACATTCATTGTGACAAATTTAAGTGATATGAGGGGCGGATACTCAACGGTGTATTTTCGCAAAACATTCGAAGTGACGGACCTGGATACCATCGACAGCGTTGTACTCGAAGCCATGTACGACGACGGTATCAATATTTGGATTAACGGCGTCCATGTCGCGTCCGGCAACACGCCCTCGGCGGAACTACCTTTTGACGCTACCGTCAACAACCGTTCGGAGAATCACGGCTTTACTGCTTTTACTTTAAGCAAGCCGGACAATTATCTTGTCACCGGCACAAACGTTATCACAGCACAGGTAATTAATTCTTACCTGTCAAACAGCAGCGATTGCTTCTTCGATATTCGGTTGTTTGGCCAGATAGACGAAGGAACCGAACTTCCTGCTATCCCACCCGCTTACAGCAGAGAGCCGGGAAAGTACGAGATCGATTCAGTATGGGAAAGTGATGAGATAGCAAACGCTTCCAACAGCACCATACAAATTCCCGCCAGCGCGGTTAAGGTGGGGCGCACCTATCGGGTTCGCAGCCGGTTCAAGGATAACAGCAGCCGATGGAGTCACTGGTCCGTCCCGGTTCAGTTCGTAACGAGTGAGCCGATGGCGGCCGGCATCCTGGAGGACTTGCGTATTACCGAAGTAATGTACAATCCCCCGGCTCCGCCCGCGGGTGATTCCACTGACAATGAAGAATTCGAATTCATCGAATTGATGAATATCGGCGACGAAAACCTGGACTTGAGTTCTGTTTCTTTCGTCAACGGCATCACATTCGATTTCGGTAACGGCAGCATTATGAGTCTCGGGCTCGGCGAGTTTGTCCTCGTGGTCAGGAGCCGGACCGCTTTCATATCACGCTACGGCACGGATTTGTCTAACAGAATCGCAGGCGAATACTCCGGCAAATTATCAAACAACGGCGAGAATATAACCCTGGAAGATTTCTGGAACTCAACGATTGTGCAGTTCGAGTACAACGACGGCCGGGGATGGCCTTTATCACCCGATGGAGGCGGCCATTCTTTGGTGCCCATGGATTCGGCACTGATAGACGAGCCCGCCGGTTCGCTGAACTATGGCCGGAACTGGCGCGCCAGCACTTACATCGGCGGCTCTCCCGGCCAGGTCGATCCCGAAGCGGAAACCAACGTTGTGCTAAACGAAATTATGGCTCATACAGACTATAGCAGTCCGCAACTTCCGCAGTACGATTCCGACGACTGGATAGAACTCTACAATACGACGCCGGCAAGCGTTAATCTGAATAACTGGTATCTCAGCGACGATATCGGAGAGCTAAAGAAATGGGCCATTCCAGCGGTTGAGATTGCCGGCAACTCTTACATCAGTTTCGACGAGGTGACAGGCTTCCATAATCCAATCAACAGTGGATTCGGCTTGAACAAGGCCGGAGAAGATGTCATTCTCTCTTATCTGCCCGGCACATCAGAGGACCGCATCGTCGACAGCGTCAGATTCAAAGGCCAGCTAATTTATACATCTCTGGGCCGCTATCCGGATGGCGATGCGTACTGGCTTGAGATGACGCCCTCGCGTGATTCGGTCAATAGCGAACCTGTTCCAAATATCGTAATCGACGAACTGATGTATCATCCTGCAAATGAAACCGATGCCGAGTATATTGAGTTATACAATCCCACTGCAAGCCGGATTTACCTTAAAAATTCCGAAGGCTCCTGGCGTCTGGATGGTGCCGTCGATTACATATTCGAAGGCAATACTTCAATTCCATCCGGCGGCAGGTTGATAGTCGTGGGATTCGATCCTTACGCAGAGGCCGGTCTGTTGGCTGCCTTTATCGCCGCATATAATACGGGGCCGTTAACCGCTGGAGTGGA
>CAZSOR010000240.1:0-7424 GCA_964608395.1 uncultured Pirellulales bacterium
GTACATCCGATACGATACGCTCTTGTAGAAGTTTATGATGCCGATGATAATGAAGACCCTAATGACGATCGTGTGATTGGTAGGACGCATACGGATAAGGATGGTAATTATAACGTTGTCGTATTGAATTACGAGATGAGCAGTCAGAATATATATGTTAAGGTTTTTACCGAAAGCCCAATCGGCGCTTATCCTGAAATTGAGGGAAAGGTGTGCAGTGTAAGAGACGATGTGTTCGATGAAATCTATTATATGGAAAGCGACCTCTATCCGCACCCCGGGGATGAGTCTGTAGTAGTCAATATGACCGCCGATAAATACGGCGGAGAATTTATGGTTTATGATTCTTTAATCGAAAGCTTTGAAAATGCAAGAACATTCTTCGACATTAATCTGCCCGAAGTAACGACGTTCTGGCCATGCGAGGAAGAGACATCGTATTTCGATCCATGCAACCTTGGCGTGTACATCGAACAGGGAGACAGGGGCGACCGGGACGTTATTATGCATGAATATGGTCACTTCATCGCGGAGGTGTATTTTTTTGCACAGGGTTCCGTCGGCGATAATCCCATACACTATTGGAACGCCGACCTGCGACATCATCCGATTCAACGAAAAGATCAGGAGGCGAGAAATCTTGCCTTCCGTGAGTCCTGGGCTACGCTGTTCAGCATTGCTACGCAGTACGGCGATACCGATTATCCGTATTCCGGCGACACCAGGTATCAGGACTGGGATGAGGAAAATGATAAAAAATTTGAAATCGATCTCGAAGAAGACACTTATGACCATTTCAAGCCAGGCGAGTTTTTCGAGAATATGAACTGCTGTGCATTATGGGATATTTTCGATGATAAAGATGATCGTTTCGATAATGAAGATACACTAAGCGATACATCCCTTTCTAAAATTTGGACAATAGTACGAAATTCTCAACCTGATGACATCGAGGGTTTCTGGAATGGCTGGTTTCTAAGTTTTGAGTACACGAGCGAAATAACGCGCATCTTCCAGGACCACGAGATGTCGTTCGTTAAGCCGAATATCTCTGTCTTCCCTTCTGGCCAGAACAATCCCCCTATAGCCGATGCAGGACGGGACCGGACATATTACCAGACCTGCGCCGAAGGGGGTTATGTACGTTTAAATGGTCATGGATCTGTCGATCCGGATGGAGATAAACTGACATACGAATGGCGTCTGAACGACATCAGAATCGCGACGGGGGTCAACACCTGGCTTTATATGTTACCAGGAACCGTAACAATTACTTTAGCTGTTACTGATGGCCAGGAGTATGACTATGATTCTGTGGAAATAACGGTAATACCCACCGATCCCAGTACATGGGAATAGTAAAAGTTTGCTTAATCTTGCCACAAAGCCGGTTATGGGGATTACGTGGTGCTTTGATTGCTTATTGCCCTGAGGCCGGGCTTGCCAAAAGGGGCAGGCTCTTCGCAGGAATGACTGTGTAGCTCAAAAACTAATTCCAATTGGAATAAAACAAAAGCCAACTGCCAGTTCGTTGTTATTACCTATCAGGTCGGGGAGAGTTCTTTCTTCAAATCCTTTTCGAGACCGGTCAGAATTTCCGCAAGACACTTATCGAGGGCTTCGACGAAGTCGTCAGGTGTGTCAGATTGCAGTGGACAAGAAGCCTGGTATCTTGCTCCGAGGATCACCGATTCATCGGTATTATTGTTGGCGATGAGAAATGCACGCAACTTCATAACGGCACGCAGTGAAGATTTGTCGCGAACGTCTGCATAAAGGGCAGTGATATTGGCCTCAAGTGTATGCGTGGATTCGAGTCGGCTGCCGGGCACGAGGACTCTTTCACAGATTCCCGAGCGGCACAGCCAATGCCGGGTCGTTTCACTTATCATGACGGCCGGTGAGATTAGAAACTGATTATAGAAGTCGTACTCATATTCATGTTCACCCCTGCGATAGACGAAGCCTTTGTTGGCAAAAGCCGAGTCGATAGTAAAGCGGCGCACAGTGAGGGTGGCATGATTTTCAGCTTGTCCGGGCTCCGGCTGCCGGGCTGCATCAAGGATATATGTCCGTTTGCTATAAGACGTCCGGCTACAGCCTGTGAACATTATTGAGAACACAATAAAAGTCGAGTAAACGTACAATTTGGGCCATCTAAGCTTCATTTCAACGCCTCCGATTTGGATGGTGGTTGGCTGAGCAACAACTCCGAGGGATGTTCCTTCAGGCTGCCTGTCAGGTCTTTGATGTTATCCGATATTTCCCTGAAGTTGGCCAGTATGATTTCCAGTTGAGGTCTTTCATTTGCGATGAGCCTGTCTATACGAGACAACGCGGCATTAATTCGGGCGATCATTTCGGGAATATTGCTCTGTGTTGGAGTCGGGCTGGCGAGCAGCTTTTGCAGGTTCTCATTTGTCTGACGGACCTCGGCGATGAAATTCTGAAGCTGTTGGCTAAGCTCGGGCACGTTGGCGTCAACGACGGTTCGGTCCATGGAATCGAGCACCTGGTTAGCGGACGCGCTAAGCGTTTCAGTGTCAAGAGCGCGGACTTTGAGACGGGTTTCGCTCAAGAGGCCTATAGCTTGCTGACTCAATTCCCCCATATTGGCGTCGTTGATAGCCTTATCGAGAGAGTCCAGAACTTTCTGTACGTCTATTTTCTGGAGCTTATTAAGAGAGTCTCTCAAGGTGGTCAGATCGCTGGGTACGGAAGGAATGTAAATATGCTCGGGCTGCCAATCTATCTCGAACGCAGGGAATTCCTCAGGATTGAAGTAGTCGGCCTGGATGTAGGATTGACCGGTAAGTAAGTTTGAGGTGATTTGAAACCGAAGGCCACGAGCGACCATCTGCAACAGCAGAGCATTAGCCTGTTCCAGATTGAGGCCTTGCCAACTGTCCCGAGGTGCAGAACCCACGACTACGACGCATAGGCCGTATTTGGTGGTCTTTTCGATAGTTTGTACCATGTCTCCGTAGATCTTGCTGACGAAAGCGATCTTCTCGACCTTGCCGATATTAACGCCTCTCAACTCAATGGGTGAACCAACATTCAGTCCGCTGATGGCTTCAGTGAAATAGGTTTCGAAATATATCCTATCCTGACCGAAGAGCCCCGCGCCGAAAACCACGGCTGCGCCGAAAATCAGGGCCGTCGCGAGAATAACAAATACTCCTATCTTGAAGTAGTTTGGTTTCATGCTCATTTAATCAACCCATCCAATTATATTTTTGGCCAGTAGCAAGGTCATACGCCTCGCCCAGGTCCTATGCTAAAACATTTTTACGCCTGACGATTAAAAAACTGCCGGACCCACGGATTTTCGCTGTGATCGCGCAGTTCGGCCGGTTTTCCGGTTGCAATGATTGTCTTAGTATTCTTATCGAGCATGACGACTCTATCGGCAACGGTGAAAATGCTCGACAGTTCATGCGTTACTATCACGAAGGTAATTCTTAAGCTGTGCGAGAGCTCCAGAATCAGCTTATCGAGTTGTGCCGAGGTGATCGGGTCGAGGCCGGCCGACGGCTCGTCAAGAAACAACACCTTCGGGTCCAGGCTGAGAGCCCTTGCGATAGCGGCCCTTTTTCTCATTCCGCCGCTAAGCTCGGCGGGCATTTTATAAGCCGAACCCTCAAGACCGACGCTTTTGAGCTTCATCCGGGCGATCATCTCCATCGCATCCTTAGGCAGGTCGGTGAATTCTTCGAGGGCCAGGCAGAGGTTCTCCATCAGATTCATGGATCCGAAAAGCGCGCCGTTCTGGTAGGCGACGCCAATCTTTCTGAGGACGCCGAGCCGGTCGGAGCCCTGGGCGGTGACGATATCGGTGCCGTCGATGAGCACACTGCCGCCCAGCGGTTGCATCAGGCCGATCATGTGTTTGAGCAGGGTGCTCTTGCCGCATCCGGAACCGCCAAGGATGGTGAAGATTTCACTGGTCAGTATCTCGAAATCAACGTTCCTCAATACGATGTTGTCGCCGTAGCCGATCGTGAGGTCTTTGACTCGAATTACAGGTTTAGTTTCCGTGCTCATTTTTTAGTCAGATATTCAGGAAGTAATAAAGGACGGCAAAAATGCCGTCGGCCACCACGATTGCAACAATACCACTGACGACAGCGCGGGTGGCCGAATCCCCGACGGCGCTGGGTCCGGTGCCGGTCCGGATACCTTGCAGGCACCCGATACCGGCTATCAATGCTCCAAAAACGAAGGTCTTGGCCAGACCTCCGCATAGATCGGTCATGGTGGCCGCCTGCTGGATCCGATGCAGATAGGTTATCGGTGGAGAGCCAAAAAACGACATCACCACGCCACAACCGATCAGACCGAAAAGGTTGTTGAACATGGTCAGCAGCGGGATCACGCAGATGGCGGCGATGAGCCTTGGTACCACGAGGAACCGGACGGGGTCCAGGCCCATGGTGGTCAGGGCATCGATTTCTTCGTTGATCTTCATAGTTCCGATCTCGGCGGCAAAGGCCGAGCCGCTGCGACTGGCCAGAACGAACGCCGTAATCAGGGGGCCGAGTTCACGAAACAGGGCTAAGCAGACAAGATCCGTAACGAAGACTTGTGCACCGAACTTCTGCATGGAGACAGCGGATTGAAATGCCAGAATCAGCCCAATCAGAAAGCCCAGCAGGGCGGTGATACCAACAGCATTCGCACCGGCCTTTTCGGCGATAAGAAAGGTATCTCGCCAGCGGAGAGTGCGGGGGTGAATCAAGGTAGACAGCAGCTTGACGAAGGCCTCGCCGGTAAAGCTGATCTGGGCTTTGACATCCTGGAGCAAACGAGCGGTTTTTTCGCCAAGAATCTCGATCCGTTGAGCAAGCGATGCGCGTTTTGGCGGCAACTCGGTTGTCTGTCCCGGATCGAAGAGTTTCATGAGTGGCTGAAAGTCAGGGTTCAGGCCGGTTATTTGGATTCGGCGGTTGTTCTGCTTCTGCGTTTGCGTGAGTTCTAACAAAAGACCAATTCCGGCGCCGTCGCAGTACTCGATTTGGGACGCGTCGACGAGGAGTTCCCGGGGCTTTGTCCCGGCGATAGTCTTGAGGATCTTTCGCCAGAGGGAGCCAGTGGTTTCGACATCCAGACGGCCTTTTATGACAAGGCACAGCCGGTCATGGTCGAGTTCTTTCCAATCCACGGTGGCCGTGTTACTATTGTCCATAATCTCTGCCAGTTGAGATTTACTATTTAAAACGCTTAGAAATACTCCTGAACATACCGAGCCCTATGAAAAACTTAGGAAGCACATATTTTTCCTGCCTTATATTATATCATATTATCATAAAAACTACTAATAGTCACTTTTTTTCTGCTTTATATTATATTAGCAAATAAGACATACGAAATTGTCGCCACATAATTTTGTTTGTCGTGTTGGGAATTGCCCCGGATTTACCAATTAGTAGATGAAAAATGAACCGGATTTTTATAATATAAAGCTCATGAAGACCATTCAAGCCAGCAAGACGACAGATTCTAATGAATTTAGGGGCTTGTTAGGTCGTGTATGAGCAAAATTCCAGTATATATATTTGCGTTTTTAATCGCCATATAAGGAGAACGGTTATGTATATTAGAAAACTGACGGTTGTTATTTCGATTCTGACGGCAGGCTTTTGCGGGTGCGCAACGACGCCGAAGGCCCCGGCCGGGCGGTCCCAAGGCGAGATGGCGCTCGCGTTTAGCGCCTCTTTGATCCTTCCGAAAGAGATTCTTCGGGGGCCCAACTACCAGATTGCCGAACGTGTTCCGGTGGAGGAATACCAATATGCGTTCACGGTTAATTCGGACTTCGGCACGATCACCGCGCGGGGGCGGGATATGCTTTACCTGCGTCTGCGCGAATTGAAATCGATTAAAGCCGCCCAGGAGTTAAGCAAGGATCCGCTTCTTGTCGATGGCATCCTCACTCCGCTGAAAGACACGGAGAAAGGATTGAAGCTCATCATCACCGAGCCATTCGAAATACTCGAGCGTGCCCCCAAAGGTTTTGACCTTATGGTTAATCAGTATATCGATCCGGCAGACCGGCGGGCGGGCTCTCCCGATCGCCGGAAGCTGGCCACCGAACTCGATTGTGATCCTGAGACGGCCAATCCCGTGCTGAAGAAGCTACTCGACGAAATGACGCTCGAACTGTTTGGTGGAGGTCTTCTTACGCAAGCCGCTATGTCTTTCGTCCCCGGCCTGAGCGTGCCTGCCACGACAGTACAGATGAAAGAAATGATCGCCAAAAGCCCGCCAAGCACGATCAATGACGAGCTTGATTGTGAGCTTGAGGCCGCCGGTGTCGAAAAATCTATCCGATCTCGATTCCACTACTCGACCGCGTTCACAACTATGCAGCGTCTACAACTCATAGACCAATTCAGGGCCCTGGACGGCGTCCAAAATCGGGCAGCTCTCATCGAGAGTGCAGCGCAGGCATACAGCGAAGTCGGTGCTCTCTGCTGCATCCGTGAGGGCATGATGCTGGTTGACATTCGGGAAAGAAAACCAATCCGGCAACTGAAGTTTATCGGATTGCCGTTAGCAGTGCTCGACGATGGAACATATGTCCTGGTTTGCCCGTACGATTACGTCACCGACACCCGGGAAGTGGTTGACAGCGTGGGTGAATATCGGGTGTCCAATCCGAACGTCACTACGGTGCTTGTAACCGCCGGCCGAGTATCACCGGCCGCGCGTAAAACGATTGAGTCGGCCGATATCAGCATCGTAGAGGAAGGAACACCTGACTGGTGATCGAGAGGGACATGAGATTGGGCTTTGAGGATTTTCCGGCCTAAAAACAAGCCTGGAGTGTACGCCATTTCGCATTGCGTGTTGCGTATGTCGTGGCGAAATCGTAGCGAATTAGCGATTAGCAGCGACTCCCGAGATTGAGGATTGCAAAAGTCGATTGCAGTCGTTATAATACGGGCCATTTACAATGGATAATATGAATAAGAATAAGGCTTTTCGCGAATGATAAAAACGCAAGAGATAAATATCAAAACAAAAGGCAATAACGAGGTTGTTAATATTACCGATCAGGTCGGCGGGGCGGTGGCGCGGTCGGATATTCGCGATGGGGCCGTGACGGTTTTCAATATCGGCTCGACGGCTGGAATTACGACGACCGAATACGAGCCGGGACTGGCGAACTACGATTTGAAGGCGGCGTTCGAGAAAATCGCCCCGGCCAGCGGCAGGTACGAGCACGAAGAAACGTGGCATGATGATAACGGCCATGCCCATGTGCGGGCCTCGCTGCTGGGGCCTTCGCTGAGCGTGCCCATTGTGGCCGGCCGGCTAACGCTCGGGACCTGGCAGCAAATTATCCTCGTCGATTTCGACACCCGGCCCAGAACCAGAACCATCATCTGTCAAATCATCGGAGACTGATACAATCGAAT
>CAZSOR010000241.1:0-7392 GCA_964608395.1 uncultured Pirellulales bacterium
TCTTGTATTTACGGCACTTTTCACGATGCCGGTATTCGGTATGCCTTTGATTCAACAGGAAGACACCTGGGATTACTGCGTGCTTGATTTCAATATATATTATATCTTAACAAGCATTGAATATGCCGATTTCGACTGGGACAATGCCGACTGGACTGAAGGGCAGGCCGCATTCGGTTACGAAAGAGTGCCCGAGGGAGGGACAATTAACACATTATGGACTCCGGGGACAGATTTAGCTCTGCGCAAGTCCTTCCAGCTCGAATCTTTGCCGACAGAAAATCTGCGTCTTGATCTGGCAATTGATAATGGCTGTGTGATATTCATCAACGGTAAAGAAGTTCTCAATCACACGGGGGAGTACTTCACGTCTCTATGGGAGTACACATTTGAATTAGACTCTAAATATTTGAAGCTCGGGACCAACACGGTCTCTGTGCTGGCTGAAGATCATGGACAACAAACATACTTTGACATGCAATTGGAAGTTGTTCCGGAACCGGCCACGATTTGTCTCTTAGGTCTCGGCGGCGTTTTCATGCTGAGAAAAAGGCACTGACAGATCCAAATTCGAAATATTCAAACTTAATAAACACCATTCCATATATGAGAAAATTCAGAGTAATTGTCATGATAAGTTACATTCTATAGCCTCGCCAGCTTTTGCCGCGATAAATCTTTGAGTTGTTGGTTGTATAATTCTGAAATTTCCCTTGACGGCGGGGTAGCGGATTTAGTATATACTAAGGTAGGCGAAGTTTGTGGATTTTTGGCTTTCCGGCTTCGTCTTATTAGGAATAACGAACTTTGCTTTTCAGCTTGATTTCGGTTTTATAGGAAGGAGGTAGCGTCGACTAGCCGAACTTTATCCTAAACAAACATGGATAAAATTTGGTGAAGACGAGAATTACCATCGGTTGCTTTAGCGTGTAGCAAAAGCACCATTTTCCCAACCTTTTATAAGGAGGACTTATTATGTATTGGAAATTGATTTGTTTGGTTTCTTTTGTTTTAGTTTTCGGATTGAGCGGGTCAGTTGTCTTAGGCCAGGAAAATCAGATCGTAAACGCTGAATTTGACGATGGCTTAGCATCCTGGGGCATATATACCTACCTGAATACCACCGAAGGTTTCAATGTGGAAGTCTCGCAGGGCGGCGGTTTGTCAGGAGAAAACTCGGCGTTGATTGATATTTACAACTCCTCGGTACTTACCAGCATAGGAATTGCCCAGGGAGGCCTGGTTGCCGAGCCCGGAAAAACATATCCTATCGGTTTTACCGCTAAAGCCGAGGAAGTCAGAGGATTGGTTGTATTGCTTCAGGGAAATATTAACAATGCGTCTTACCCGACTTTTCTGGACCAGACCGTGGAGTTGACACCAACGAAAACAGATTACGTTATTGATTACACCCATACCGGCGCGGCTATAGGCGCAGGTGAAAACGAAAGTCTTAATCTATACCTGATGATTAAGGGGCCTTCGTGGTCACCGTCCGGGGCAAGCCTTAATGGAAAGGTCTGGATCGACCGTGTGCACTTCGGTGCCGATATCCCGCACCAGCCCGTTTACGCCGCTACGAGCCCCATACCTGAGGACGGCATCTTCCATGCGGATACATGGATAACTCTTGGCTTCTCGCCCGGCGACTTTGCTGTTTCGCATGATGTTTATCTCGGCGACAATTTCGAAGATGTCAACGATGGAACAGGCGGGACATTCCAATTTAATCAGCCTGATACGTTTTTCGTAGCGGGTTTCCCCGGCTATCCTTACCCGGATGGCCTGGTTCCGGGAACGACTTACTACTGGCGGATAGATGAAGTAAATCAAGCCGATCCGGGCAGTCCCTGGAAAGGCCCTGTATGGAGCTTCACGGTACCGCCTAAGAAAGCCTATGAACCCGAACCGGCTGATGGTGTAAAATTCGTAGATCCGGACACAACTCTTGCCTGGACTGCCGGTTACCTCGCAAAAATGCACTATATGTACTTCGGGGATAATTTCGCTGATGTCGAGGCCGGAACTGGTGATACTAATAAAGGAGTTGTAATTGGGACGAGCTTTGATCCGGGTACGCTCGAAAGAGAAAAAACTTATTATTGGCGTGTTGATGAGTTCGATGGTGCGGTCACGTATACAGGTGATATCTGGAGTTTCACCATTGCAGGGGAGACTGGCGGACTCAAGGCGGAATTCTTTAACAACGCGAGCCTTGCGGGTGAGCCGGCACTGACTCGTATAGATCCACAAATCGACTTCAGTTGGGGTAACGGCACCACCCGCGGCGTAAACTCTCCGGCGGAGAATATCAATGTGGATGAATTCTCGGCCCGCTGGAGCGGCGTGCTCGAAGTGGACGTCACGGACACGTATATATTCCGTATCAGTGCCAATAATGGTTTCAGACTGTGGCTGGACGACCAGCTCATCATTGATTACTGGGACAATCCCACCACAAGCAGTCTTGATAGCGAACCAATCGAGCTTATCGGTGGCACAACCTGCAACATTAGAATGGAGTATTTCGAAGGCGCGGACACGGCGACTGCAGGGTTATACTGGCAAAACAGCGTTCGGCCCCGGCAGATCATTCCCCAGGCCGCATTATCGTCGCCCGTTAAGGCCGGCAGACCGCGCCCGGCAAATGGTGCTGAGGATGCGAAAATGATGCCGGTGCTCACCTGGCATCCGGGAGATTTTGCCGCCTCGCACGAGATATATTTCGGCACAGATAAAGATGCGGTTGTTAATGCCACTACGGCTTCACCCGAATACAAGGGCACACAGGCGCTGGGTTCCGAGAGCTATGAGCCCGGCAAACTCGCATGGGATACAACGTACTATTGGCGCATCGACGAAGTCAATGCTCTCAATCCCGATAGTCCGTGGATTGGCAGCCTCTGGAACTTTTCAACGGGTGATTTCATTGTCATTGATGACTTCGAAGACTACGATGCCGGTGACAACCAGATTTGGTACTCATGGCACGATGGGCTCGGTTACGGCACGCCGGATACTCTGCCTTATTTCGCCGGCAACGGGACCGGCTCGGCTGTTGGCGATGATACAGCGTGGTTTCCGCTTGATAGTACGGTTATTCATGGAGGCATGTACTCTTTGCCGTTTTTCTATGACAACAATAAACAGGGCTACGCTAATTATTCAGAGATAGAAAAGGCATTGAGTTATCCGCGGGACTGGACCGCCGAATCGGTAGGGGAATTGTCGCTGTGGTTCTACGGCAGTTTGGAAAACGGTGTTGAATCGATGTATGTGGCAATTTCAAACAGCACGGGCCAGACAGCCGTGGTTGTCCACGATAATATCCTTGTTGCGGCGGTCGATGTGTGGACGGAGTGGATTATTCCTCTGCAGAGCTTTGCCGATCAGGGCGTGGATTTGACGGACGTCGATAAAATCATGATCGGCTTCGGGACCAGAGGTAATCTGACGATACCCGGCGGTTCGGGTCGTGTGTTATTCGATGACATTCGGCTGTACCGGCAGGCAGAAGCTGCCGGCGAATAAACGTTGCTTTAACGGTAATAACGCCGGGATTAAAATTGATCCGGGGCCTGTACTGTTTGCTTTCAGTATCGGCCCCGGTTGTCTTTTTGTGAAACGATCTTAAAAATCGGTGTCGAATCCGTAGAGTATGATTTGTGGCGGCGTGTCCTGCCATTCGGTGGGGCGGCATTCGCGGGCGCCGGTCGTATAGTAAATATATTTAACGTTTTTATCTTTAAGCTCGTCGAGTATCGCCTGCGAGATTCCGGGTTCCAGCGCCGGCTCGAAAAGAAAGTTTTTCGGGCACAGATGAGACCCGCCTCCGAAGCTCTGGGAAAAGTAGCCGGCCAGGACAATAGGCTCGGTAGTTAGTCCTTCGATGCGGGTTTGATCGAATTGAACAGAAGTGGGTGTGCCGCCCATCATACTCCAGCGAGCATAGTGTTGCACGGTCACGGATACGCCCGTATTGGGATCGTCCAACGAGCATGTATCAATGAAGTCCTGTTCGGTCGGTTCCCACGGTTGATAGAGAGCCGTCCCCTCAGTTGACGTTATGGTGACGTCATCGATGAGCACGGGACTTTCGTATTCGACTTCTATACCGATTCTCAGGTCGTCCGGTGTAACAATCGGATCTTTCATGACGCTCTGGTACAGTGGTTCGGTGCGGAGCCGGTAAGTCCGCGGATTGTTAATGTCTTCGAATCGCCACGTATCGGTCACCGCATACTGGTCGAATTCCCATTCCGGCGGTTCATAGGTGTGTGCTGCTCCGGGCAATGATGGCAGGTCTATGGAGACCTGCTGGATTTGTCCGTCAGCAACAAATTCGATGTCAACCGTATCGTAAATACATTGCTGCAGATTGTCCTCGCTGAGCCAGATATTTTTCGGCTTGAGTGTCCAGCGGGATTTCAACCGGTGGCTTGTGAGTACGTTGCTTCCCCTGCCCTGCAGCGACCAATATTCTCTTGGCTCTGAGAGCATGTAAGGCGTAGTATATTCGGCGTTTCCGGGCTGCGGGATTTCTCGAATCTGTTTGATTATGAGCTTGCCTTCGGGAGCCACCTTCTTGAACTCGAAGTCCAGAAGGAGATCGTCTTTTTGCACGACCTGGCAATACTGTTCCGCGGCCGCGGCCAACAAATCGTAAAGCTCAATATATTCCTGCTCCCATTCGAGCACCGTATTCTCGCGCAGCGGCACCAGGCTCGATCGCTGGAGAAGCCACGGAAGTGCACCCTGAAAATGGCTGATATCAATCCGGACCTCTTCGGGGATCGCATCGGGCGGCGGGTTTGTGACCGATACCGCTCCCTTCTGGCAAACCACGTTCGCGGTCCAGTCCGTGCCCCGGTTTCTTTCCATCGTGGCGACTCCGTTGGCCAGTTCGATTTCGTCGGGGAACGAGTGATGGGTTAGCAGGGCCATGCCGGCGTCGGCCTCGTTGACACCATGCTTTAGCCGCTCCAGAAATGCGTTGTCGTTATAGAAACTGGCGAAAACCTTTCGAATGGCCCGAAAAACGCCGCGCTCGGCGTCGTTCGACGCGTCACAGGCGCAGGGGCCGGCGTCATCCTGGTCCAGATCGTCGGCCAGGCAGCCGCTGTAGCTATCGTAGAGACCCGCCCCCGTGAACGTTTCACTGTCCTCGACGTTGGTCGAGCTGCGGAAACGAATGTTCGTGCCGGGATCGAATCCGAAAGTCTCAAGGGCGTCGATTACGGCGGATTTTATCTCCGGGTCGAATTGGGTGAAAGTCGAGTTTTCGATTAAATTGCGAATTGCCGCCAGGTCTCTGGACAATCCTTTCATGTCCGCCGGCGGATATCTCGTGTATTGTGACAGAAGCCGGGCGATGTGCTCTCGAATGGTGCCTCCGTTTAAGGGCGAGCGAATCTGCCACTTCGTCGGATCGTTCAGGTCGTCCGTCAGGAACATCCCGCTAAGGATGATGGTGTCGCTCGTTCCGTTATAAAGCTCAATCCAGTCGGGATATGCGCCGGTTTCGGCCGGGTCTTCGATAGTCGTTTTATTATCAGCCATGAATTCGTTGATTACCAGGTTGTTGCTGTCGCCGGCCGGCGAGTTAGCCGCGCCGGGTGATGGATTCTCAAAAAATTGCCACAGATCTCCGCCGTCAACGGATCGTCCGTATGAGATATCTTCCTGCTGAGGTCCGAAAC
This sequence comes from uncultured Pirellulales bacterium, assembly GCA_964608395.1. Classification (GTDB taxonomy): domain Bacteria; phylum Planctomycetota; class Phycisphaerae; order Sedimentisphaerales; family Anaerobacaceae; genus JAFGPJ01. The sequence continues at coordinate 5,700 of CAZSOR010000241.1, forward strand.
TCACGCCGTCGATGAGTGTTTGACCGTCGCTATCGAAAAGGCCTACATCCTCACCCGACCGGCTCAGCTTGAAACCGGCATGGAAAGGTCCCTGCTCGGTGTCGTCATCGGCCCAGATAAGAGTGTATCCGCCCGGTGCCAGTACGGCCGGAGCCATGCTGGGCAGAGTCTGGTCGAGAAAGGCATTCCAGAGGTCGAATGAAAACGCCATGGCCTGGGGCGAATTGTCCGGGATTGCCCGGCGCAGGATACCGAAGTTCGCGGCCTTGCCGCCGACATATCCGATATCGGCCGGCTGCAAATCATTCGTGTCGGCCCAGAACTGTCCCCAGTGCGTCATCGGTGTTATTGTTATTGGTGAAGTCTGTTTCAGTTCCAGGAGCGAAGCTTTTTCCTGTTCGCTGAGACTGTCGGCATCGAGCAGCTTGACAGTGCTGAAGAGTTGCATGTTTTCGCTCGAAGCGGCCAGATATACGCTGCGATTCACAAGGCCTTGCGCACGGACCGCATCCTGCTCAATCGCAAGGTAAACGAAGGGCACGCCCTGAGATTTTGCAAGTATGGCCACATGAGAATTCGGCGTCGTGGGCATCAAACAGATAATTCCGGCAACGGATGGAATCTCGGCCGGCACGCCGTCGGTCAGCAGGATATCTTCCGGCAGCAAATCGCCGTTGATGAAGGCCGCCTGGATTTCGCTGCCGGCGAAGAATTTTAGCGTGCCAAGAGCCCAGCCGTCCGAATAGCTGATGTTGCCTTCGGCCCATTGGGCGGTAGAGCCGATCGGTATGCCCTGACTTTCGAACCAGTCGCGATTCTGCTGGGCCACCGTGTATTGCTCGTAGGTCGGGAAATAATACGCTGTGACGTTGGGCTCGGCTATGACCGAAGCCTTGACAATATTGAACATACGGACGATTTCTTCACGGCTATAGGGATCGTTTCGGACGAGCTGTATGCCATACTCATTGAACGGCGGGTCCGACCATGGGGACAGAATCACTGCGCCGAGCACCGCCTGCTGGCCCGCCTCATGCAGGGTGACGTTATCGAATTGCTCTATTGTCATGCCGATAAATGGATCGAGCTGTTCGAGCGCGAAATCAAAGTGGTATTCGTAATTCCGGCAGTCCTGGTAGCACACGACGTTCGGATCGAAGCCTTCCTTGGTTATTATCGTAAACTTGACATACGGAGGAGACGTCCAGCTTTGAAACTCTTCGTTGGGATAATCGATCTGGTTTTTCCATGCCCCTGCCGGCTCGGGATCATCGCCCCTGGCCAGAGTCAGACATGGAACCAGGAGAACTAAAAGCAGCAAACGAATTCTAAAACACATGGCCACTCCACCTTAATATACAATTGATAATATTCAAGCCGCATCATCAAATGCGGCTTGTCAACAACACTTATTATACAATTTTTGACCTGAATTTTCCAGTGATTTTACTGGTTTCCTACGATTTCGGAACCTTCCTGTTGCCAAATCCGCGTTGGGGGGATTGTGTCCGGATGTTTTGCTTATCAGGTTTTCAGCGGCTCAATAGATAGCACAGCCAGGCAGCGAGAAATGCTCCGTAGGTTCCGATGGCATAGCCCATAAGGGCCATAAGGATACTTGCCGGCACGAGTTTTTCGTTGTGACTTGAAGCAACCACCGGCGCGCTGGCCGCTCCGCCAATATTCGCGGCAC
>CAZSOR010000242.1:0-7380 GCA_964608395.1 uncultured Pirellulales bacterium
AAAAGTGCTTGTCCCGGGGCAATAGTCAGGGGATTTTCTTTTGCTGGAGCGTTTCGGATGGACTTGCAGAGAATTGTGTGTTGTCGGAGAACAGCAGATATGGAATCAGTATCGGGCACCGTGACACAGACAACATTATTCGGCAATGCACAATTGAGCGTAACGGCCAGGTCGGGATCCTCTTTCGTAAGGAGGCGAATGAATTTCGCAGCGGCAGTCGAAACAAGATTGAGAATTGTATTATTCGTGATAATGGTTCGAAAGAGCAGGGGATCGGAATCGATATTCAGGGAAAAATACGGGACATCGCCATTCACAACACAAGAATTGAAAATGCAACGGGCAAAAATCAGAATATAGGCATTCGTATCGGCCGGGATGCTGAGCGAATTATGATACAGGGCAATACCTTCGAGAATTGCCCGGTGACCATTAAAGACCTACGATCCGAAAAAAACTGACCGGAATTACCTCAACCGGCACCGTTCCTGCAACAGATGGAGATAAATAGAACAGTTATTACGATAGTCAAAAATATAACGATTTTTCGGAATACACATGCTGTCCTTCTGTAAATACTTCTGTAACTTTACTTTTATATTGCTCGTTACAAGCGTTTCTTTTTCGCAATCGAATAATGAAGCACCGGCCCTGTCGATACCGCCCGGACTGGAATACTTTCACCAGCAAAGAAGCGAAGGGCCGTTGTCAATCCACTGGGTAAAAATCGACCGCTCGCATAAACAGTTTGTATTTATATCGTCCCTCGCCCAAAAGAGTGTTTTTGAACTGGAGCCTCTTAGTCTGCAAATCCAATCCCTCGACGCAACACTCGGCAAGCCGCTGGTCGCAGTCAATGGTGACTTTTTTAGAATCAGGCCGGGACCATATCAAGGCGATCCGCTGGGTCTGCAAATTGTCCGGGGCGAACTTGTCAGCTCACCACACAATACATGCTTCTGGATCGATCCAAACGGACAACCTCATATTGCCTACGTACAACCTGCTTTTAGAGCAACCTGGCCCAACGGTACAAGTGTTAAATTCGATATCAATCAGGAGTGCACCGAAGATAAAGCCGTTCTTTACACGCCCGTCATGGGTTCATCGACACGTACCGAAAAAGCTGTCGAGCTTATTCTGGAAAAAAACGACGATTCAGGATGGCTGCCTATAGAATCCGGACAAACATATAATGGACGCATTGTTTCGGTAAACCACGAACCAAATTCCGTCATTCCGATGGACAAGATAGTCCTGTCTCTTGGCTTTGCTCTTGCAAAGAAAATTATAAATACCAAAATCGGGACTGCTGTATCTTTATCTTTCCAAACAAGCCCTGATCTCAAAGATGTCGATATCGCAATCGGTGGCGGGCCCATCCTTATCAGGGATGCAAAAGTGCGGCAATTCTCCGGCTACCAGCCGCGTCATCCGCGGACCGCGATAGGCTTCAACGATATGTACTTCTTCCTGCTCGTAGTCGACGGCCGCCGGAATGATTTGTCAATTGGCATGACTCTGCCGGAACTGGCGGACTTTATGCTCAGGCTTGGATGCACCGAGGCCATGAATCTCGATGGTGGCGGATCTTCCACCTTCTGGCTCGATGGTAAAATCATGAACAGCCCATCAGACGGACACGAAAGACATATTGCCAACGGTTTAATCCTTGTGCAGAAAAAGTAAAACAATAAATGCAGGGTCCTATGCCTCCCTTTCCGCCTGGCGATATGAAAGATTTAACCGGTTTGTCATTTGCATGGCAGCGATGTTTCTGGTAAATTCATTGGCGAATAATATAGGTTTTGGTTACGAGATGGTAGATATTGGAGGTCGTTATGAAGAATAGAAACTCAAAAAAACAACAAAGAACCATATCTTCCAAGAGTAGAATCTTTTCGGTTTTGTTCTGCCTTTGTCTTTTGGTTATACCAACCGGGCGGGCAAGTGCCGGGTGGGAGCAGTTGGGCGAGATTCTGAGCCGGATAAAGGCTCCGCAGTTTCCGAATCGGGATTTCAATATTACGGATTACGGTGCCCTCGCGGATAATGAAAAGGATTGCACCGAAGCCTTCAGGCGAGCGATATCTGCCGCCCACGAGGCAGGCGGCGGCCGCGTCATTGTCCCTGCGGGATCGTTCATGACCGGGCCGATTCACCTGAAAAGCAACGTCAACCTGCATGTTTCAGACGGAGCGGTCATTAACTTCTTTGTTGAGCCCGGCAAGTATATGCCGGTCGTCTATAGCCGATTCGAGGGCATCGAGTGCTTGAACTATTCGCCCCCGGTCTATGCGTATGAGCAGGAAAATATCGCTATAACCGGCAAAGGAACTCTCGACGGCCGGGCAAGCGACGAAAACTGGTGGCAATGGAAACGGACACAGAGCAGTGATGTCAAGACATTAGGAAAAATGGGCGATACCGGCGTTCCTGTTTCGGAGAGAATCTTCGGAGCCGGCAAACAACTGCGCCCTAATATGATCCAGCCCTACAAATGCAAAAACGTCCTGATAGAGGGTGTGACAATCAAAAATTCGCCCATGTGGCACATCCACCCCGTCCTTTCGACAAATATCACGGTCAGAAATGTTAAGGTCGTCGGCCACGGGCCGAACAACGACGGCTGCAATCCCGAATCCTGCAAAGACGTTCTCATTGAAGGTTGTTATTTCGACACGGGAGATGACTGTATCGCCATCAAGTCGGGCAGAAACAACGACGGCAGGCGGGTAAACAAACCCAGCGAAAATATCGTTATTAGAAACTGCCAGATGAAAGATGGGCACGGTGGCGTGGTCATCGGCAGTGAAATGACGGGAGGCGCCAGGAATATCTTCGCCGAGAACTGCACGATGGACAGCCCGAACCTGGACCGGGCCCTGCGGATCAAAACCAACTCGGTTCGTGGTGGGACAGTCGAAAACATTTATATGAGGAACGTCACAATCGGCCAGGTCGCCGAGGCAGTGCTCAAGATCAACTTCAACTACGGCGAAGGTGACACAGGCAAGTTTACGCCGACCGTTCGCAATATAAACATGGAGAACATTACCAGCAGCAAGAGTAAATACGCCTTGTCTATCAGCGGTTACGAACGTTCGCCGATTACCGGTATCCACCTTAAGAATTGTATCTTCAATAACGTCGAAAAATCCAACATCCTCGTCGGAGTGAAAAACCTGGCCATGGATAACGTAAAAATTAACAGCAAGGTCCAGAAATAAAATATGAAGGTGTGCAGTGCACACCCTACCTGTCTCGGCAAGAAATATGAACCGCAGAGAAAGATAGTTTTATGAGGAAAACAAATAAAAAACGCATACCCAAATTCAAGAATGAAGACGAGGAGCGTGAATTTTGGGCTACACATTCACCTTTGGATTTCTTCGATAAAAGAAGTGTCCAAAAGATAACACTCCCGAATCTAAAGCCATCGGTCAAAACAATTTCAATTAGACTACCGGAAATGATGTTAGAACAACTTAAGCTTCTTGCGAACAAGAGAGATATACATTATAAATCGCTCTTAAAAATGTTCTTGGCCGAAAGATTAGACGCTGAATTGAGGCCGTCAACAAAATATTGAAACACATCTCGTTTATGGCACATCCAGCGTGCCGGGCGCAGATTTGGATTGCAAAGGATTTGCATATGATAAGCAATGACAATTTTAAGAAAGCAATAGATCTAATAAGCAAATCCAAGTGTATCTTAATCACGTCTCATACCAAGCCGGATGGAGATGCATGCGGATGCGTTACGGCGATGTACGAGGCGCTGGGGACGCTCGGCAAGAATGTCACGCCGCTGATGCTCTCGACGGTGCCGCAGTGGTATGAGTTTTTATTTACTGAAAAACCCGCCGTCCTCGACATAGATGTACAGCTCGATGAGCTGACAGCAGGGCGGTTCGGTCAATTCGACCTTGTCCTCATCGTCGATACCAACAGCCACAGCCAATTAGCGAAATTCAATGACTACCTCAAACAGAACGACAAGCCGGTCCTGGTCCTCGACCATCACGAAACCTCGGACGGTCTCGGAGACGTGGAACTGGTCGATTCCGATGCCGCCGCGACGAGTCTGATTGTGCTCGACTTGCTCAAATTCGCAGGCTGGCCCGTCACCGAGAAAATTGCCGAATCGCTGTTCGTCGCACTGGCGACCGATACCGGCTGGTTCCAGTTCAGCAATTCAAACAGCAGGGTCTATCTCGCTTGTGCCGAGCTGATTGACGCCGGCGTAAAACCGACGCAAATCTACGACCATTTGTATTTGAACTTCTCATATCCGCGTTTCAAACTGATGGCCGGGATGCTCGACAAACTCGAGCTGAACCTGGACGGCCGGTACGCCGCCATGCAGATAACACGGCAGGATTTCGAGCGGACCGGCGCCGCTTACAGCGACACGGAGAACCTCATCAATGAATGTCACCGCATCGACTCTGTCAAGGCCTCGGCCTTGTTCATCGAGCTCAAAGACGGCCGAATCCGGTGCTCGCTGAGAAGCAGGGGCCCTCTCGATGTCAGCATAATCGCTGCCAAGTTCGGCGGCGGAGGCCACACAAAAGCCGCCGGAACATTCCTGCCCGGCCCCCTCGAAAATGCTAAAAAACTCATTCTGGCTGAAATAAAAGAACATCTTTAAAAACCCTGTTAGTTATCATTTGAGATTATCGGTATTGATTCATAAATGATGATTTAGTAAGTTAAATCGATTAAACAGGGATAACTCTGCCGGAAGGGACATATTATGCGAATTTATCAGGCTTTTTCCTAGACATTCAGGCAATGAAAAAAGGGCCGCAAGTGTCACTTACAGCCCTTATCAAGCTTATTAAGCTTTCAATCTGATAATACTCTTACAGCGCTCTGCGTCTTCGCAGCCAATTAACAAGACTTACGCCGATACTGTCAAACATTTATCTCGAAGGCGTCAGGATTAGCCGCTGTGGTTTCCATATTTTATTTCGACACAAGAGATTTGTGATTCTGAGGTGTACTCGATTTTCAGATATTTGGCTTCTTCGCCGGAACCGGTTCCGTTGTAGAGAACCGGCTTATAGTAGTCATACTCGCCTTTGCCAACGAAGTAATCCTTACGTTCGAATTTGATTTGCTCGAAGTCTTTGCCATCCGCTGAGACGGAGAACTTGAAATCTGTAATCTCCCCGGGAAAGAATGAATATACCTTCCATGAATTAATCGGAGCCTCAACTTCATAGATTATGTAATCTCCCGATTTGCCCTTTAGTCTGTGTGCATCCTCCTTGAAATTACGCGCCTGTTTGACTTCCAGCGACAGATTCCCGCTGTGCTCGTGAATGGATTGCATGTCCTGCATTTCATCGACAAGCGTTTTGTATGAGACCGAAACGGGTCCTACAACGTTGGACGGTTTGGAAATACCGGCCGAATTTAGGGCGATGACACGGTAATAATAATTCTTTCCGATCTCTACGCCGACGTCGTTAAACAAAGGTCGATGCTGAAGTGCGGCGTCGGATATGTTGCATTTTGCGGCCAGCCACGGGCCGTCCTTGCTCTGCGTCCTTTCGACGATGTAGCTCTGGGCGCCGGCGCTTCCCTGCCATGAAATCGCGGCGACATCTTTAATATCAAGCAGAACCGGCGGGGCTGGTTTCTCAATCGCCGAAGCGTCAATGCCCCTGATTTCAAAGGCTTTTTGACGCATAAGCTTGAGCAGGCCGGTCTCATCGAACGCAGCATTGGAGGCAAAGCCGGGCCAGTGATAGGATTTGAACAAATCGCCGCCATAAGGCTCGCTGTGCCAGTAGAAGCCGCCATCCCGGCTGCGGTATCGCAGCGACCAGATCAGCGCGCCGCTTACGTTTTCTTCTATTACGGTTTGAAGAACAGTTTCTACCGCGTCGGTAGGTATGAAACCGAATTCACCGACAAAGTACGGCTTTTTACCGCGGGCTTTGGCTATATTGCTCTTGATCTGGCCGACCGTCTCTTTGGGATTCTTCGAATAGTGATGGGTAGTGACAATATCGATGTTTTCATCCTGAATGGACTCGTCCCGCAGGTTTGTAATGTGAAAACCGTCAAGAACAAGATGATTATTATCAAGGCTCTTCATATAAGCGGCGGCTTTCGTCGTCCATTCGTGCGGACATTCAAGCTCGTTTCCTGTCTCCCATGCGAGAACCGCCTTGTCATCACGATACTTTACACCCGTGATCGTATTCGTCCGGTTTACTACAAAACTGACGATTTTTTTATAATCCTCGAACAGTTGCGGATCGATCCAGAAGTCCTGCGGTTTCTTATCTCTAAACGCCGCGGCCGCTTCGATTCCACCCCACCATTTCCAGTTATCGATAAAAGGAATAATTAGGCGTATGCCTTTTCGATTTGCGACGGCCAGAACCATATCGAGAGCCTGGAAAGCCTTTTCGTCGAACTGCCTCGGGCCGGTTATATATCGCGGTATATTCTCATCTTCGCCGGCGACCCGAACGGATAAGGCATAGGTGCGTACGACTTGGCCTCCCATCTGCCTGACCGCTTCGAGCGCATCGGCAATCTCGAACTCGTCCGGCAGCCGCCACGGATTCATCTCGGTGAAAGGCATGTTGTCTTCGACATAGTGCAGGTTGGGTATATTGAAACTGACGAATCGAAGCTCGCCGTTTTCATCCATGAGCTTATCGCCTTGACGATAAACAAATTTGGTGAAAGCACTTTCAGAAGCCAGCGAATTAACAACAAACGATAAAACAAACAGGGCTGTCAATATCCTCTTCATCTTTTCACACCTTTCGATAGTACCGTTATTACCAATTCATTCATTCTTACCGATTCGCGGCAATAGTATAATATAGTCGGAAGGCGTGTGAAATTCAATATTTATTGACTAATCATCAGCACCAATCAGCCACTGGCGGCAGAATTCGGCCAGGTCCTGCTCGTCGATTTTATTGTCGTCGATTAAATCCACTGTCAGTGGATTTCCATTTTTGTGCCATTCGCCGGCAAGTATGTTGTAATCGCGAAAATCGACCAAGCCGTCGTCATCAAAATCGGCCAAGCCGATTATTGGGCCGGGGCGGGCGAAGATGCCGTAGCGTGAGTCGTCCTGTGTTTGGCTTTGCCAGACGGTGACGAACCGGTCGGCTTCGTTTATTGCGACGGCGGGATATCGCTGGTCGTTCAGCTCAAAAGTGTTAATCTGGAATTCGTCACCGATAAATTCGCCGGAACTGCTGAATCGCTGGCCGAATATGTCTCTTTGATTGTCAGCGTTCGGATCGATCCTGCAATCCCAGACTATGACAAACTCCCCATCGTCGTTCATTGCTGCCTGGGGATATTGCTGGGCGCATGTGGTGGTCGTATTGACGAG
>CAZSOR010000243.1:0-7363 GCA_964608395.1 uncultured Pirellulales bacterium
ATCGCCCCGCAAAGGCTCGTCCAAGAAGTCGCGGTACGCTTGTTTTGGGACTAGCGGTCTACGTGCTGTGGGGTTTTCTCGATAGCCTTGGGATTGTAAATGGTAGTGACGATTCTCGGGAGCGAACTGCGTCGGCGGCCGGTTGAAGCCTGTTCAATAGAAGCAGCAGCCATTCGGTGCTATTGTCAGGCGCGCCGAAGTTAACATTGTTGCCCACTCCCGTAATATTCCCGCCCAACTGACGCTCATTGGTTCTGGTATCGATCCAAGTCGCAGTGTATTCGCCGGTGGCAAGATCAAGATCAAAGGAACCACCTTCTTCTTTGTAGACGATATACTGTTCCCCGATTTCCGCCAGACAGTAACAGGTTGTCCCGGAAGTGATACTGCTGAGCAGTTCATCGTGAGGAGTCATCCTGTAAGAAGCCAAATCATGTGTCATTATATCATTCAGATGGTCAATCCTGTGTTTCGCATCGGACCATGAAAGAACTGTGGTTGAACTGCCGCCCTCCGTATGATCCGTCCAGCAGAAAGACCCGCCGGCCGTGGTGACAGCCCATGCGTTCCTGTGAATCTCATCTTCCTTCGCTCCCCAGAACCACCTCCACAGTCCATTTCCTTCCGACATGAAAACCGGTTTCTCCACATAAGCAGACAAGGTGACTAGGTGATGGGTCCATGGGTCATGGGACCGGGGATGAGTGTAATCTTGAGTATGGTTTTCGATGTTTGCCAAGGAGTATCTTTGATCGCTGAAATGATGACCGCCTTGCCCTTTGGGACCGGAGTCAGGCCATTCATCGTGATAACTGCGAAGATGCGACCACGGGTCGTACTTCATTATCAAATCCGCCCAGATCAATTCCGGACCGTTACCTCGCGTCTCCCACGTGTAGTTCCACCCACATATATTGGCGTACGGCGCAAGCCGTGCGCATACGTACTTGATATAGAAATCCTGTTCGGATGAGGATAGATCATGAAATCGCGGCCCGTTCCGGTTGCCGTCAAACCCCTGGTGACCAAGAAGCCCTACGTTATGGTCATTAAGCCATGTTACATGTTTTTCCAGATTGTGACATACCAGCAAATTCATGGTGCTTGACGGATTGGCTCCGCTGAAAAGATGATCATGTGATACCGTGGCGGGAGCATCCGCGAATTTCCAGGCGTTCGGTTCAAACCATGATGTGGGCAGCAAGTATATCTGCAAATGATTATAACCGGCATCAACTAACTTCTGGTACACATTACTGACCGTCCAATCAATATCGTGGTGCAACAGGCCCTCGTAGTAGAGCTGGTAGGATTTGAGAAAAACAGGTGCGGTTCCGTTGTATGCAAACCAATGAGGATTGTCCTGATAAGCCCTAATGACGCCTTTCCCCTCCCCGTCCAGTATGCAATCAAAACTGCCGGAACCGCCCGCAGTACCGTCCGTCCAAGAGTAAGCATAGTCCCAGGTGCCAACTTCATCAGGCATGAACCTCAGCCGCCATGTGTTGCCCGTTTGAAAATCACCGCCGCCGCTGCCGTCCCCGTCAAAGAAACCTCTCCACGGCGTCGTGGTGCCTGACGGCGACGTAAATTCAGCTTCGAGTTCCACATCAATGAATCTGTTACGGTAGGAGTTGGTGTTAGTAACGGTCGTTTCAAATACCTTATACAGAGGAACATCCGCTGTCGCCAATCGGCTATAGAAGACAATTGCGAGACCAGCTATTGCGATTCTAAGAATGGTATTCCTCATGTCTTTTCCCTTACTTCAGCAGGTGCGTGTTTATTACTTTTGTTTTGAGCGTTCGTAAATGAGGGCGGGGGATTCTTCGTATTTGACAGCATCTCTGTCCGTAATAAACGCAGGCGCATCGTAAACCGGGATTCCTTTAAATGTTGTTGTTTCAGCCTCCACACTGACTTTCTCGGCCGGGATCTCGTAGACATTGCCGGTGATTGTATCAACCCATACCGGATGCTTGAAACTGCCGCCCTTGATCTTGATTGTAGCCGGTACAGTATCATTAGAATTGTCAGGTACGTTCGATTTGTCCCAGAATGCAACTATCTGGTGGCCGCTATTTTTGACTTTATGTCCGAATACAGCTGTTGGTTTTGCGCATGTCACTTCGCATGGATAGTCTGGAATCAGCTCAACAGCGTCATTGAAAATTGACACGACGTTCTGAACGGCATAATAGGCCATCTTGATCTTGAGCACCCTGAAGCCTTGTGCTGCGCCGGTTGTTTTAATGAGCCCGTAGCGCACGAGCCCGTTATGAAAAGAGGTTGTCCTGTAATCGAGGTCTGCTGCGGTGAATACCGTTGAATCTACATCGTGCCCGATATCGCCAAGCATGCGTCGACTGTCCCATTTTGCCTGGGTCAGCTCGGTCCAGGGATACTTGCTCAATGCACCTGACCGGCACCATTCGGATTGAGTACCATTTTCGCCCTGCCATAATTTGAGCCGAGGCGAATATTTTCTTACGACGTCCTGTATCTTTTTAACATTTCCATAAGCTGTATCGGGATTCATAGTATACCCATGATAGATGACCCAATCGAACAGGTCAAGCTTGTCTTTCTCGGCAAATCGTTTCAGGCAGCTATCCATGACATTGGGATTAAGTGTCGCCAGCGATAATGCGGCGATTCGCGCATCAGGAATAATACGCTTGATTATCTCGGCCGTACGAATGTTGAAATCGGCAATGTCAGCAGGCGTATGCTTCTTGTTGATGTCTGGTTCGTTCCACATGGCCCAATCGCGGACCTTGCCCTTATACCGCGTGGCCATGGCCGTTACCCACTTGTCCCAGGCGGCAATCGCGGCTGCAGATGTCGGGAAGCCTCCTGCCAGCGTCCGTCCGCCACCGCCCTCGTAGGCCGGATTGCCATAATCAGTCTCAAGCCAGATTTCCAATCCGCGTGATAATGCATCCTCAATGATCTGATCGAGCCAGGCAAAGTCGTATATACCCGGGTCCTTTTCTGTCCGTGCCCAGCCACCTTGCAGCCGGATGCGCCGGATACCCAGTGCCGGTAGGTATTCCTTGAACGCGTTGTAGTCGGAGTACTCGCGGTCGATGGTTTCGCATCCGAGTGTCCAGCGTGAGGTCTCGATCTCGCGGACATTTTTCGGAATCAACGTTCCGAGATGTTTAAGGCCCGGGTTCAGTGAAGTCTGTACCCTTGAGGATGTGTCATCAATTACCTGCGCAAACCCGAATGTTGTAAGTAAAACGATGAGAATACTAAGTACTATCTGTTTCATATCTTTCCTTTCTCTTAAGCCCTACTTCCCAGGAAGCACTCATAGAGGACGTTTCCGGAAGGGTCCAGCTTGATTACACAGAACAATGCGAGAAAAACGAACTTCACTATAAATTCTGATCTGCCCCTTTCGTTAGTCCAGCGTTCCTGAGAGGATTCCACAATCCTGTACTCCATCGAGCACTGGTGTGTGCGGCCTAACACACCCGACCTGGCGACACAGTTCAGCAAGGCATGCAGATGTCATGTAGTTCAGACTGCTATGTGACCGTTAGTGATTGTAATCTATACACCAACGCCCCACAACGTATTTTGTCTCATCAATATGTAAGAACAACTCGCCATCGAGAAGCTCGTCACACATTCGGCCGTTAACTGGCGAACTTGGGTTAATTGGCTGCAAAATCAAGGCCGGAGTGTTATCTGACGTATATCGATTTTGACTGTTTTGTAATTCATTTTTATTTCACTCAAAGCCAGCCTCCATAGGCGGCAAGTAAAACCAGGCAAATTTTAATAAATCTCTATTGTTCACCGACGTAGAATGGCCTAAACTGGTTTTCGCTTTTTTGGAGGGCAGTTCCTATGATTTGTAGCATTCGTTCCTTGGCAGCTGGCAATTGACCTTCAATATTGATGTAATTGGTATAGTGGTCGCTAGTCAAATATGAGTTCACTTCCAACCGCTTGATGATTTCGGCAGTTTCCTCTAAGACTTCATGCGGACCCAACATAACGAAAGTTCCATCCATTACATCTTTTAAGAGAGGTGTATTTATTTTGGGGACAAACGTTCTCAATCTGATGAAATCTGGCGAGATCTGGTTAAGGACATTGGCGGTTTCCAGCGCATGTTGGTGTGTTCGTTCCTTACCACCGATGCCCAGAATAACATAAAGGCTGAGTTCAATCCCGGCGTCCATTACGTACTTACCGGCCACAATTTGTTTTTCACTGTCAGTTCCTTTTTTGATGAGTCTTAAGATCTCATCGTCGCCTGATTCAAGACCGACATGTATCCGGGAGAGGCCGGCTTCTGCCAGCTTTTTCATTCCCTCAGATCCTTTTCTGGCGATATATTGAGAAGAACCGTAGACTGTTATGCGTTCGAGATTGGGAAAAAGATCTTTTGCATACTGGCAGATTTCACATAAATCATCAGTCTTCATGGCGATGGTATTGCCGGCAGGGAAAAAAAGAGTTGAGACGTACTCACCATATTTATCGAACGCTTCACGCATATCTTCCTTGATATCTTCAACGGGTCGAACTTTATATTTAATTCTATTTTTATAAACCATGCAAAACGTACAGCGGTTATAGGGACAGCCGATAGTTACCTGTATTAAAAGGGAGTTGGCTTCACTCGGGGGTCTATAGATTGGGCCTTCGTATCGCATATTATATCTTTTGCTAGTTCTTGGTGGATTCGTTGTTTACTCCACAACTCATCCCATAAATGAAATTTACACCTCAGAATTCAGATTTTAAAGAAAAAATCGTACAGTAATGTACAATATTAGGTTCATCAGCAGGAGAAAATTTGAGAACCAATCGCTTCGCTCTGAGCAGCAGCTTGGTATGTCGTTAATCGACCTCTACGAAGCTTGGAACAAACCAGAAAAAGCCAAAGAGTGGCGAGCAAAACTGCCTCAAACAGAAGCTGTGATAGAGTGACATTGTATCTCAAAAACGGCCCAATTTTCACTCGAAAAACCGCTACAACCTAGCTACAACCCAAAAGGCCAATATTTATCAATTCCGAGAAATCCTTAACTCCATAAACGCTTATTTGCAAAGAGGTTATGTGGCAGGCAAAAAATCGCAAACGTATTCAATGGCCTTCGTCAATTAGTGAGTGACATTGGCTGATACTTCATAAGGTGAATGCCTCAAAATTTTTTTTGTGGCAACAGTGATTTTACTATTTGACTCTGAGCTCTTTATATCGCAGCCTTTTTGCGCCACAGGAATGGCTGATTTCAAATAGTGGGCAGGGATTGGGTTTAATCACAGACCAATTACTGACGAGATAAATCAAGTTTATTATACTTAGGATATTCGTAACAGGTATACTGTCAATATGATCTTTAAGGATTTTGTCTGCCTAAAGGAACAAACTCGTGTTTAGGAGGCAATTTGTCTTCTACATACCACAATCTAAATCCCAAGGGCTTTTTATCAAAGTTCTTGCTGGTTGTTTCAGCACCAACCATCTGGATATCATTGTAATTATTTAAAGATAGAGTGTGGGTGTGCCCATGCAGGACAGCAATCACATTATTTTGATCATAAAGATTCAAAAGTTCCATGCGTTTATCAAAAGGTAAATTCATGTACTCCTCTGCTTCATCTGCTTTTTTGCAGAATAGAGGGTAATGTCCAACAATGAATACTTGTTGTTTTTTCTCAGAAGCGAATTTCAACCTTTCCTTCAGCCAAAAATCTTGCTTCTCAGATTCGCCCTCCACTACCTCTTTCCATAATTGTGTATTTACGAATATGAAGGTGGTTCCTATGTGCTCAATTACGAAGTAATCTTCACCTATAATTTTACGGTAGCGGCGTAATGATTCTTGGGTGGGCTTGTTGCCAATATCATGATTTCCTGGAACACAGTAGCAGGGCATTTTTAAGGATTTTTTGATCTCTTTAAAATCAGAAAATGATTTATCGCTGGCATTGTTAACGAGATCCCCACAAATAACTACGAAGCTCGGATCCAGGTCATTAATTTGGATTACTGCCTGCCTAAATGAATCAATGTCCTTCTGATAGTCAGAAAATCCCAGTTGAGTATCGCTGATCTGAACAAATGTGAAAGATTTGGTTTTGCCTAAAAATGTGCTGCATGGATTGCAGGATGTCAAAATGACTGCTGCAGTCAGGCACGCAGGCAGAAGTATTACATAATAATAGAGTGCAGAAACTTTTTTATTCATATTCAAATATCTACTCTAAATCCAAGCTGTTGTCAAGCCAGCTTCTTTCTAGATTTACGATGTCTATTATAATGCTTCGTGAAGTCGAAAGACTGTTTAGATAACAAATGATCTTGTGATAGGAATATCTGCGAAAGAACTAGATCCAGTGGCTTGAATCGAACGCCTTGAAGTAGAAGCCTGGTTCTGGTATAATTCCTCGTGTCGCGTGCAAGAGTGCAGGTGATGGTTCCAAACGAGAAATCCTAAATTCAGTAGAAGGAATAAGGCTACCATGAAAGTAGACCGAAGGGACTTCTTAAAACAATGTGTTTTGATAGCCAGTGCATCGACGATTGGCTGCTCTGCCATGCCAACAGAACAATCTGCAAAGCGCCGTTCGAACGATTCCAGGACGGACAAACCGAACGTCCTTTACATCCTGGCCGACGATCTGGGCTGGAGCGACATCAGCGTGCATCCGCCCGGCACTATCCCCACGCCGAACGTCGATCGCCTCTTCGCCGAAGGCGTCCAGTTGGGCAACTTCATGGGCTGGTGCGTCTGCTCTCCGACGCGGGCAATGCTGCTGACCGGACGCCACCCGTTCCGCGTCGGCACCGGTCCCGAAACCGGCGGCGAACTGGCGAAGGAAGAGACGACCATCGCCGAAGGCTTCAGGGCCAACGGCTATCGTACCGGCATCTTCGGGAAGTGGCACAACGGTAGTGATCCGGGCACGCCCGCATATCGCAAGGCTTTTGAAGAGGCCTGGGCATCGATGCCGAATAAGAAACTCGTTGGCGGCCTCGGTGTGAATGAGCACGGTTTCGACGAGGCGTGGGTCTACTACGGCGGCGGCGCGGACTACTTCACGCGCCGCACCGTGCAGGGCAGAGGCCCGGTCAGTTGGTGGCACAACCGACAGTTCCGCCCGGACGATGTCGGGTACACCGATGACTTCGTCACGCAACGCGCCATCGAGTTCATTCGTGCCAACAAGGATCTGCCGTTCTTCTGCTACCTGCCGTTCCATATCGTCCACGCACCGTTGCAGGCGAAGGACGAGGATCTCAAGGGCGTTAACCCCAAGGTCACCGACGAAACTAGGCCCAGAAAAAGTGTAGATTGAACTGAGAAAGTGACTATGATTTTGAAAAAGCACT
>CAZSOR010000244.1:0-5028 GCA_964608395.1 uncultured Pirellulales bacterium
TTCGTATTCTCTTTTCAAACAAGACTTTGCGCCAAGCTGAACTACTGATAATTGGCTTTGTTTTTTCAAGTAGCCTTTTTTCTCTGCCGGGCGCCGTGTAGCAGCCTCATCCATTTGGGATGGGGATGGTTCGTACTGCTGCTCGCCATCTTGATACTCAATTCGACGCATTATTTCGCGTTTCTTAAGCTCGTTCATCATTTTTATCATGCTATTCTCGATTCGGCGTTCGTACAGCATCATCCTGTCGAGCACCCTGCAATTGCACCAGTCGCTCGAAGCGACTCGGCCGAGCTGCAAATGGCTAATGACATATCTCGAATCGCCCAGCTTTACCCCCTTGGCATGCCACTTAACCATATTGAGGCTTTTGGCCATCGGATTGTCGATTTGACTTTCTATCATCGAATCAATGGCCTGATTCTGCATGCGTTCGGCCCGTTTCAGCCGCCACGCAAGGCTGACAAACCGATCAGCTAACATGGTTTCCACCGCCCCGACGGGGTAAAGCTCAGCGAGGAATTGGTCGTGGTAAGCTTCATATTCAGCCGGATCTTCGCCTTTAATCACCGCTTCAGCGGCAAAAAGCCCGTGCTTAACCGCATTCTGCGAGACTGTTGCCTTGCCCTCATCCGTCTGCGGCCCGGTCGATTTTTGTGCGTTTTGTCGATTAGCTTTGGTTTGTGCTTTAGTAGCCATAGTATTCTCCCTTTCGAAATTGATTATTGTTATAACGAACCAGTAAATTGTGTTATACGTTAATCTTACATTAATGTTAGTTGTCCGTCAAGTGAAAAATGGAAATATTTTAAAATATATTTAACCGCGTATTTTAATTCGTCTTGGGCATTGCGTAACGAATGTGTGCAACATTGTCATGTCAAGCCCGTTCGACTGCGCTCAGGGCATGCTCTGTCGATACATCCAAATTATATCTAAAACTTGCTTTTCGTTCGTAGCCAGATCTCTCCACTCGGCTCCGCCTCGGTCGAGATGACAAAATGTTCGGCTCCGCCTCGGTCGAGATGACAAAGTGTTCGGCTCCGCCTCGTCGGGTTGACGGATGGTTTCGTAGAGCGCCTTGTGGCTGTGTGGCAGCCACTGAATGAGTGAAGCGAATGAAGTGGATGGGGAGGATATGTATTGCTGGATTAGTAACATTGATAAGTCAGCAAGAATTCAAAAAACTCTGCCGTTGTTATAAAACGATTGAAGACCATCCACTTCGCTCATTGTGTTCGCTCAGTGGCTGCCACCCGTCCGTCGGAATTGGAGCCGCAAGAGGGGTCAGGGTTGAATGGCACTTCCATAAGCCTGACCCCTTTGGCTTCCCCTGTGTTACTTGCTCGGTGATATGGTATGAACTGTGACCGACCAGTCTGAGCGAGCTGTGGCTTTGAAGATTTGGCCATTCTCTGCTTTTAGGTCTTGAAGCTCAATCTCTTTATAATCGCAGCAGGTATCCACAGCAATCCCCTTAACTGCCCCTCGCAGTTCGCTGAGGTTCATTTTAAATGATATGGTATTTTCCTTATAGAAAATAAGCTGCTTGCCGGGGATCTTGAGGCATACACCATCCGTCAGGCTGTTATCGCGTACCAATTCTTTTTGGAACCGGTTCTTCCAAAATCGTGACCAGGTAAGGATCTGGTTCTTATTAGGATAGGGATGCGACATTCCATCCGGACGTGGATTCAAAAGGTTGCCCCAGATGTTTGCCGCTCCGCCGGCCATTGTCGAATGCCACAGCCCACGGCGGGTCATATCGAAATCATAATCCTTCTCCGGATAAACGTTTGTACGGACCCGGAAGCGGTCCTCCAGAAATGCCGGCTTATCAGGATATTGCTCTATGGCTTTGACATATATATCGTAATCGGGGCGATGCTGCTGATAAGAAGAATAATCTAAACCGTTATATATCTGGGTCAGGTCGGGTGCCCGCCCGCCAAGGAAATGAAACCAGCCAAGGTGGCTGTGCATGTATTCATGCCAGGTGCTCAATTCGCTTTGGCTGACCCATTCCTGCAGGTCAAAACCGTAGCTCATCGACCAGCCGGGCAGCGGCCCGAGTCGGGCGCAGATATAACGCTGCAGCCTGCGGTCTACTTCGCCGTTTATACCCCATTTTTTCGGCGTCATTCTTCGTTGTTCATCTCCCCATGCCCAGATGTGCACGACACCGCCGGCCGCATGAACCTTGCGTATCAATAATTCAAGCGCCTCGAATGTTCGTGGATCGGGATTCGGAGAGGCCGATGAGATTTCATTGTAATTGACCTTGTCAAAGTCGAACCAGCGGCAGAGAACAGCGATGTGAAAACCGTTGAATCCATGCTCGACGAATAAGTTGCTGATATCGGCATCGATGCGGTCGGGATTCCGATAGAACGTTGGCGGGTCACAGTACATTACGTATTGCGGCACAAAAGCCTCATCAATTCCGAGCCTTCCCCACTTGCTGCCATAATTCGTCATGAAACCGGCAATGCCGGGATTGGGATGGACCTCGATCTTTCCTTTCAAGCCGTTCAACTCAGGATCGGCGCTTTCGGTGGTAAAGCTCCACGGGCCTGTATGTGTCCCTGTGAAGCGTAATTTCCAGGTGTTACTACCATCGTAGAAAAGCTCTGTCCGGATCGTCTGACCGGTAGGGGTATGAGTGAAGGCGGCTTTTGCCTGTAGGTCAAACGGATTGCCGGAGTAACCTGGATTTTGGAATGTCCACGTCACCGGCTCCCAGAGCTTAGATGCTCTTATCGGCGAAGCCAAAACGGGCGTAAACAATATATAAAGAATAACGAGCCAGAAAAAAAGCCATTTAGGGTTTAGTGTGAAAGGTTGTTGCTGAGAACTGTTTACGTTGTGCATAAATGTTCCTTTCTGTAGCCCTGTTCTAATTATTATTTTAACAGGCACGCACCTGCTCTGTATATAACATCGAACAATTAAAACTTGCGCATTGTAACATCTTGTTTTGATGTCCCTACTGGCACTGTACCCAGTGTATCAATCTTTTTGTTGGGCTTGCCGTTCCGAATCATCACTGAAAGTGCCGCTTTCTGCGAGTACACTAACTTCTTTTTTATACCACCTGAAAACAATTAATCCTCCGATAACAGCCAACAGGCAACAAATTCCCGCCTTGCCAAATTTCAACAGTATCGAATAGCCGATCGCCAGCGAGATGCCGTAACAGAGCATAATACCGCCGGTGACATCGAATATTGTAGACAGAGACAAAGCCTTGCCGGGCAGTTCCCGGATGTCACTGCTGAGAACGCCCCAGAAACCGCCCGGCCGGACCTTGCGATAGAACTCTTCGAGTTTTTCTTTCGACACGGCAGGCGTGAGGAACGTCACGACTATGCTGATTGGCACAACGATGCCTGTCAGGACAGCTATCTTGATTTCAAAGGGCATATCAGGCCAGGGGTATCCGAATACTACAATGCTTGCGGGAACGAACGGATTGGCAAAACCAAGCAGAAGGCCGAGAGCAATTGCTGTGATCTCCGTATAAGCATTTATCCGCCACCAGAACCAGCGGGCAACACTGATCATGCCGCCTCCAACCATAATGAAAGCGAAAAATTCCCACACCGCAGAAACCGTAAGTTTTTGCCAGGCAATATACACAGTGATGCCGACACCCCCGGCCATCATAAGGACAACAACTATCTTTGTCACGATCATATAATGCCGCTGCGTAGCATCTTTCTTTATAAAACGCTGGTACACGTCCGTCATCATGTAAGATGCTCCCCAGTTGAGATGCGTATCGATCGTTGACATGAAAGCGGCGAGAAATGCTGTAACGAGCAGGCCTCTAAGGCCGAGTCCCAGGAATTCTTTCATTACCAGGGGATATGCGTGCGTGTCATTATAAGGTTCGGTGAGCGTCGGGAAAAGCACGATAGAAACAAGTGCTACAACCACCCATATCCACGGCCGGCAGCACTGAAAGATCGCGTAGAATATCGTCGCCAGAACCGCATGGCGTTCATTCCTGCAGGCACTCATACGCTGCATATTATAGCCGCTGGCATCGATCCACCATAGTATGAAAAAGTATATCAGCAATTTTACCAGGTCGAGATCGAAACTTTTGAAATCGGGAAAAATCGAAAGCGTCCTCGGCCCGTAACCTTCGGTGGCGGAGATCGTATCCAATACGTGGCCAAGTCCTCCGACCTTTACTGTCGCGATCACGGCAAGAGCTATCATGCTGAAAGTCGCGATAAAGAACTGTATAAAGTCGGTTACGACAACGCCATAGAAACCGGAAAAAGTCGCATAGACCAGCGCCACAAGCATACAGGCCCCGATAGCCCACCACTTGGGTATATCCGTCATCGTCGTAATAATACTGCTCATAGCGAATGTCACCCAGCCGACAGTGAGCAGGTTTTGTACGATGCCGGCGAAAAACGCCCTGAATCCGCGCAGAAACGCCGCGGACTTGCCTTCATAGCGTAACTCGTAGAACTGGGCATCGGTAATAATCGCCGCTCGCCGCCAGAGCCTTGAGAAGAGAAATATCCCGACGATAAGCGCCAGCACGGAGACAAACACCCACCAGATTCGTTGAAGTCCGTCTATGCGTGTTATTTCTGTCACTACCAGCGGCGTATCCGATGCGAAACTGGTAGCGACCATCGAGACGGCAATCATCCACCACGGAAATGACCTGCCGCCGAGGAAATAATTCTCGGAACTTTGCGAGGCCCGTTTGGAAAAGTAGATCCCCGTGCCAAGCGCAAAAAGCAGGTAGGCAATTATAATCGCATAGTCAAGAAATTCTAAATGTCCCATCCCTGAGTACCATCCAATCTTGTCTTTACCGAAAACTCCGTCGCCCTTGTATTTACAAGGGCTTACGCACAATTGCCGATTCTCATTAAACCACCCGAAATAATACCATAATGAACAAGAGCCGGCCAAGATGAATTTTCGGATGTGCGTCAGTTCGTAGTCGATACGTACATTGAGACGATTGGGCCAATCGACCGTAGAAGAATACGATCC
>CAZSOR010000244.1:5128-7356 GCA_964608395.1 uncultured Pirellulales bacterium
TGATCGGAGTAGACTACTATCCCGAGCACTGGCCCAGAGAAAGGTGGGAAACTGATATCGGGCTCATGAAGAAAGCGGGATTTAACACGGTCCGCCTTGCGGAATTCTCCTGGATAAAGATGGAGCCCGCGGAGGGCCGGTTTGAGTTCGGCTGGCTGGATGATGCTGTGACACTACTTGCCCGGTACGATATGAACATCATCCTTTGCACGCCAACAGCAGTCATGCCCGCCTGGGTGGCGAGGAAATAACCGGAGACACTGCGGCAGAAGCCCGATGGGACGCGTATAGTCTGGGGCGGCAGAAAACACAACTGCTTTTCAAGCGGCACGTATCGGCTTCTTTCAGAACGAATCACACGCGCTATGGCCGAACACTTTGCCGCGACACCCAACGTTATCGGGTGGCAGACGGATAATGAATTCGGGGGCGGAGAATGTTATTGTCAGAGCTGTCTTGCCGAGTTTCAGGATTGGTTGAGAAATAAATATGGCACACTGGATGCATTAAATCGTGCGTGGGGCAATCATTTCTGGGGATTGAATTTTACAGCGTGGGGAGAAATCACATTCCCTGACAATCGCACCGATGAGACCTGGGCTATGGGCAATCCCAGCGCGTGTCTGGACTTCAAGAGGTTTACATCCTGGCTGCGCGACCGTTTCCAGGCCGACCAGGTTCGTATCCTCCGCCGCATCTGTCCGGATGACTTCGTGACGCACAATTTCATGGGACTGTACAGCGATCTGGATTACTATGATCTGGCCCGTGATCTCGATTTCGTTACGTGGGACAATTATCCGATCTGGTCCGGCAAGCCAGACATTCCGTACGGTGCTTCGTTGGCTGCTGATGTCATGCGTGGCCTCAAGGGCAAGAACTTCATGATTATGGAACAGACTGCCGGTCCCTGCGGATGGGGAGCATTTGGGCGTAATCCCTGGCCGGGTGAGATTCGCAAGATAGCGTACCAGCAGCTCGCTCATGGTTCCGACGGACAGATTTGGTTCCGCTGGCGCACCTGCACAGTGGGACGCGAGCAGTATTGGCATGGTCTGCTCGGTCATGACGGAAAACCTCTCAGACGCTACGATGAGGCGGCGCAAACCGCGAAAGAATTCCGTAAACTCGAAGATTATCTGAGGGGGACAACCATTGAGTCGGATGTGGCAATTCTCTATGACTACGACAATCTCTGGTCTCTCAATTTCCAGCCCGGGTACGCGGGTAATAGTCTCCAGGCTGCCATTCTGCGGTATTACAATGCTCTATATCGAGCAGGCGTGAATGTAGATATTGTGAACCGAAGCGCGAACCTTGCCAAATACAAACTTGTTTTGGCACCGGATTTTTCCCTGATGCCCGACGAGACAGCCGACATGCTGAGTCAATACGTTAAGAAAGGCGGGGTTTTGCTGGCTGACTGCAGGACCGGTGTCAAAGACTGTAACAATCTTTGTCATGAAAGGACGCTTCCAGGTTTGCTATCACCGGTGTTGGGAATCCGTATCGAGGAATACAGTGCTTTAGGCGCGGATACCTGGTACACGGTCAAAGGAACTGCAGATTTGGAGGGAACGTACACGTCAATCCAATATGTGGATTGGGTGACACCTGATGGTGCCGAATCCGTAGCCGGCTATGCCGATCAGTGGCACATGAAGCCGTTTTCGGCTGTGACGCGGAACACCTATGGCAAAGGCAAGGGTTGGTATGTCGGTACGGTCATAAAAGAGGAATCCTTCTACGATAGCCTGATCGCCGAACTGCTCGAAGATGCCGGTATTCGGCCGCTGGTGGATCCTCCGAATGGAGTCGAAGTTTCGATTCGGCAGGGGCATGGCAGGAAACTACTCTTCCTAATGAACCATACCGAGCAGCCAAAGATTGTGGATGTCCCGGAAGGCAGGATCGAACTGCTCAGCAATGCCGGGACAAAGACAACGTTGAGATTAGACAGGTTCGACGTGGCGGTTGTTCTTCTGGAGCAGTAGTGTCCATGATAGCACAAGGCCTGGAATTTCTTCACGCCGGAATCGCTGCTGACTCCGGATGGACGCCGTGTTATGTTGGCCTGGTGCAGGCTTCAGGGTGCCCGGAGTGCTGTCCGGTCACTGCCGCTATCGCAGGAAGACAACAATCAAATTGTCTATCAGATGCACGAGAGGAATTGTCATCATGAGAAAGTACCGTGTTTTTATAGATCGCGCTTAGGAACACCCGGACAG
>CAZSOR010000245.1:0-7343 GCA_964608395.1 uncultured Pirellulales bacterium
TTATTATCCCGATCTTTTTAATTCCGCCTGATTCAAGCGGTATTTCGACAAAGCCATCGGCACCGAGCGGCAGATCATACTGGCTTATTTGGTAATTCTTTGGTAAATCGGGATAGTAATAGCTTTTCCTGTCCCACTTGGTGAACATCGGTATCCGGCAGTCAAGTGCCAGCGCCGTCAGAACCGCGTATTCGTATGCCTTCTTATTCATTACCGGCAGAACGCCCGGCATTCCGAGACAAACCGGGCAAACTCTGCTGTTGGGCTCAGCGCCGAATTCCAGAGCGCAGCCGCAGAACATCTTGCTCTTAGTGCAGAGCTGCACGTGAATTTCAAGACCGACTATAACTTTGTATTGCAGTTCACTCATTTTCTAATAAAGGTTTTTTCTTGTGCCAGCCCGTTTCTTTTTCGAACATTCTTGCGATTCGCAGCAATTTATCTTCGGCGAAAGTCGGGGCTAATATCTGCAGGCCGATCGGCAGATTTTTTTCGTCGAATCCACAGGGGATGCTGATCCCCGGGACGCCGGCCAGATTAACCGCGATCGTATAAATATCCGACAGATACATTTGCAGCGGGTCGTCGACTTTTTCGCCGATCTTAAAAGCGGTCGTAGGTGCAACGGGCATCATAATGCAATCGCATTTCTCAAAAGCATCGGTGAAATTACCGCGGATTAAGTTTCTGACCTTCAGGGCTTTCAAATAATAGGCGTCGTAATAACCGCTCGAAAGCGCATACGTGCCGAGCATGATTCGCCTTTTGACTTCTTCGCCGAATGCCTCGGCACGGGATTTCGAGTAGACCTCGACGTAATCCGCCGGATTTTCCGTCCGGTGGCCGTAATGCACGCCGTCGTACCGGGCCAGGTTGCTCGATGCCTCCGCGGTAGCGATAATATAATAAGCGGCAATCGCATAGTCCAGATGAGGCATATCGATTTCCGTAATTTCGGCTCCGAGCTTCATATATAAATCTATCGCCTCGCTCAGGGCCTTTTGCACCTGCTCGTCGGCACCGGCGGCAAATTCCGGCACGATTGCTATTCTTAGTTTCTCTATCGGCTCATCGAGTTTTTCCAGGTAATCACGGACAGGTGCGGTTGTCTCGTCAATACTGGTGCTGTCGGCAGGGTCGTGGCCGGCGATGACATTCATCATCAACGCCGTATCGGCGACGTTCTGTGTGATTGGCCCGATCTGGTCCAGGCTCGAACCGTACGCGACAAGTCCGTAGCGTGAGACCCTTCCGTATGTCGGCTTTAGGCCCACCACCCCGCAGAAACTCGCCGGCTGGCGAATCGAGCCGCCCGTGTCGGAACCAAGCGCAGCAAAACACAGCCGTCCCGACACCGCTGCTGCAGGCCCCCCGCTGCTTCCCCCGGGGACCCGGCTGGTATCCCACGGATTGACAGTCTGCTTTAAGCCCGAGTTTTCCGTGCTCGAACCCATCGCAAACTCATCCAGGTTCGCTTTGCCAATGATGACCGCATCGGCGGCCAGGAGTTTTTCCACCGCTGTCGCGTTGTATGGAGCGTGGAAGTTCTCCAGTATTTTTGAAGCGCAGGTCGTCGCCCCGAACGTGGTGCACATATTATCTTTAATCGCTATCGGCACGCCCGCCAACTGCCCCACCGGCTCGCCGGCAGCGACTCGTCGATCGACATCCGCCGCGACTTCCAGCGCCATTTCTTCAAACGTGCTGATATAGGCGCCTATCGTCGGCTCGAATTTGCGGATCCGCTCGAAAACAGCCTTGGTCGCATCGAGACTGCTGGCCTGACCGGCTACAATCTTATCACGCAGTTCCTTTGCACTAAGGTTTTCCATTACGAAAAGTCACCTGCTATTTCTCCCGGCTTGCCCGGCGGTGTTTGAGAAGCCAGTCGTAGAGTTCCTGATTATTGTACGTTTCGGTCCATGAATCATGGTTCGCATCGGGATAAATGGTCAATTTTGCGTTTCCGCCGCGAGCGTTGATTGCTTCGACTAATTCTTTTGACTCTTCGACCGGGACAACGCTGTCTTTTGCCCCGTGGAACGCCCAGATCGGCATGTCCCTGAGTGTACGAGACGTGATGCGACTGCCGCCGCCGCAAATGGGCACCACGGCAGCGAACCGGTCGGGATACTCAGAAGCCAGCGCCCATGAACCGTACCCGCCCATGCTCAGGCCCGTTAGATATATTCTCTCGGTGTCCACCTCGTATTTCGCCACAATATCATCGAGCAGATTAATCAATACTTCTGTTTTCCTGGTCCACCAATCCCTTTCAGGACACTGCGGCGAGACAACAATGAAAGGGAAATCCTTTTGTTTTTCGGCAATCTTGGCCGGACCATGCACCTTGACCTTATTCAAATCATCGCCCCGTTCGCCTGCGCCGTGCAGAAATAAAATCAGAGGCCAGTGTTTCTGCTCCCGCCCGTAATCCTCAGGCAAAAAGAGCAGGTACTTACAGCTTAAATTCTTCGTTATTTCTTTTTCAAACGTCTTGGAATGCTGGCCGCCCCGTTCGAGTAAATCGAATGCCATCTCACTTTTCTCCGTTTGCGCACAACCAATCAGAAATGAAACTACGAATGTCAAACTTAACAGATAAGCCGCCTTCATTGTTCAATACCTCCCAGTTTGTTCCCGGCAGCTTTCAGGCGCCGGAGCTGTCATCGAGTATTTTCGGCACTTTGAAAAAATCGCCATCCCGCTGCGGTGCGTTAGCCAGCGTTTTTTCGGTTCCGAGCGATTCTTTCACACAATCCCGGCGGAAAACGTTGCTGAGCGGCAAACAATGCGCCAACGGCTCAACATCGTCTGTATCCAGCTCGTTCATTTTCTCCACATAGGCAAGGATCGCACTGAGTTGGCCGGTAAATTCTGTAATTTCCGTCTCGGTTAGCTCCAGCCGGGCTAATTTGGCAACATTCCTTACCTGGGATTCGTCGATTTTTTCTGCCATAGTGCATTTGCCTGCCTAAATAAAAAGCGAGGCAGAACCCGCCCCGCTTTAAATCACATATTGAAACATATTTTTCAGTCAGTTGCCTTCTCGGCGGGTTTGTAATCACGTTTGGGCGGTTTTTCAACCAATCCCATCCGGATTGCTTTAGCGGAAACCCTGATCCTGCAAACCTTGCCGTCAATAACAGCGCGGACTTTCTGTATATTCGGCTTAAACTTCCTTTTCGTCACACCGGTCACTTTCCTACCGACACCGCCAAGATATTTCGCTTTACCGCGCCTGGATATACTCTGGCCGGATATTGTCCGCTTACCCGTAAAATAACATACTCTTGACATTCAAAAAGCTCCTATAATCGTTCAGAGTTCGGCGTTCAGCGTTCCGCGACTCGGAACGCAAAACGAACAAATTTTGCCGGGACTAATCCCAACAGAATCACTAAATATACGATTTCGCACAATAATTGCAAGCCCAAACCGGAATTTTACTGCAAAAAAGCCCCGGTAACGCAATTTTCTTGCCGACGGTAGTCTTTCAGACACGGATTTACGCGGATTTACACAGATTAAAGTCATAAATATCAATAATAGAATTCTAAAAGACGGTTCGATAGCATATAATTTCCTCTTCAGCTTGACTTTTATCGTACGTGTCATTCCGAGCGTAGCGAAGCGGAGTCGAGGAATCTGTTTTAAATAGATTCCTCCACTTCAGGCCACTGTGTGGCCCTTCGGTCGGAATGACTAAGGCGCAAATCCTAATCACAATTGGTATTATTAGGCGAAATCGTAGGGTGGGGCTTGCCCCACCATGATTGATAGGTGGGCCAGTACCGTCAGGTATCCCCTAGGGAGTCAATCCTACAAAACTATTTGAGGTTCTTAAGGTTATTACGGACTGTTTGAGTATTAGGGTGGTCGCGGCCTAAACTATCCTCGAATATCTTCAATGCCCTTCTCATCAAAGGCTCGGCCTGATCAAGACGGTTGGTATCGGCAAGCAATCCAGCCAGATTGCTCAGGTCTATGGCTACATCCGGGTGGTCCGGGCCGAAGGAGGATTCATCTATCTTCAACGCCCTTCTCATCAAAGGCTCGGCCTGATCAAGACGGTTAGTAGCCTTAAGCAATTGAGCCAGATTGTTGAGCCGGATGGCTACCTTCGGGTGGTCCGGGCCGAAGGAGGATTCATCTATCTTCAAGGCCCTTCTCATCAAAGGCTCGGCCTGATCAAGACGGTTAGTAGCGCCAAATAATTGAGCCAGATTGTTCAGGTCTCTGGCTACATCCGGGTGGTCCGGGCCGAAGGAGGATTCATCTATCTTCAAGGCCCTTCTCATCAAAGGCTCGGCCTTATCAAGACGGTTAGTATCCTTAAGCAACTGAGCCAGATTGTTCAGCATGATGGCTACATTCGGGTGGTTCGGGCCGAAGGTGGCATCATCTATCTTCAAGGCCCTTCTCATCAAGGGCTCGGCCTGATCAAGACGGTTGGTAGCCCGAAGCAAGAGAGCCAGATTGTTAAGCCCGAAAGCTACATTCGGGTGGTTCGGGCCGAAGGTGGATTCATTTATCTCCAATGCTCGTCGTGACCAATATTCTGCTTTATTATATATACCTTTAGCGGAAAGGTAACAATCCAGCACACTCATCAGTCGCGAAGTAGGCTCTGTAATCTTTGCATGGTCTGCTGTTTGGGCAATAAGCTCGGCATGTGGCCGAAGATCATCCCATATAAGCCAGGTTCGGACATCAGAAGATTTCGTTGGTGCGAAATTGTCCACAATTTTAAGGGCAAGTTCCAGCCAGGATTGCTGGTCCGCTTCAGGTATACGCGGCCGTATCACTTCCTGAACGATTCGATGAACCGTGAATCCTTTTTGCTGCCTTGTTATCATAGAGTATGCGGCCAGCTCCGAGAGGGCTTCTTTTAATTCGAATCCGGCTTTTGTCACATTCATTTCTTTGCACTGAAGTTCCGCCGCCTTGTTCGCAATCTCGATGCCCTTTCGAAACATAGCGTCCGGTATCATCTCCGGCGACAAAAAGGCGGATAAACGCAAAAGCGTCCGGGCCGACGGTTTAAGCTCATCGAATGTCCTCTGCCAGGTCGCCGCCACCGATACGGGATATTTCATCGTGCGCGGGTCATACCATTCCAGCACCTTCTGCCGCTCGTTTTCCCATTCTTCGACATATTCGGCCAGGCTGTATTGATTGCCGGCGATATAAGCGGCCGCTTGTTCCAGGGCCAGGGGAAGATAGCCCAATTCTTTTGCCAGCCTTTCGGCCATCTCTTCATCGGAATCGGTTTCGACGCGATGGGCTGCTGTTCGCTCCAGCAGGAACTGCTTTGCCTGTTGCGGCTCAAGAAGCCCGAGTTGCTGCGATCTAACTGCCCCGCTCCAGCGCGAGTAGCGCGAAGTGATTATTACTGAGCCGCTGGCCAGGGACGGCAGAATATCCTCGACCGCGCAGGCGGCATCCTCGGTATCGGCGTTATCAAGAATCATCAGCCATCGGGAATTGCCCATGAGCCATTTGTTAACAGAGTCGAACTGTTCATCTTCCTTTTGCCCTGTAAGACCGAGCATTTTCTCGTCGGCCAGGCTTGCAAGTGAAGCTCTTAGTTTTTCCGGCGTTTCAGCACTGACGAAAAACACGTCCACGCATTTCTTATTTTCCCACACCCACCAGCCGAACTCTATCGCAAGACGGGTCTTGCCGATGCCCCCGAGGCCTTCTATCGCCTGCGTAATGGCTACGGGCTTGTCGCCAGTAAGCTGTGACGTGAGCTTTGAAAGTTCGTCATCCCGGCCCTTGAAAAGATTGCCTATCGAAAGATACGGGAGATTATGAACCAAACGCTCGGCAGAAGCAGGTTTCGTTGGAACAAGTGTATCAACTTTAACAAGCAGTTTCTGTACGAGTCCCTTAACCTCTTTACCTGTTGCGGCCGAGTCAGCAGCATTTATTGTCGCAAGTTCCGCCTGGGTCAATAATTCATTAAATTGATCCTGTGAAAGTTCTGCCAGGACCTTTTTCTCATTATCCGGTAACGAGGCCATTTCCGAAATGAAGGTTGCCGGGATTTTTATGGCGGCAGAGGTTTGCGCCCCTGCAAGCAGGGCTTTTAACGCTGCGTTGAGTGTACCTTTTCGTTTCGACTTAGCCATAAATCAAACACACAAATACAAGGAATACCGCCTCGGATAGAAACGAAGTCCGCGACTTCTAATGTACGCATATCATAATTATACTCTTTTTTGGATAAAAACTTAAAAAGATTTAATCCAAAGCCCTTGAAATTGACTATTTACGATTTACTATTGACTATTGCTCTGCGTCCTCTGTGACCTCTGTGGCAGAAC
This sequence comes from uncultured Pirellulales bacterium, assembly GCA_964608395.1. Lineage (GTDB taxonomy): Bacteria > Planctomycetota > Phycisphaerae > Sedimentisphaerales > Anaerobacaceae > JAFGPJ01. The sequence goes on from CAZSOR010000245.1 coordinate 6,333, forward strand.
AAAGGACGCCGTCTCAAGGAGATTTATTTTGGAATTGAATCGACCTTTTGTGATAATGTTCGTATAATACTTAACAAAATGATTAATGATTACTGATAAATGATTGAAGTAAAAAGGCATTGTCATTGATTATTTACGATTTACGACTATTTTAATCTGCGTTTATCCGCGGTTTATGAAAATGATTATTGATTATTTCTCTGTGGCCTCTGTGCCTCTGTGGCTCTGTGGCTCAAACAACAGTGTTCATCGGTAATACAATCTTTCAAAACGTTGTTTTTTGTGCGTGTTTTTTGTAACGGCCAACTGTAACCCATTTTTTTATAATGTTTTATGGGATTTTTTTCAAAAAGGAACTTTCGGCTTTTGTTTTTCGCCGTAGTCCGCTTTTCGCCGCCTTCACAAGGAACTGAGGCGGTGAAAAGAAAGGCGAAGGCGAAAAACATTCGCCGGATCTGCAAGAGCCGACCTTCAATCTTTTGGTTGCGGCCAAGGGCGAAGCCCGAGGCTGCTCCAGGGTCTCTGTGGCTGAATAATGAACGCTGTGTATCGGAGATTTATTTCGATTTTGCCCGCCCTTTTGCGTTTAGATTCGTATAATGATTAACGAATAGAATACAGAATACAGGAGTCAGGAGACAGAAGACGTTGTTATTTATGATTTATTAATTATTATTGATTATTTCTTCGTGATCTTCGTGTTCTTCGTGGTTAATAGGCTAAGTTGAAAAAATAATGCCAATTTTGTCCAGGTTATTGGTGTTTATTCGTTGTAATTCGTGGTTAATTTGCATAAACAATCCAAAATAATGAAAAAAACGGGTGAAAAAGAGTAAAAAACGACGAAAAATCGAGCACAAATTGAAAAAACAAACCCAATTTTCCGGAGGGTGAAATGAGCGTAAGTATCTATATGAAAGGGCGATATGAGAGTTTTTGAGGTTTTGGGCTGATAGAAAACAAACCCAATTCAAAGCCAAACAAAGCCAATCTGCCGGGCATTGGCCGGAA
>CAZSOR010000246.1:0-7256 GCA_964608395.1 uncultured Pirellulales bacterium
CTCTTTTGCCGCAAATAATTCAGTGTTTGATCCATTGATCGGATAAACAATGGTTTGCGAAATTGCTGTTGTCAGCGTAGTTAAAATAAAACCAATCGCGAAAATTAGTCTTAGATTTTTAAAAATGTTTGTTTTCATATACATTTGGTTTAGCTGACATTTCCCATATGGTTTCATAAACAGTTCCTTTGTCTGCTCTGAACTCTATAATAGTCCAATATATGGTTCTATTTCAAAGAATTTGTCTATGAAATATGCTTAAGAATATAGAAAGGCAATTACTTTACGATATATACTTCGTAGCAAGCAAGCTGATGAGCATTAAGCCCGAAAAGTTTTAACATTAACAAACCAATATGAGAATCGGATATATAATCTATTTCTACGAAGTCCAGAACAAACCAGAAAAAGCCGAACAGTGGCGGGCAAAACGGCCGAAAACAGAAGCTTTGACAGAGTGACATTGAACTTCCAAAATGGTCCAATTTCAACTCGCAAAATTCCTACAACTCGACTACAACTCAAAAGGCCAATATCTACCAATTCTAAAAAAATCTTAACTCCATAAGCTATTATTTATATAGGAGTTAGCCGGTGGCCAAAAATTTACCAACGTATTCAATGCCCGTTGTCAATTCCTTGACAACACATCTTTACAGAACCTATCTGATAAGCTTATGCCGCAACAGCCACACATGACTCTTTGCCCGCAGTTTCACCCACAGATTCCTTATCCATGACCGCCTCTAAAATTTCTGAAGCCGTTTTCTGTATTCGCCCTAACGACTCCAGGGGAAATTAAAGGTGTACGGTACATTTTTCGATGAGTTTTGCTTGATAATGATAGGTTTTGATGTGAAAAACTAGGGACAGCGGGGCTGTTGAAAAACATGAGATTGCTTCGTCGCTACGCTTCTCGCAATGACAAAAGGATCATTTTTGCGTCATTGCGAGTGATTCGAAGAATCGCGCGGCAATCTCAGGCGTTACAATGAGACTTTTTCAACAGCCCCACAGCCACCTATTAATGGCTGGGGACAGTACACAGAAAATGTGACTGTCCCTATTAAAACCTAGCTATTCGTTAGGGCCATCGGTAAGCATGACGACATCTATGATTTTTCTTTCACAAAAGCCCGACTCTTTGCCCAGTATGATAATTGTGCCGTTTGTTGTTTGAATTATTCCATTATCGCAGGTTAAATCGCCGGTCACGAGAACTGTACCATTGCTTATGTCCAAAATGGCACCTTCTCCAATTGTCATATTGCCAACAATATTCGTTGGACCTATAAGTTCCACTAAGGCATTAGGCTCGATGATGATGTCGCCGGTAATTCCACCAAATCCTTTAAGTGTTGCGTCAGCTTTTTGGGTGATTGTTATTGCTGCTAATGTTCCATTAAGCAGTGTAATAACAGCATTGGGCTCATTAACCAGATTGCAGTCAAATGCAACCCCGCCGCCAGCGTTAATTTCAATTGTTCCGTGATTGTTCACATCCTCAACAGTCTGAATGTGTAATGAAGACAAGGCTGTATTTTCCAAAACACCAGTATTTGTTATAGAAGCAAAACTATGAAGTAAAAGCACCCCCCCCTTAGCTTGGATTTTACCTTGATTACGAATCGAAAAATACGAGATAATCAGTCCGCAACCTTTAATAATGCCGGCCTCTTTATTTTCCAGGTCGTTACCCAAGCATTGTATCATACCTTTATAGATTTGTGTGTTTCCACTATTTATGAAACTATAAAATTCTACCTCGTTTGTTACAAACATTTCTGCTTTGTTTATAATATCCGCATCTATTTCGTGTTCTACACCCTTTCCTGATATCTGCAGAGTACCATAGTTAGTCAAAAAGCCATTCTTAGTAAAATCATTTATATCCTCTATGTGAAGACAATGCTCGCCTACTTCCAAATCAACATTACCATAACAATCCAATTGGCTGATGGTAATGTCCTCTGTGAATTTAATCCTCGTTCGTTCAGTAGTGTTTATAGTAACGACGAAGTTATCAGCCATATTGTTATTCGGAATTTTATGAGGATACCAGTTATTTGCGATACTCCACAGGCCCACGTCAGATCCAATCCAACTTGAAGGTTTGACGTCGCCTTGAAGCGTGCCAACTGAGAAAGAAAGTATTACGCTTGTTACAATTAGTGTTTTGGTAACCATGATACACCTCCTCTTTTTTGAATTGTTAAATATCTCGAACCTCAACAATAAACTAAGAAATATTATAGAGAGGTTTAATTTCTTCGTCAACAAAATTTGCTGTGTAGGAGAAAAAGGGAAGAATAAGGGGTCAAGTATGAATGGTGCTTCCTTAAGGCTACCGGTAAGGGTCAAATCCGCGTTTCTGAGCCAAGAACGCCGGTCGCCAACGTGAAGAATTGCTTATGGAAGTGCCATTCGGGTCAAGTATTAATTCTTCTGATTTCCTTGAAAAATTTGGATAAAAGAACCAGGGACAACCTTTTTCATTGATTATTGATTATTTACTATTGATTATTTGGGGAAAAACCAGGTAAAGCCGTTGTCATTGATTATCCATTCGACTTTGCTCAGGACAGGTTTTCTATTGACTATTTATTATTTTTTATCCGCGTATATCAGCGTTCATCTGCGGTTCATTCCTATTTTTTTTTGTTGGGGCACAGCCCCACCCTACAAATTTGTCATACCATTGAAGGCTATAAATGAAACAATAAAAATCAGCATGGGCAAAAAATTTGCCCATCCTACCGCTTACAGGATATATTTTTTGCAGGACGGGAGAATGAATTTATATAATCCAATGGTGCGAAATTTCGCACCCTACATGCTGCGGGATAAAATTCTCTTTCGTCTTGCTTTGAAAGACAACCCGCCGAGTGAATCGGCGGGCTAAATATTTTTTAATTAATTAAAGACGCACCCCATTTTATGAAAACGAAATGGTACCAATAATAGGGTTCATCCCTTTTATTGTTTCCTGAAAAATTAAGAAATGGGTATTTGATATTGGGTGCATTTCCCGATACTATAAGAGTACACGTTAACGGTTACCTCGAAAAGTAGGAGTAAGCTTATGAGAAGAATTACATTGTTGGCTCTCAACATTGTCTTGCTTGTTGTCGGAGGCTGTACGAGTGTAAATAAGGACATTAACACTACTTCAACACCAACCGATGCGAAAGTGATCGGACAGACTCCAAAGCGGCATTCTTTCGAAGTGGGTCCTGAAGTGTATTACTTCAATTACGAGGAAACGAGGTCGAATTTCGACCAGGATGAGACCATTATGGAAGAGGAAGGCATATTCTACGGAGTAACCGGCGCGTATACCTTTCGTGAATGGGTCTCTGAATCCGGTGAGCAAGATTCGTTAGATGGCAAAGGCCTGATATTTCGTGCCGAAGGTCGGTTCGCTGTGGGCACAGTGGACTATGATGGGCAGACGCAGGGAGGTGAGCCCCTGACAATCAACGATATTGACGACCGCACAATGGAATTGAGACCTCTGATCGGATATAGTTCTATGGGCAAGACCGGCGAAGGCATTTTGTACACCGGTTTTGGTTACAGGTACCTCAATGACGACTTGTCAGAATTCTCCGGCGGTTATGAGAGAGAATCGAATTATTATTATATTCCAATAGGGATAACCGGGACGGGTCTGGAAAACGCGGATGGCTGGACTACCGGTTTAACATTCGAGTTCGACTATTTACTGAAAGGATTGCAAAAATCACATCTCAGTGATGCTGGTTTAGGTTTATCTGATATTGAAAACAAACAGAACAAAGGATGGGGCTTGCGCGCCTCAATGAAATTTATAAGACGTGGGAACATGGCATTCGAACCGTTTGCCAGGCTTTGGGTAATTGACGATTCGGAAGTTAAGATAATTGAAGATGGTGTCGCTGGTTATGAACCTGAAAACGAGACCTTCGAAGTTGGCGTTAATATTATGATGAGATTCTGATAAAAGGGTGACTGTTCCGAATAAAAACCCAAATCTTTACAATTGATAACTTTGCCGGGCAAGGTTAAATTTTCAGAAAAGAGATCGTTCCAAAAGCCTTAAAAAGGGCTCTGGTTTCAAGCACTCATGCCTAACTGTCATGTGTGCACGCTTCACCAGGCAAAAATTATCCTTAATTTGTAGATCAACTCTATAAAATGAAAAAAGCCTCAAAAAAGATTGTTTTTACGCTCCAGCATGGGCAATTCGCATAATCCCGGCCTGAAATTTTCCTTGACGCGAAGCTGGGTAATGTGGTATAAGCTAATATTGTTGAAACGTGTACCTTTGTCGGCACGTATCTAAGAGATTTCTGCTTCACGACAATACAGTAGTAAGGGCGGTTCTCGAACCGCCCCTACAAGGAAGGAGGTAGCAGCAAATCGAAACAAATTGTTCTGGGCAGATATTTAGTGTGATAAAAGCAGCAATCATTATCAACCATTTAATCTTATTTTTTTTGACAGGAGGATTATCATGTGCAGGAAATTGGTTTGCTTATTAACTTTTATTTTGGTGTCGGCCACCTGTGGTGTGGTTCGAGCCGACCTTGCAGGATGGGAGGCGGTGATAAGCGATGCCAATCCGCTTCACTGGTACAAGTTCGATGAGACTTCAACGGACTGTATCGATTCGGGCAGTGGCGGTTTGAATGGGACATACGAAGATGTCTCGTTAGGTCAGGAGGGAATCTTCGGCGCCGGAACGGCCGTGGGATTCGAGAGGAACGGCGCCAATCGCGCCAGTTTCACCGGCGCGGAAAACCTGCCCGGCCCTTGGACGGCCGAATATATCGTTAAAACGACGAAGGCGCCGGCCGGTAGCGACCCGCAATGCCTTCACGACGGCGGCACAACGTCGATTCGTCTTGCTGGCTGGTCACCCCTGGGTGAGGCCGGCTTCACACTATATGGGGTTGCCGACTACCAGTTTACGCCAAACGCAGGATTAACTCTGGACGACCTTGTGATACAACAGGATGTATGGGTGCATCTGGTATGGCGCAATAACGGCAGCGGCACGCAGTTTTTTATAGATGGACAGCTCGTGGCAACAACTGCGGACATGATCGACCTCCCGCGCCTTACGATTGGCGGACGTGGTACCGACCAGACTGACAATCTGATGGGCGTTCTGGAAGAAGCAGTCGTTTTCGACCGTGCTCTGACAGATGCCGAAATTTTAGCTCATGCTTCTCCTACTTTTCCCGTAATAGCCACCAATCCCTATCCGGAAGACGGCGTGTTACATGCGGATACATGGGTGAGCATGGGCTGGACTGCGGGTTCCACTGCCGCATCGCACGATGTGTACTTTAGCGACAATTTTGATGATGTGAACGATGGGACCGGCGATGCCTTCCGCGGGAACGTGACCTTGATCTACTTTGTAGCCGGATTCCCCGGATATCCTTATCCCGATGGTCTGGTTCCGGGCACAACCTACTATTGGCGAATCGATGAAGTCGAGGCCGACGGCACGACAAAACACAAGGGTGATGTCTGGAGCTTTATGGTTCCGCCCAAGACTGCCTATTACCCCGAGCCGGCTGATAGTGCCGAGTTCGTCGATCTTAATATAATGCTTAACTGGACGGCTGGTTTCGGCGCAAAATTGCACTATATAGTCTTCGGCGAAGATTTTGACGAGGTGAGCAACGCTGACGCGGGTATTCCTAATGGTCCTGCGAATTACACTCCCGGCCCGCTCATGTTGGCCAAGACTTATTACTGGCGTGTCGATGAGTTCGACGGCTTCGAGACGTATAAAGGCGACGTCTGGAGCTTCACTACTCTGGGTGCCGTCAGCGGCCCGAATCCGGCCGATGGTACCGTGGACGTAAAACCGTCGGTGATTCTTGGCTGGGATGCGGGAGCCGTCGCAGATTCGCATGAGGTGTACTTCGGTACGGATGCGGACGCCGTGGCCAATGCCACGACAGGCTCGCCTGAGTACAAGGGGCCAAAAGCCCTTGGCGAGGAGAGCTATGACCCCGGTAACCTTACATTGAATACGGCGTACTACTGGCGGATCGATGAAGTAAACGACAGTCCCGATAGTCCATGGGCCGGCAATGTCTGGAGCTTTACGACCGGTGATTTCTTTGTCATAGACGATTTCGAGATCTACGATGCCAACGACAACCAGATATGGTACGCATGGCACGATGGGCTGGGCTACGGTGCACCGGGCACTGCGGATTACTTCGCCGGCAACGGAACCGGTGCTGCAGTAGGCGATGAAACCACCCCTTCTTATACCGAGGAGACTATCGTCCAAGGCGGCAGTCAGTCTATGCCTTTTGTATACGACAACAACAAGCAGGGCTATTCGAAGTACTCGGAGGTGGAGTACACGTTGACAGGCCAGCGTGACTGGACAGAAGAAGGCGTTACGGAATTGTCGCTGTGGTTCAGAGGTTACTCGGCTTCCGTCGGCAGCTTCGCTGAGGGCCCGGCGGGCACCTATACGATGACCGCCTCCGGCGCAGATATCTGGGACATCAGCGGAATCGGAACAGGTTTCCACGACGAGTTCCACTTCGCTTATAAGACGCTCACGGGTGCCGGCTCGATTATAGCAAGAGTCGACAGCGTTGAAAATACGAACGGCTGGGCCAAAGCCGGCGTGATGATTCGTGAGACACTTGATGCAGACTCGAAGCATGCCTTTGCGGCTGTTACACCTGCTAACGGAGTCGCCTCACAGGGTCGCCCCGATACGGGTGCTGCCAGTTTCAACACCGCTGAGGGTGGCATAACCGCGCCGTACTGGGTGAAATTGGAGCGTAGTATTTCCGGCCTCTTTACGGTTTCACATTCGGCGAACGGTTCGAATTGGCTACCGGTAACTGGCGCCACAGCGCAGAACATCCCAATGGGCGCGAATGTCTATGTTGGCTTGGCCTTAACGAGTCACGATGCTGCTTTGACATGCGAGGCTGTATTCTCCAACGTCACGACTACTGGGACAGTCGGTCAGCAGTGGGCGTATCAGGACATCGGTATAGCCAGCAATGATGCTGAGCCGCTTTACGTGGCGGTTTCCAACAGTGCCGGTGCACCTGCGATTGTAGTCCACGATGACCCGGCCGCGGTAACAATAGACACCTGGACCGAGTGGATCATCCCGCTTCAGGTTATTGCCGATCATGGCATAGTCCTGACAAATGTGGACAGTATCGCGATCGGCCTTGGAACCCAGGGCAATATGACAGTGCCCGGCGGTTCCGGCAAAA
>CAZSOR010000247.1:0-7251 GCA_964608395.1 uncultured Pirellulales bacterium
GCGAGCGCTCTGCCTTTTGCCTGGCGGCGGAAAGATCCTTGAACAGCGATCTTATGTTGAAGAATCCCCCGATTGTAACAACAACCGAAAGACAGGCAAAAAGCGCCAGGCTCAAAAAGAAAAAGAACGTCCAAATTTTAATCCAATCCATCTAAATTGCTCCTTTGTTTCATAAGAGTTGATCGTCCCTTCTTGTCGGGCAGCAGCAGCGATCCGACAATCATCAGGACAATCGCCAGTGCCAGGACGATCAGGCCGATAATGGCACTGGGAATTAGGTATATCATCGCGATCTCATCACCGGGCAGGACTTCCTTAACCAAGCACATTCCGTCGGTCAATTTCTCAATAGGAATTTCTTTTGTGAATCCCAAAAGACGCTGCACAGGATGAAACAAAGACCCTAACTTATACTGAACTTCTGGTAAACCAAAGAGTGCAAAGAAACCGCATGTCAGCGCAAGATACGCCCCAGCTCTGCTGGCCCGCTTCCAATACAACCCAAAGGCCAGCAGCGCAAATCCCCCGATAGAGTATACCGAGCCGGAAATGGCCATATAGTCCCATAGGTCCTGACTTAGTGGATACCAGAGGCTCCAGATGAGTATGAAGATACCGATTGCAACGATGAAGATTCTTGTCAGCAGGAGTCGCGCCTTCGAGGACAGGCCTTTTTTAAACCATGGAGCGACCACATCCTGAGTGAGCACCGAACTCCAGCACAAAAGATAGCTGTCGTGTGTCGACATGAACGCCGCGAGCATTCCCGCCGAGATAATGCCGATAAAGCCCGCCGGCAGGATCTGACTCAAATAGAACGGCATTGCTGTTAGTGACAAATCGGAATTTGCTTTTCCGTCGGCGGACAGGAATACGTCTTTGAGCGTTGCATTATTGGCAATAAAAACCAGGGCACAGATTCCGAAGAAGTAGGGGATCAGGAACCGGATAAGAAAACCTACCGAAGATAGCATATATATTCGCCGCACAATTCCGGTACTTTTTGCCGAGCAGGCCCGGATGACGGCGGTTTGCCAGACGGCACAACTTACAAGGCCCATGAAGAACATCCAGAGGACGTATGTCCAGCCGAAGCCTGCTTTGTCAAAGGGATTGAATCCGCTCTGGCCCATCTCACGCGTAACCGTGTCAATGATATTGTCCCAGCCTAAGTATCTGATTGACATAACGCTGGCAAAGAGCAGGCTGAACGACAGCACCACGAACTGGATATAGTCGAGTATCGCAACGGACACCATTCCCCCTAAGGTTGTGTAAAGCAGGACCATGCACAGCAGAACCGTCATAACGATCTTTAGATGAACTTCCGATGTCATACCTGTAACACCGGTAACAAACAGCGAGCCGGCCTTCAGGAACATGCCCATATTGAGGATGCCCGAAAGTGCCAGGATAATACCGCCGAGTATGCGGATGTCTTTGCCGAATCGCATCTCGTAAAACTCCGGTATTGTCATCACCTTCAATCGTCGAAGCGGCACAACGATGAAGCCGGATATGCCTACGAAAAGGGTGACAATCGCCGCGGCGAAGGCGATGTGAAACGCGGCGAATCCCCCGGTGAAACCTTTCTGCGACGAATACATCACCGTTACCAGGCCCAGTTCCGTGCCGATCATGGTCGCTATGGCGAGAAAGGTCTTAAGACCCCGGCCGGCGACCATAAAGTCCGTGGCCGAGGCAATATACTTGCGGATGTAGACGCCTATACCGACGACTGTAATCAGGTAGCCTATGACAATACACCAGTCGAGAATGCTGAAATTCGTTTCAAATCCGAGACTTGTAAAATCAATATCCATATGTTCTCCTGCTTACCAAGCCACATATGTTATTCAGGATTCGTGTTACGATCCACGAACCACGGTACGGACGATGGGGATTATAGTCCATCCGGCAACGTTCTACAATATTTTTCAGCACATCAGGACAACTCTTTAAAAACAGAATCGACCAGGGCGTTCATCGCCTCTTCCTGTGCGATTATGGATCGAACCATCTTCATTTGCGTTCGGCAGCGATCCAGATTATGGCCTTCACGGTGTATCTTATAATAAATGTCGCCGGCCAGATGGTCTGCGAGGAATCGAATCATCTGCTCGAACGTAATGAGCTTGCCGGCAAAAACCATGTTTTTCTTCTCGGTCGGTGTTAGAAACGTGTGTGTTTCTTCGGCAAAGCCTTTGAGCAGCATTTCAAATATCGGCATGCGCATCGTCACTTTTGACAGGTCGCGTTCGTCTTCTTCGGCCGGATTCGTCGCCGTGCGCACCATGTCGCCGAAATCGTATAATGAAAGCCCCGGCATGACCGTGTCAAGGTCGATTACGCACACGCCTTTGTGCGTCTTTTCATCCAGCAGCACATTGTTGATTTTCGTGTCATTGTGCGTTATGCGAACCGGAATTTCGCCCTTGCCGGCGTGATTTAGAAGTACGTCACATATCCCGTCATTCTCCAGCACGAAATCGATCTCGTCCGTGACGTCTTTGGCGCGGCCGCGCGGGTCCTGCCGGAGGACTTCCCGGAAGGTTGTCAAGCGTTTCGGAGTCGCGTGAAAATCCGGAATCGTTTCATGTAACGTCGGGCCGGGTAAATCCGTGAGCATCGCTGCGAACCGGCCGAACATCCGGGCCGCCTCGTAGGCCAGTTCGGGCGATTCGATTGTGTCGTATGTAACCGCATTTTCTATCCGATTATAAACGCGCCAGTAATTGCCGCGGTCGTCCAGGAAGAAATCGTCGCCGTCTTTCGTACTGATGACGACAAGCTGGCGCGAGACAAGTTTGCTCTGCTGTTCTTGAAGTTTCCGGCGAATATGGTTCGTTACCCGCCGGATATTTTCCATCATCGCCGGCGGATTTTTGAATACCTGATGATTAATCCGCTGCAGGATGTAATGTATCCGGCGGTCGTCTTGCCTACAGGTAAGGCAGTAGGTGTCGTTAATATGCCCGCTTCCGAAGGATTCATTCCGTATCAATTTGCCATCGAGATTAAATTTTGCCGCTATCGATTTTATATCACGTTCCATCGTGTTTACCAGAGCTTTTCCGGATACAGTCCCTCTGCGATCAGCTTGCGAATGCACCGCTCGGCTATCTCTCTTTCCTGCCTGTAGGTTACGCCGAACCATATGTCGTGCGTAGGAAGAACTTTGACTTTGACCTTACCGCTTTCGACAAGATCATCGATCACGGTAGGAATAAACAGCTCGGCTTTAGGATCGTTTCCGTGATCTTTAAGAAACTCCTTAAACTTCGCCGAGATATGCCCGAAAACCGACTGGTGGAAACCCCAGAGGTTCATGGATACTACTTCGTCGCCGGTCAGCAGGTGCTCTGTGCCGCCTTCGTCGAAATAACGGGCGCCGTTTCCGTGTTTTTCCACACCCGTCCGTTCGAAGATATCGCTTAAACAATCATTGTCATCGCAGTAGCATACGCCGCGGGCGACGGAACCGTATTCGCTTAACGTATTGCGAAGCCGAAAACCCACCATCGCGTAATTTGTTGGTGAAACTTCTGTGCCGCGAAGAAAATCAGCCATCATCTTAAACGAATCGATGCCGTAGTAATCATCGGCGTTAATTACGGCGAACGGCTCGTCGATGAAATCTTTGCCCAGCAGGGTTGCGTGTCCCGTGCCCCAGGGCTTTTCGCGTTCGGGCGGCAAGGCAAATCCGTCGAGGGCGGCGTCCAGTTCCTGGTAGGCGTAGGCTGTTTCGACCAGGTCGTCAAACTTGCTGCCGATTTTCTCCTTGAAGGCGTCTTCGAAGTAATGCCGGATGATGAATACCAGCTTGCCGAATCCGGCGCGAATCGCATCATGGATTGAATAGTCGATGATAATCTCGCCGTTCGGTCCGATCGGGTCGATCTGTTTAAGCCCGCCGTAGCGGTTTCCCATGCCGGCGGCAAGAATCAATAAAGTCGGTTTCATTCAATTTCCTTTATTCGAGGGTATGTTGTCATACGAGCCAGTTCGAAATGCCAAGCTGCCGCGACTCTTTCCAACTGCCTCGAGTAAAGTCGGGGAATTTGACTGGCATGTTTCCCTCGGCGATGGACTTCTCGCTAAGCGGGATGATAGCGCTCCATGCTGCGGAATCATAGACGTCGATGTCCGGCGATATCCCTTTTCGCAGGGCCGTTATCAGGCGATAGTCTTCGATAAAGTCCATTCCGCCGTGGCCGGCGCCTTTTGCTTTCTCCTTCATGGCCTTCCAGACAGGGTGTTCATATTTGTCACGGTAAGCGCCCGACGCTTCCCAACTGTGGCCCTGGCTGAGACCCTCGATGTAAATATGCTCGGCGGGGTACTTGCGGACAAGCCCTTTCGATCCCTGCACCATGAAATCGCGACTGTAGGGCCTCGGCAGGTTTGTGTCGTGCTTACAGATGATCGTCTTGCCCAGCTTTGTTTTTATCAGTGTGATATTGACATCGCCGAGAGCATATTTGCGGTTCTGCCATTCGCTGTAGAATTTCTTGTCCTTTTCCGTTTTGGCCTCGGCGAATTTCTTATCGGCGAACTCATTGAGGCCGATTGATTTGGTGGTCATGGAAATGAGGGTATCGAACGCATCGCCCCGATTGATATCCATGCACCAGGCCATCGGCCCGATTCCGTGGGTCGGATAGAGGTTACCGTTGCGTTTAAGCGACTGGTGCACCCGCCACATTCCCTGGTACACCGTCGGATGGATTTTCAGGCCTCGCAGGTCGTGCAGATAGCCGCATTCGCCGTGCATTATCTCGCCGAACAGACCTTCTCGGATCATATTCATAACCACCATCTCGGTAAAGTCATAGCAGCAGTTCTCCTGCATTACAGTGTGCTTGCGGGTTTTTTCGGAGGTTTCAACCAGTTTCCAGCAATCCTCCACGGAAAGCGCAATATTGACTTCGGAGGCGGCGTGTTTTCCGTTCTCCATCGCGCTTAGACTAATCGGCGCGTGCCATCGCCACGGTGCGGCATTGTAAACCAGGTCCAGGTCTTCTTCTCCGCACATTCGCTCGAAATCCAGATCGCCTTTTGTGTATCCCTTCGGCTTCGGAAAACCGGCCTTGACAATCTGACTCTGGGCCCATTTGACCCTTTCGGGACGAATATCGCAGACTGCCGTGATCTGACAGCCCTCAATTTTCAATAGATTGTTGACGTGTCCCGAACCCTGATTGCCGATGCCGACGTAACCGACTTTAATCAGATCCTTAGCACCGGGATTATATCCGATCATACTTGCGGCATCAGATCGAGTCTGGGCACTTTTACAACCTGAAAGCACCACACTACCCACTGCCATTCCCAGGCCGGCCATAGTACCCGTCCTGATGAAATCTCTGCGAGTGAATTGATTTGCCATGAAAGTTACTCCTTAAAGTAAGAAATTCGTTTTATTGCTTTTATTCATAACCTGTACCGTCCTGATTTTCAAACCGGCGGCTCGAATATGTAAAAGCATAGCGATTATTTTTGAAATATCAAGCTTTTATGATGCTCACCAGCGGAAGAATCGATAAGGGTCGTCCCACTCTTCCGGTACATCCATGTATAGGCCTTCCAGCCACCGTTTCTCGTCTTTAGACGTGTTTACAGGATTGCCGAATCGCTCCGGAACAGGCGTTGAGCTGGCCGCTCCCATATTTGCCAGCAGACGGGCAAGAAGGTAACTGGTCCGGCGGAATGTTCTCTTGACGTTTTGCGGCTGCTTGCTGTCGAATTGCCACGGTGCGAGCTGGCAGAAGACGATGTTATAATTTTCCGCCCCGGCCAGAACTCCATCGCCGATGGTTGTAACTGATGCCGAGACGAGGGGCAGTTTTCGCGGCTCACGGCTGTGCACATCCGCCGGCCCGACTCCTGCAAACAGGGATTTGAAGCCGAACGGCTCAAAATAAGCCGAGATATGTTCGGCCTCCTTCGTGCGGATTTTCAGCGGCAAAAATGCGTTTGCCTGCTGCTCGTCGAGCCCGACCGCCAGCAGGTTGCCGCCGGTCTTGAGCCAGTCGGCGATAGCTGCGGCGTCCTTCGCGAGCATCTTTCCACCGCCTTCTCCGACGACGAGGACCTGGTTGGCGGACAAGCTTCCGGCGTCATAAGAACTCAGGGATATACCTGTTGATTCGAGATGTTGCCTGCCGGCGGGATCGCCGACGTAGATGACATGCCGCCTCGGAGCCGGTTTCCATGCCGATACGTACCGGAGAATGTTCTCGGCCAGCGTCTGAGCCGCCGGATCATCTTCCGTGCGCCCGGTTATGTCCATCTGGCAGAAGAGCATCATTCCCTTGCCTTCGCGGAACTCCATCAGCGGGCTATACTGAAGGCTGAATCCGCCGTCGAGGATCGGCAGAAAATCGCCCCGCGCGGGCTTCTCGATGAGCACTGAGGCGACATTGCCGCGATTACCGCAACGCCAGAGCCGCGTTACTGGTATGCCACACCACTGGACGGTCGGGCCGTAGCGGGGCCGCATCTCGTACTTGAGGCGAGGGGGTATGATTGTCGCCTCGCCGCGCCAGTTGCACAGGTTCTCGGCTTCGATTCCCGCCAGCAGCGGATGATTGGCTGCGCGCCTGAAGACCTGCCGTAAGCCGTATTCGGCCACGCGGAATCCGAACCGTTTCTCCAGGACGTCCGCGGTTTGCTCGAACAAAAGCACCTTAAGGCCGTCGCGCACGCGAGCGATATTCGGCGCCGGGTTCTCGGCCGTCAAAGCGGACTTGCCGACTATGAAGGTCTCATACGCCGCCAGGTCGGTTTTCGCATCCACGGGCCGGTACCGGATTCCCATCCCGTCCAGCAGCTTTCCGGTCTGTCCGTTCGGGTCGAACAGTGCAATCTTACCGTCCGACCGGACAGCTTGCGGCTGCGGCATGATATCTATCGAAAACGAATCGGTCTGAGTCTCGCCGCTGCCGAAATTGAAGGTTGCTCTGAGCTGATACTTGCCGGGGGCTGTTGCGGCGGGTAATTCGAAGCGCAGCGGAATCCGCTGCTGCCGGCCCGTGGGTAGGGTGATTTGCTTTTTGCCGGCGATTGTCCCGGGCAGGTCGAACGACCACTCGCAGTCGCATGTAACTGTTTCGCGGGAGTTGTTTATAACGATGAGCTGTTTTTCAACCGTCTCTCCCGGCAGGAAATTATGGTCCTTGCTCGTGAAGGCTCCGGGCTTGCCGCCGATATACGCCAGCAGCGGCCGGTTATGGCGAATCAGTGCCTGTG
>CAZSOR010000248.1:0-7234 GCA_964608395.1 uncultured Pirellulales bacterium
TTTGCCGGCCTCGTAAGGGGCCAAATCGCCAATCTTGACTTGCTCCCATATAGGCTGTTGCTCAGGCTCGGCGCAACCGACAAGGAAGAAGGAAAAAAACAGAAGACAGAATATAGAATACAGTGGCGTAAGCCATCCCTTACGGGAGAAACAGGAGGCGGAGGGCGGGTGTTTTTTCTCCGGCCCGACCAGATTGGAATCAGACTCGACCGCAATTTGAATACTACGAATCATGGCAACAGACTAACAGTTGTGTAATTAGCTGTCAATAAATTCGATGCTCGTCTCTCATGTCTCGACGGTTGATACTGGATGCAAGAAAAAATAATCAATAATCAATTATCAATAATCATTCGATAGCTTCCCACCAAAGCCGCGGATAGTCCTGGCCTTCGAGAATCCACCAGATATCTTCAGTACCGTTTGCTGTCTCGTCCACAAAGTCCCAACCAGCATCAAGGAATGTTCCGGCCATTTGCATCTCGGCTGTCGTCTTGCCGACGAGCCCCTCTAAGGGGTACTCATGACCCCCTTCTCCATTTACATGTTGCGATTTCTGAATATCCCAGAAGCATGATTCCATTTTTTTGGGCGAATACCATGTCCATCCAATGAATCCACCAACTTGCCGGTCTCCAGAAGCCCGACCGGTCGAATAGCATTTTATAACTGGTTTAGTACTAATCCCAACAAAGCCTCCGATATAGTCCTGACCCTGAACATCACCCATAGCGTAGTTTGATTGAATTGTTGAAAATCTGGAATATCCAACAAGGCCGCCTACACGGTTCCGACCAGTAACATTCGACAGGGAGTAGCACTGGTTGATCGTACACTCACTGCAGTTGCCAACAAGTCCACCTACGCGGTCAATACCTCGTACGTTGCCAGTTGCATAGCAACCTGTGATAGCATATTGATCGGTCCAACCGAAACCCACTAGTCCTCCAACTGCATTGCCATCGGCCGTAATTTCTCCTGTTGCGAAGCAACTTTGGAGATTCCCATTATTATAACCTATAAGCCCTCCGACACGTTCATGGCCTGATACATTTCCTATCGCATTACAATCGGTGACTTGTCCTCCACATTCTCCAACTAGTCCTCCCGCAGAAATGCCCGTTGCGTCGATCTGGCAAGAAGACGTACAGGAGCTAAGGGTACTAACACGTAAATACCGCACTATTGAACGTGAAAGCTGAATTCCTATCAGTCCGCCTATTCGGTCGTTGCCGCTTACTATACCGGTTGAACGGCAATCGATAACAACATCTTGGTTATAGCCTGCTAAGCCACCTACACTTTTCACACCAGTAGTGGAAGTGTCACTGGATGAATTTCGTATTTCTCCGGTGTTGTATCCGATCAGACCACCTACGTATTCTTCTCCTTGAACACGACCTGAAACAGAAACGTTTTGTATTTCACCTCCACACATTCCGGTCAGACCGCCAGTATGTGAACCACCAATGACATCTATATTTTCAATGTGCAAATTCATAATTGATCCAATGACATTACGTGGTTTGAGCGATGGTTGTCCTGGCCAGCCTACAAGACCAAAGATACCGGTGTAAGGTGAACCGGGACAAAAACAGCGAAAGTTAGATATGCTATGATCCCTGCCGTCAAATACACCTCCGAATAGAACTGCACGTGAACCGATGGGAATAATCTCAATGGGATCAATCCCTGCCATGTCTATATCATTCATCAGGATGAAATGCTTCCTGAAGTCCCAAGGCTGGTAAGCAATCTCGATAAGCTGCTCGCTTGTCCATATCTGATAGGGATCGTCTGGCTCGCCTGTACCACCACCATATGTAGAGGTAACTTTCGTTATGGGCACACCCGCCTTTTGTTCCCAAGCCAAACGTGGATAATCAGAATCTTCAAGAATCGTCCATACATTGTTCTTTGCCCAGCCACGAAACGTATGTGAATCCATCATGAGTCGTGTGGTTCTGCCAAATCCTCCCTGACTCGTTTTCATTCCACTGGTTTCTGTATCCCAGTAGCATAGAAAGAATTCACCACTGTTTTCCCTGTCTAAACCAATAAGTCCTCCTACATTTTCGCCGTCGGCGATGACCTTACCGGATGAATAGCAATAGGTTGCTGCCGTCTGATGGTTTAGTCCGATTAAGCCCCCAACCTGGGTATTTCCTGTAGTGTTTGAATTAGAGTAGGAATTTGTGATTGATCCAAATCTGTTAGAACCTGCAAGTCCCCCAACCAAGGATACCCCTGAGACAGAACCTGAACAAGTACACTCTTGGATTTTTTTCCAATTAGATCCGGCAATCCCCCCGATTTCAGCCTGTCCGGTTACATTACCTATAGAATATGACTGATGGATATTGCCTCTATTGATACCGACTAACCCACCAATTTTCTCATCACCAAAAACATCGGCTTCTGAATAACTTAATGTGACTACTCCGCTATGTCCAACAAGACCACCCACCTTCTCGATGCCTGTTACTAATCCGAACGATGAACACGACTCCAGACGGGCTTGATAGTCACTATAGCCACATATTCCACCAACATCAGATTCTCCTTCTACATTACCCTTGAACTGACAGCTATTGACTGTACTTTCGTTGTTGCCAATCAATCCACCAGTTTGATTCCAACCTTGAATTGATCCTGTAACATAGCAGGAAATGATCTGGCCCTTATTGATTCCTACTACAGCACCGGTTAGGTTACCGCCGTAAACAGTTGCATTTGTAAGCTGCAGGTTCATCACAATACCGGATTCATCGTCTGGTGGGTAAGGATGTTTTTGTACATATCCAAACAATCCTACACAGCTTTGTCCATCCAGCCGGCAATCTAAATTAGAAATGACATGGCCATTACCGTCGAATATTCCCGCGAAAGGCCATCGATCAGTACCAATTGGTGTGATAAGATTCGGATCGATTTTATTACAATCGATGTCGTCCATTAATATAAAGTAATCATTAAAATCATCAGGGCAATAACCTATTGATAGTAGATGTTCTGCAGACCAAATTTGAAACGGATCATTTGGATCGCCAGTACCGCCGCCATAAAAACAGGGCATATCGACAATCATTTCATTATTCGGAGCTTCCCAGAATAGACGCGGATAGTCAGCCCCATCATTTATAGTCCATACGTTCGGATAGCCCCATCCTCGGTATATCTTACGATTCATCATTTCTACAGAATGCTTTCCTCGCCCACCAGCACTGATTCTCATGCCACTTGTGTCAATATCCCAATATGAAAGATGGACAGTTCCTTCCTGGGTGGTGCCTACAAGACCTCCCACATCGAATTTACCATCCACAACATTAAGAGAGTATGAAAATGCTATTGTTCCAGCACTATGGTAACCTACAAGCCCGCCAGCTTTCTCATCGGCCCACACAACTCCTGTTGTGTAACAGGAACTTATTGTTCCTTCATTTCTCCCCGCCAAAGCTCCGACTTCGCTTTGTCCTGAAATTGATCCCGTTATGCTGCACGCTGTGATTACTCCCTGGTTGTTCCCAACCAGACCTCCAACCATATTATAACCTGAAACATTGATCCCTTCTAACTTTAAGTTTCTAACTTGTCCTGTGATACACCCAAACAGCCCTATGTATGCGCCATATGTTCTTTCAGTATTAATAAAAAGGTTGCGGATTGTCTTTCCGTTTCCATCGAAGGTACCTGTAAAAGGTGGACAGGAAATCATTGCTATATGTGCCATAACCACAACGGAAGGGGCGATGACTGATTCATCAAACACACGTCCACCAGATAAATTAGGATCAAGGTCTATGTCATTAATCAGCACAAAATGTTTACTGAGCAAGCTTGAATCCGCCCCTATCGAGATAAGCTGCTCAGCCGTAGCGATTTGGTACGGATCGTCAGGTTCTCCAGTACCACCGCCATACTGGGCCTCTGCCGATAGGCCAAATAGGCAGATGGCGAGGAATATAAGTAATAAGGCTGCCGGCTTGCCGCTTTGTCTGTGAAGAAAGAACAAATTGAATGATTCGCTTGATCCGAACATTTTTGCTCTCCGTAAAACTTTTCCCTTTTAACAACTTCAATTCTATCACTTGCCGGACTTGCGGTCAAGGATTTTCCGGGCGAAGTATGAAAACATCCGGGCATTGAGCATTAAGAATCGAGGTTCAGCCAATTTTCTTGACTCACCTGGCAGTTTCGTTTTTAATAACGCGGTTGTTTATGTAAAAAGAAGATTAGGATTTGAAAGGAATAAAAGGAAGATGAAAGTCAGCAAACGAGCCCAGGAGGTGCCGACTTCGGCGACAATCGCTGTGACTTCGCGAGCGCAGGAGTTAAAAGCCCAGGGTGTGGACGTGGTCGGTTTCGGTGCCGGGGCGCCGGATTTCGATACGCCTGATTATATCAAAGAAGCTGCTATTGAGTCGCTCAAGGCGGGCCAGACGAAATATACCGCAGCGGCGGGCGTCATTGAGCTGCGGAAAATCATCGCCGATAAGCTACGGAAGGAAAACGGGCTGAACTATACGCCTGAGCAGGTCATCGTCAATATCGGCGGCAAGCACTCGGTTTACGAGGCGATGCAGGCCGTGCTGGATCCGGGCGATGAGGTGATTTTAGCCACGCCTTACTGGGTTACGTATCCGGAGACGATAAAGCTTGCCGGCGCGACGGCAAAGATTATCGAAACCGGCAAGAGCACCGGCTACAAAATCACGCCGGCACAATTAGAAGCGGCGATTACGGACAAAACCACCATGCTGCTCATAAACTCGCCTAACAATCCGGGCGGATTTACTTATACGCCGGACGAACTCAAAGCCATCGCGAAGGTTCTCGAAGGGACAAATGTATTGGTTATTTCGGACGAGATTTACGAAAAGCTCATCTACGGCGATACGAAGTTCGTGAGCTTTGCTTCGTTGAGCGAGGATGCCTTTAACAGAACGTTGACTCTGAACGGCTTCAGCAAGACTTACTCTATGACCGGCTGGCGGCTCGGATATACGGCAGGGCCGCTGGAAATCATCAAGGCGATGGGGCGTTTGCAGTCTCACATGACCTCGAATCCTGTGACTTTCTGCCAGTATGCGGCGATTGCGGCCCTGGGCGAGCCTTCGGCGGCGGCTATCGAACAGATGAGAGCCGAATTCGAACGTCGGGGCAAATATATGTCCGACCGGCTGAATGGCATCGAGGGCGTCGAATGCACCGAGGCAACCGGCGCTTTTTACTGTTTCCCTGATGTTTCCGCTCATTATGGCCGAAATATTAATGGGGCAAATATTACCGGCAGTATGGATTTTGCCAAAGCACTGCTGGAACAGGCCAATGTGGCCCTGGTTCCGGGTCTGCCGTTTGGCTGTGACAATAATGTGCGTTTGAGTTTTGCCTGTTCGCTCGAACAGATTACAAAAGGATTAGACAGACTTCAAGAATGGCTAAGTCAGTAAAGAGCAAGAAACGCAGCATCTCGACTCCGAGAGTGGAAGATTCGACAGTCTCTGAACAGGCAGTACAAGCGGTCAGGCACAGGGCATTGACCGGGTGGCCCGTTATTATCGGCTGGATGGCAATGCTGATTTTTACTGTTCATGCCTGCACGCACATGGTTGCCGCCGGCGATACCTGGGTTGCAATGGCCTGCGGGCGGCATTTTGTCAATCACGGCGTCGATACTGTCGAGCCGTTCAGTGCTAACTCGCACAAGGCGGGGCCAACGGAACAAGAGATTCGGAATTGGCCGGATTGGGCCCAGTGGATTACGACTAAGGTCGGCCTCAAGACGGTTAAGGCCGTACATCCGACCGGCTGGGTTAATCAGAATTGGCTTACGCACGAAATCTTCTACCTGCTGGTGCCCAAATCGTCCTATGCGGACGGCATGAGTTTCTCGTCGAATGCTCTGGTCTACTGGAAGTTCGCCATTTACATATTGACCGTGATTTGCGTCTATTACACGGGCCGGCTGCTGGGGGCTAATCCCGCGCTTTGTGCCGTATTTTCCTGCTTTGCGATGTTCATCGGGCGTTCGTTTCTCGATGTCCGCCCGGCAGGTTTTTCGAACATGCTGGTAGCGGTCTTTCTGCTGATATTGGTGCTGGCGACATATCGAAACATACTTTATATCTGGCTAATCGTCCCGTTGGCCGTTTTCTGGTGCAATGTCCACGGTGGATACATCTACGTTTTCATTATGCTGGTTCCGTTCGTGAGCCTTAACCTTCTAACGAGCATTTCCAAAAAAAGGTTCATCTCCATCGGTCGAAAAGGCATATACCACACCATGGCCGCGGGCTTCGTCGCTTTTATAGCGACTATTGTGTTCAATCCGTTCCATTTGACGAACCTCACTCATACATTTGTTATAAGTTTCAGCAAACATGCCGAGCGGTGGCGTGACATTCATGAATGGAGGTCCGCTTTCGACTGGTCCAACCGTGTCGGTACGGGTTTTCCATTTTTAGTGCTGTATATTCTCGGCATCGGTTTATTGATCCTCTGGCTGTTTTCCCGTTTTCTCAGGCCGAGATTCCTCAAAGCGCCCAGAAATGAGATAGAAGACCAGAAAAAGTTGTACATCAAGTTGTCGACAATCTTTGGCTGCGCGGCAACCGTGCTGGTCTGCTGGGTGACATTCGTCAGTTTTTCGCTCCTCGGGCTTGATTTCGTCAGTTTCTTCTGGTGTGCGATTTTCGTTGCTATTGTTTTGCTGAGTATTTACAAAAACGTTCATTTCATATATCTGGCGGTTCTATTGACCCTACTGGCCGTATGGTCCGGCAATTCGGCCGCCGGTTATAACGGCAGATTTTTCTACCCTTTCGTCATCCTGCCCGTCTATGTCGTGCTGCATATCCTTGCCTCGCTGTTTTCCAAACCGGCAAAATACAAGCCTGAGAATATTGCCTTTGTGACCATCGCGGCGATTGTTTCCCTGCTGCTGATGACGATTATCTTCAATCCGTTCAAGTTTGAAGAGCCGCTATGGAAGGTGGGACAATTCTTCGACCTGCAACGGATATTTCGCCCGAAGTACGAGCGTAACGTCGGATTAAGCTATCTGCATTTATTCGACACGCTTTTTATTCTGAACATGGTTTCGATTATTTTCTGGGTGGGATTTCCTTATCTGAAAGAAGTTCTCGGCAGGGCGCAAGACAAGTCAAACCAGAAGCTGGAAGGCGAGGCTTATGAATTGCCGCGGATTGATTTGGCGTTAATTACCATTGCG
>CAZSOR010000249.1:0-7225 GCA_964608395.1 uncultured Pirellulales bacterium
GCTCCCCAGTCCAAAGCTTATTATAACCATGCAGGATAAGGGGTATATGATTTCAATGAAAGAGAAATTGGCAGAAGTTAAAAGATTTTACAAAAACTCAAGAACTCTTCAAACTGTCAGGCTGGCTGCCTGATTCGGTTCGCTTGTCTGTCCTTGGATTGTTGTTAGCTAAACAACACTTCCACAACAAATCAGCGAGCTGTTCTGCGGCTTGTTCTATTAACTGGTCGGTGTTCTCCTTCCGACTATTAACCGGATTATTTCGTTGAATGGCCCTCGGATTGCCATCGTTGTCCAATGATCTTTTAGACATGACAATATTTCCCTATGATTTAACTATCTTTTAGTTTAGGAAAGATAGTATCTCGAGAAAAGAGGGGAAATATTGCTCCTCAAATCAAAAAGCCGCCCTAAAAAGCGCGAAGGTTTATACCCGTCAAAAACTCCCTAACTTTTTACTGACTTAACGAGGGTCACTACAGAAATACCGAAACATGGTTTAATTCGGGGTCAGATTATTTTCTTTAGCATTGCCTTAATTTCTTTCGTGCGGATTTTATCTTTTCTTGCCAATCTCTAATAGAAAGCTCAACATCTCTAATTTTTCTCTCATCTTCTTCAATCCAACATATGCGTTCAGCTTCTCGTTCTTTGCCTTCTTTAATCCAAGACATAACTTTAGCTTCTTGTTCTTCACTATCTTTAATCCAACTCTTATATATATTTTCCCACTTTTCACTTGTAGCGGTTTCGCGTTTGTTTTGATTTGTAGTAATATTTTGTCTAATCTTATCTAATCTGGCTCGGTTCTCATTAATATTTTGTCTAATTTTTACAAGAATGCTTTGGTTTCTATCAATATTCATTCTGGTTTTTGCAATAGCATCTTCTGCTTTTTTCATATTGTCTTCCAGCTCTTTCAAAGAAATAATCCTTACTTGCAGGCAATACCGCCAAGAGCGTCGTTTCACAAAATCAATAGCTTCTGGCCGAGCTGACCAATTTTCTAAATCTTTATCCTCAAGACAGGGGGACATTAAAACCTTATTCTCTTCTTCTTTTATCTCCCATTCCTTTGGCCTGTTCTTAATCTCTTTATCAGTTAAATCATTAGCAGGAATCTCAACCATGTCAGTTTGAAAAAGACGAAGAAGAATTTCTTCATTAACTCGTAGATTCTTAAGATTGCCGCTGGGAACATAATCCTGCGCAATCTCAAAAGGATGCAAAATCCCTTTTTTTCTCGGGGCCACTACAATCGTTCTTTCTTCGCCCTCTTTTATTTCAACTACAAAACCTGACAATTCAATATAGGGTCTCTCGCTAAGTTCCGTTTTCTCTCCACTTTCCGAAATCTCTTTTCGGATATCTCTTAAATCCTCAATAACTCTCTCTACATTAGTCAATTGTGGAAAACCTGCTTCATCAAAGTCTTTAATAAGAAGAGATAGAGTTTGACCCTCAAGCCGTTCTAATCCAGCTCCCCAGTCAGAAAGAGTTAGTTCGCCAAACTCAACAGGAATTTCAAATTTGAAAGTTTGCGCTAAGACCCAGCCACTTTTACCAATCGGGTCTCGAACTACCCGATGAATCTTTATTCTAAGAGAATCTCCTTTCTTTTTCCCCAACTTAGAAATATCTGATTCAGCAAAAGGACTAAGAATAGCAACCGGAACATCGTTTTGTTGTGTCCATTCTACAATCCGAGCCCGATTAGCCTTCTTTTGAGCAAACCAAATACCCTGAACCGATATCCCCTGAAATTCATTGACAACAAACCTTTGGTCATACGAAACCATCTTCTCTCTTTTTTCCTCGCTTAGCCAAATGTTCTTTTTAAAACTTATCCTAATTGGCAAAGGAACTTCATCCAATTTACTAAGGTAAGTTTTCCCTCTTTCTTCCTTAACCTCTACCCAGCTACCGACCGGGAATCTCTGGTCAAGGAAAATATCTCTCTTTTGAGCTCGGCTTGGCAAATCAACCATAAAAGAAGCATTAGGAACTTCTTGAGGATAACCTTTAACTATTGCTTCTCCTTCAACTGCAGTAGCTACAATCGCTTTTACTTTTTTCTGCCAATCACCAGCACACTGAGGAGAAACTACTCCTACTTTCCCTTTTGTTGTTAAAGGATAAGTAGAAGGTGTTCCACCCTTAATATCAACGAGCTTGTTTCGCCAAGCAATAGTTAATATCTGACTAACCCTTTCAAGGATGCCGATATCTAAACTTCTTACTTCTTCTTGGGCTTTACTCCGATAATGAAAATCAATAACCTCTCTTGAACTATGCAAAGCTTCTCTTACTCTCTGATAATTTACCTGATAATAATCTGCCCATTCTTGAGCCACCCCTTTTTCTTCAGCTCTTAAAAAACAGTGGGCGAGCTTAATTGTAAAATCCAAATCATCTCTACAGCCAAGTTTTAATCCTTGATGTAATTGCCAGACTTTCATCTTTGTCGAAGCAACCCATTCAGGGTCCCAAATTAAAAGTCCAAGACCTTGGGCATAAAGATTAGCCCCGGTTCTTGGTTCTCCATCGCGGGTCGCCATCAAAAAGAGAGTTACTGCTGCTTCCAAAGCACAATTATATTCATCTGCTAACGCCAATACATCAATATCTCTAGTTGAACGAGGAACATGAAAAATCTCTTGGGCTTTTTCTGTAACGAGCCCATTTTTACTGACAAACTGGTTTTCGCTAATGGCCCTGCTGGCTCGCTGAAGCTCTTTTTGCCATTTTTTACGAGCTTTAGGATCGCTAAAGTCTTCTGGTTTCACTAACCAGGGAAGCCTTTCAGTGTCGGTAATACCCGATGCACTAAGATTAAGCATCACCTCGTCAAGAGAGCTTCTAGCAACTTCGGAAGGAGTATGGAGTTCAAACTGATTAAACTTCTCTTCTGTGTAAAGACAATATACATATCCATCACAAACCCTTCCTACCCTTCCCCATCTCTGATGACAACCATCCTGGCTGTGAGGCCGAGAATGAAGAGTTGAAATTTGGGTATCAGGATTCCATTCGGATTCTTTAATATATCCCGAATCAATCACATAAACTACATCATCAAGAGTATGAGAGGTTTCAGCAATGTTTGTAGTTACTAGAACTCTTCGTCTCTCGCCTTTAAGATTGAAGCGTCTATTTACTTCCTTTTCTCCAAGTCGACTATATATGGGAATCACCGGTATTTTATTAGAGGGATCTACTTTGCCTTTTGCTTTGTGAATCTCCCTGGCTGTATCTTCAATAATTGCTTCGCCATGCAAAAATACGATGATACCCCCTTCTTCTGTTTCTTTTAAAATCTTTATAACAAGCCGGGTAACTACTTCTGGTAATTCAAATTCTGTTAGAGTATCTTTTTCACTTCCCCAAAAAACTTTTCTCTTGTCGGAATTTTGACACAACCAGCAATTGCAGTCCTGGACTGATTGCATATTCTTCCAAAAGTGAACATAGTAATTATGTTTTCTTTTGGAAGCAATATCAAGGTTAAGAATATCAGCTCTTACACCCATTTCTCTAAAAGTATCTCTAAACCGCTCAGCGTTTACTGTGGCAGAAGAGATAATTACTTTTAGATTAGGGTATCTGGCTAATTCGTTCTTAAGAAGCATCAAAATGGTTTCAATATTACAACTTCTTTGATGCGCCTCATCAACCATTATCACGCTATATTCATTAAGTTTTCCTTCTCTAATCCAGTTTCTTAAAGAACCATCGGTGACTGTTAGTTCTATGTTCCAGCGGTCAAACCGTTCTCCCTCTCGGCCGCCAGCTTGAGTTCCATGACGGAGGCCAAGAATATGACCGGGTCCAACGCCAGAACCAATTAAATCAGCATTGGTCTCAGGAATTCTTTGAACAGCTGCGGTTAATGGTTGAGTAATAGCAATCTTACCCTGCCTTACTAATCGGTCAATCAAATCTCCTTTGTATTCTTCTGGAGGAATAATTAACCGACAAGCAATAAGAGTTGATTTACCAGAACCAGTAGGAGCTGTTACTACAACCACTTGATTTTGTTCTAATTTCTCATAAAGCTTTAATATATCCTCGTCAGTAATACCAAATTGTATCTTTGAAAAATCAACTTCTGTAGAATAACTCTTTAAAGTTCTCTCACCGCGAGATGTAAATCGCGAGTCAAATAAACCAAAATTAACTAACTTAGTAGTTTCTTGCTGAAAAGTAAAATAAGGACTTTTGGTTTCTTTAATCTCTATGCCGTGAGGCTGACGACACTCCTCACATCTCTCTATTCTACTTTCACCTTTTTCTGCTTTTAATCTGAAAGAATATTCATCATACTCAAATGATCTACCACAATTCTTGCAAACATAACGGTTAATCTTGCCTGGCATTTTTTTCCCTTTCTTATCAGATGTTTTTGTCTGGATATTTAGTTGTTAAGGACGCTAAGTTTAGTTTAAACATTTTTAAATAATTGCGTCAAATGATTTTGCCTGAAAGAAAAAAGAGGGCTTTGCCCTCTCTTGGTTTAGTTTAATACCACCCTATCGCCAGCAGATACATTTCTGAAACTATCCTCCTTTTTTCCTTATTATCAAACATAGGAACTTGTTCAAACTCTTTTTGAAGTTTTCTATCTGGTCTATATATCCTTGGCACTACTACTAATCTTCCCTGATATTTTTCTAAAAGCGCCGCTACTGCCCTATAAGCGCCTGCAACCACAGGTTCCAATCCGGTAGATTGAAACAGATGCAACTTAAGGCCTTGTTTAGGTACTTCTTTATCTAATCGAAGCCCTTGCCAGAGCACACTAAATATCAAGCCATAATTCTCAACTGCTTTTTCTATAGAAATCTCGCCTTGAATTAGCTTTAGAAAAGTTTCGCCGAATAAGTAAACTTTTCTAAAAGCAAAATCCTCTTGTTCGGCTGAATCTTCTTTTCGCTGGATTTCAGTATTCCTGATAATAGATACTTCTGTCGCATAATCAGCTAACATATGACGCAGAGAAACTAATTGAGCCGGAAGCTCATATAATCCTTCTTTCAGCTGAAAATCTTTTCTAAGAGAGAAAAGGGGGAATGGTTGTCCTTCTGTGCCATCACTATAGACAATCCGAAGAAAAGCTGGTTCTTCTGGCTCTCTTCTCTCATAAGATTTCCAGCGTTTAAAAATCCACAAGAATCGCTCCTCGCGTCTTTCTAGATAACTGCGGTAATAAACATAATCCCTTACTGTTTCTACAAAAGCCTGCGGCTGAAGATGAGAAACAGCTAGAGGAAGTCCATTCTCTAATGCTTCTTGTAATTGCTGGTGAGCTGATTTTATCCAGTCCTCCCGACTTACATAGCCTTTATCTTCAATTCTCTTATCTCTTTCTTGCTCAACATTAGTTCTGATAGCTTCGGGTATTTCAACCCGAATTCTGGGAGCTTCAGCTTGAACTATCGAAGTTTCAACTTTTCCGTAGGGAACTGGAACCACAACTATCCCATACTGAGCAGTTTTGGAATTAGTTCGCGCTTCTCCTTCAAATAATTTCCGGAATTGTGATATCTCCTGAGGCCTAACAAAAGAATAAGAAACACCACTTTCTGATTTCAGGGCTTCTAATACCTTCAAACTCCCTCCATCTCTTAATATGCCCACACTTTTATTTTGCGGGCTACAAAGAGCCATTCGCTCTACAGCTCCAGAAGTAATTATAAAGTCATTTCGATAACGATTAATTTCTACTCTATTGGCAACTAATCTGCCATAATCATAAGCATTTTGGACAACATGCCCGAATACTTTATCTTTTCTCCATTCAGTACCAGGAACTCTAACTACTTGCAATACGAGAGGAGCTATACGAGAAGGAAATTGACGCATCTTTCTCGCCTTTCTCATTTTCTCTTCTACTTCTAAATCTATTTGGTCGCAACGCTCATAAGGAACCAGAATATAGATTCCTTTTTGGGCTGATTCTTGACCTACCTGTTTTACTGCTTCTGGATCTTGGTCAAAATCCCTGCTAATAAATTCGTAATTAACTATCAAACAAGCTATTCTGATATTTAACTTTTCTTTTGCTTCTTCTAATAGCGCAATATTTCTTTTAATCCAATCCCGATTTTCTTCTTTACTGCTAATTATTCTTGGCATAGAGAGAATCAATACCTGCTCTTTTGGCGCAATCCACATCCCTTCTTTTTCTAACATCCAAGGTAAATTAAAGCCTTCATCAGATTTTAGAACCCAAAATTGATCCTGTGGTTCTAATAGACACTTTGGTGTTTCGCTTTCTTCTGAAGAAAAACCATCGCTGATTTCCACTAAAACCACTTTCTGGAATCTCTCTGCTAAAAGAACAGATCTACCATAGTTTAGAGAGTCGGAATAGAGTACTCTATTTTCCGGTAAGTCGGTCCCCAAGATTACTGCTTCAGGTCGAGAAGCGTTATCAAAAAACCAAATCACTTGTTCTCTTGACCATATTCCAGCAGTTATTGCAGAACATACAGCTTCTCTGGTTAAATAATTAACTTTTTCAGGCTCATTAATGTTTTCCAATTTGTTAATCTCTTTCAAAGTTCTTGAAGGAAACTCAAATGCTCTTGTAAAAATCTCTACTCCTTCTTGATGAGAAATTTTTCCTTGTTTAGCTTTATCAATATTCACACCATAGCTTTGAGCCATCTTTACCAGTTTTTCAGGAACTGATCGATGAACTCTTCTATTATTCGCTTCTGCTTCTTTTCTTAATTCTTCTGGAAGGCTTTCAACAACTCTTTGCCAATTTTTTCCTAATAGTTTTCCGGTTTCTTCGTCTTCTCTAATATCTTTTGTAAAGGCAATTTTCAGAGAACCGCTTAAGCTATTAGCTTCAGAAAGAACTGCCATTATTAGATTACGAATAGCTTGTCCTTTTTTATAGCCATATAAATCAGCGCACCAAAACTCATCAACTTCTAGACAGTTAAACTGATAGTTATGCCTAAAAGCAGTTAGCCCTACTACATAATCACTAACCCGGAAAATCCTCGTATGCCAATCCTGAGCCCGCAAACGAATCCTGTTAACCCCTTTACCACCTAAGTGGGTAAATTTAGGAACATTAATTCTTTTGCTTTCTAATTTTTGTTGTATCCAATCTATACGACTAATTTCTTTTTCTCGGTTATTTCTTCGCCATTGGCCCAAGCATTGCTGACAAAGCAAATAATCTCCTCTATCTTGCTTTTCGCATACAGGA
>CAZSOR010000250.1:0-2625 GCA_964608395.1 uncultured Pirellulales bacterium
ATCGTCCACGGGCAGATGACGCCGGCATCGCCCCAGGCGGCCGTGCCGTCGCCCATCGCGACCTTACGCGGCGCCACGTCGGGGAACGCTCCTTCCGGGCTCTGAGCGTCTTCAAGGTCAACTAGCCACTTGGTGAAAAATGCCGAGACATCCATATTGTACGTTGACGTGCGGATGAAAATCTGGGCGTCGCCAGTCCAGCCTAAGCGTTCATCGCGCTGCGGGCAGTCGGTCGGCACCTCGATAAAGTTGCCCCGCTGGCCCCAGACTATATTATGGTACAATTGATTGACCATAGGATTGGAGCACTCGAAAGCTCCGGCCGGCGGCGTATCCGAATGAAGGACAACCCCGGTAATTGCGTCGAGCGCGGGTTTGCCCGGATAGCCGGTGATTTCCACGTAACGAAAGCCGTGAAAAGTAAAGCGAGGCTCCCAGATTTCTTCGCCGCCGCCTTTGCAGATATACGTATCGGTGCAGCGTGCCTCTCGAAGGTTCGTGGTATAAATCGTCCCGTCGGGATTGAGCATTTCTGCGAATCGCAGCACGATTTTCGTGCCGGCCTGACCTTTGGCTCTGAGCCGAACCCAGCCGGCGAAATTCTGGCCCATATCGAAAACGTACACATCCTTCTTCGGCTCTGTGATTTCCTTTGCGTCGATCTGGAGAATCTTCTTAACCGTCACGCCGGGATAGGCTTGAATTTCGGCTTCGATCCGGTCCGTCACAGCTACATTATCCCAGTCCGTATCGTTGAATCGATAACTGCACCAGTCAGTGACTTCTTTGCGGCTGTCATAGGTCTCGCCCATCAGGAAGTCCGACTCGAAAAGCGGCCCGTAAGCGGCCTTCCATGATTCGTCGGTCGCGACTACCTGCCGAGTACCGTCAGCGTATTCGATTTCGAGCTGTACGAACAATCGCGGCTCGCTGCCGTAATGCTCTCTCTTTTTGCCGAAGCCCAGAT
This sequence comes from uncultured Pirellulales bacterium, assembly GCA_964608395.1. Lineage (GTDB taxonomy): Bacteria > Planctomycetota > Phycisphaerae > Sedimentisphaerales > Anaerobacaceae > JAFGPJ01. The sequence goes on from CAZSOR010000250.1 coordinate 968, forward strand.
AACCGGCATACCATCCGTCGGCAAGAATGGCTCCGACGGTATTGCCGCTTTGTGTAAGCAAACCGGTCACATCGTAACGCTGGTAGTAAACCCGTTTGGTATAGTCGGTCCAGCCGGGAGTGAAGTAGTCACTGCCGACGCGCTTGCCGTTGACCTGCAGCTCGTAGAGCCCCAGGGCCGAGGCATAGACAACGGCGCTTTTGACCGGCTTGCTGAGGACAAAGCTTTTACGCAGGTACGGCGGCGGGGGTAAAACCAGCCCTTCCTGAGAAAGCTGTCCCCAGGGACTATCGCCCATCTTCGCAATCACTTTCGCATCGGACCAGGCATTGTCATCGAAACCAGGCGTCTGCCAGTCGTCCTGCTCGACGTTGGAGGCCTTCCATGAACCGTCAATCGAAACGACCATAGACTCTTGCGTATCGAACTCCACGAGCAGTTTGCCGGTAAGCCCCGCCGGATTGGCGGCGCCGCCCTGATTGGCGGCGGCAATCGCCAGCGTATTAGCCCCGGCAGTAAGCCTGTCGGTGACATCGAGCATGTGAACCGACTGCCAGCCGCTGGCCTGTCCCGCCTCTTCGCCGTTTACGAAAAGCGTCGCCTGGTTATCGGCCAGCAGCACGAAACGTGCCCGTTTGACACTTTTATCAGATGCTATCTCGAAACTATTTCTGAAAAACCGCGTGCCGATAGGAGCGCTCTTTGCCGGATCGCCCTCGTCAAACCATATCCATTTGCCGCCCTTGAGACTGAGCTGATCGGATGTTTGTTGCCGGCCATAAATTTCAGGCGGCTGTGCATCGTAACCGATCCATTTTGCTTGCCAGTCTTCGGATTCGAGCAGACCCATGGTCCACGTCGCCGGCTCACTCCAGGCCGACACGCGGCCGTTGTTGTCCCAGACGCGGACTTTCCAATAGCAGCGCATCCGCGATTTCAACGGCTTGCCCTTGTATACCACCTGGTTGCTCTGGTTGGACTTGACTTTGCCGCTGTTCCACAGGTCTCCTTTGTCCCGCTCCAACAATTCGTCGCTGGAGGCAACTAAAATATGATAGGCGTTTTGCATGCAAGACCGCTGCTCGGATTTTAGAATCCAGCTCAGCCGGGGCTTGATTACGTCAATACCCATGGGATTGACAAGGTACTCGCAGCGCAGATTCATAGCGGCGGTGCCTGTATTTTGAGCTTTGCCGCTTTTGCTCATTGCCTCTTCGTCCGTGCATCCGAGGCCTGACAGTGACAAAAAGACAATCCCTATCGCCGATAGTAATTTGATCCGGTTCATATTATTTTCCTTTCCTTCCCTTCGACTCCGCTCAGGGTGAAGCGGTGCGCTCTTCATGTAAAGCGGTGCGCTCTTCATGCCGAGCGGAGACGAGGCATTCGATTTATGAATTCCGATTTCTTATCGTCATTCGCCAATGGTCAATTGGTTAATCACTTCCATTCGAGCCGCCGTAGATAAACCGCATCCGGCCAATATTGGGTACAATGCCAAATGGGAATTCTGCAAAGGGCTTGAATCCGCTGGGCCAATAGACAAACAACGCTTTGCCTACCAGGTAGTCGCGAGGAACCGTCCCCATACGATAGCTGGGCAATCCCTTATTTGCCAGGCCGGGCCTGTTCCACAACCTGCCGTCCTCACTGTTGGG
>CAZSOR010000250.1:2725-7100 GCA_964608395.1 uncultured Pirellulales bacterium
ATCGAAGGTCAGTTTGTTGTTGCCGAACTGAAATATTAATTGATGGTCAACGTTCGCGAATGTGATTAAATTGGATTCGTCGATTGTCGACGGCTCGATTGACTTTCGAGCTAATTCTTCGCCCTCTTTGTCTTTCTCATCCCTGCTGATGACCATTTCACCTGCCAAATCGACCCACGCTTTGTAATTGGTTTCATATTTGCTCAGAGCGATGCCGATACGTCCTCCACGGGACGCCTTACGGTGCTGCGAGTCATCCGCCCGGCAGTCGAAACGTACCATCAAGTCACTGCAGATCGGCATATAGCTGTATGTATCAATATCGTCGTACGCATAGGTAGCCTTGAAGTCGTTACCGAAAGAAGTATCGTAAACCATCGAATTGATTGGGCCGCCAGGGCTGTCCAAACTAAATACGGTTGGACTGTTGCTGTTTGCCGTGACCCATTTTGAATTCTCGACATTCCTGAACGGTTGGGCCCAGATGTGACCGTTAAACGAATCGTCTTCAGGCCGAACGGGCTGATAATCGTTATCATAGACCGGCATCCAGAGCTCTTTCTGGATTTTGGCGGGTTTTCGGGCAATTTTGTCATCAATGTAGATGTCCCCGTCGATGATCTGTATCTTCTCACCCGGCAGGCCAATTAATCGTTTGATGTAATTGATTGTGGGCTCGGGCGGATTCTTAAATACGATGACATCCCATCTTTTTGGTTCAATGAACTGATAGATACATTTTAGAACGAGTATGCGGTCGCCGTTGGCTACCGGCATTGCCTCAGTGGTCGTAAGGTAACGGCTACACCTCGGGCAGCGAGAGGAAGGCACCGCTATACTATCGTTCGAGTTGGTATTTTGACGAGTCCTGTTTCGATTCGCAGTAAAGGTGGTATCGGCAATCGGCCCGCATCTGCGACACAGCAGTTCAGACGGGTAGCGGCCACAGTTTGGGCACCGGGTAATCGCCAGATGGGCGCTGCCGGCGGGAACTGTATCCTCGGGTAATCTCCGGCCATTGCGGTCAACATAGTTGCCGGGCACAAAACCATGCTCGTATTCATATCCGCATTGCCGGCATCGCAAACGAAAATGAGCCCCCATCAGTGTGTCGGCCATACTGCCGGTCGGAATGCGAAACGCCTCCATGACGAACGCCCGGAAGACAAAGGCCAATATGAAAGCGGTTATCAGCCATTCAAAGGTGTTTGCAATTTCAGCCGCCCTGTCTTTACTTTTCCGAGATTGCTTGTCCAAACTGCTTTTATTGCTCTTATCTTGAGACATATACGCCAATCCTGCTCTAAGGTAAACCCTGAGTTCTTTATATCAGAATATCAGAGTAAATGTATAAAAACTAAAAATATTGATTATGCCGATAAATCTTCTGCCGGTCAATAAACTAATTTGCTTTGCGGACATTTTTGCATAAGATTTTGTTAATCATAACCTTATATTTAATCGTTTCAAAGAGAGGTTTTCCCGCCTATACTGTGTCTTATACGGAATTGTTGCCGAATATTTCTGTACATGAGCCTCTTTAATATTTGAAGCAGTGTAACTATTCCCGGGTTTTTCATGGCTTGTGAGATGGTGTCTAAAAAATTTTTGGAATCTGAAGAATTTTATGTGAAATTTGCTTGCCGTATAGAAGTCTTTGTTGTATAGTGAGTTGTGAAGTTTCGAAATTTGCACTTTGTCGGTTAGTCTTGCGGTCGACAAAAGCAATTCGTGCTCTGGAAAGCAACGCTCAAGCGGCCGCAATTAAATCGTCAAAATGCGTAGAGGTGTGTGGTGAGCTGTTGGATGATTAAAGAAAACCGGTTTATTATGCAGCAGCTTTTAAATATAAACAGAACCCAGTTTCCTAATTGCTCTTTCCTGAAATGAGGTAGTCTATGGCGACAATTACAAAGAAGGAACTTATCGACCGAATTGCAGAGCGGACACAAGCAAAAAGAGTTACAGTCAAGTGCATAATTCAGGCTTTCCTTGATGAGGTAACAAGGGAACTGTGTGAGAATAACCGTCTGGAATTCCGAGATTTTGGTGTTTTTGAAACCAGGACCAGAGCGGCAAGAGTTGCACAGAATCCAAAAACTCTTGAACGCGTCGAGGTTCCTGAGAAACGAACGGTTAAGTTCAAGATGGGCCGACTGATGAAGGAAAACCTTTGCGCTCCTGTCGTAGAATCAGCCAAGGCGAAATAAGTGTACTAATTGAACAGCCATCGCCCACAACAAAATGCGGCCGGTTTCGACAATGAACCGCCTGCTATGAATTGTGTGGCGAGCAGCGAATAGCCGGTTTTAGTTAGCAAAAGGAGCGTTATATGTTAGAGGGAAAAGTTAAGTGGTTTAACCCAAGGAAGGGTTATGGATTTATCGCTACCGATGATGGCCGTGATATTTTCGTCCACTACTCAAGTATTTCAGGTGATGGATATAAAACTCTTGTTGAAGGCGACCCGGTTACTTTCGAAATTGTCGAGGGTGACAAGGGACTGAGAGCTGAAAATGTGGTTCCTCAATCAGCCTCGGAAAGCGAAGAAAAGTCGTAAGGCTGCTTTTTAATCTCGGGCCATAGGGAAGTTACAAAACAAAACTTGTTTTTCATTTCCTTAGCTGCCTGATTTAGAACCAAACGACAATAGGTCTCTTCAGTCGTCTTATATTGCCCGAAGCATGGGTGCAAAGATTATAGAGTTCTCCAATCCACCATTGAGATATACAAAGATTTAGAATACATTAGATATATGAACTATGATTGCCGGAGAATATCAATCGGGCTTGGATTGTAACGTCCTTGTGCTCAATAAGCATTATATGGCGATCCGCATCGTCGGCGCAAAGCGGGCATTTTCCCTGCTATTCCGCGACCTTGCCGAGGTCGTCTCGCTCGAAGAGGGTCGGTATTCCAACTACGATTTCGAGAGCTGGTGCGAGGTAAGCCAGCTCAGGCGTGATTTCGAGCCGGATGGGCACGATTGGGTATCGACCGTGAATTTTCATGTCGCCGTGCCGCGTATCATTCGGCTGCTTTTCTACGACCGTCTGCCGCGAAACGAGGTCAAGTTCAACCGCCGGAACATCTTCGCCCGCGACAAAAACCATTGCCAGTATTGCGGCAGGCACTTCCCGACCAGCGAACTTTCGCTCGACCACATAATCCCGCGCAGCCTGGGCGGCAAAGCAACTTGGGAAAACATCGTTTGTGCCTGCCCGGCCTGCAACGTCAAAAAAGGCAGCCTGACCATAAAACATGCCGGCATGAAGCTCATCCAAAAGCCCGTCAAGCCCCGCCACAACCCCCTAATCCACATTCACCTCGGCCACCAGCGATACAAAAGCTGGAAACAATTCCTCGACCACGCCTACTGGTCCGTCGAGTTGAAATAATGTCATTCATGCTTTGACTAACACCTCGCCCGCTTCATCCTTTCCTCAAAAAATTTTTACTTTTTTTGATTTTTCTCTTGCAACCCGTTACGTTATACGTTACACTTGTAATTGTTATAGGGTTGAATTAATGATTAAATCATTTAGGAACAAGGCGATCAAGCGGTTGTTCGAGGATGGGAATCGACGTCGAATCAATCCTCAGCACGCCGAAAAAATCGAGCGGATCCTTGACCGTTTGGATTCATCCCTTTCGCCTCAAGATATGAACTTGCCCGGCTACCGTCTCCACCGGTTAAAGGGCGAATTAGTCGGTCATTGGGCCGTGGACGTGGCGGGCAACTGGCGGATTACGTTTCGTTTTGACGGACCCGACGTCTTCGATGTAGATTATGTGGATTACCACTGAAAGGATCATATAATGGTCACGAAAAGAAAACCAACGCACCCCGGCCTGGTGTTAAAGCATGATGTTCTTGAACCGTTGAACCTCACCGTCACTGAAGCTGCGCGACGTTTAGGCGTGACACGAAAAACGCTGTCGGAATTGATCAACTGCCGGGCGGCTCTTAGCCCGGAAATGGCAATCCGAATCGGCAAGGCGACCGGAACCACGCCCGAGAGCTGGCTCAATATGCAAGCCAAGCTGGACCTATGGTTAGCTCAACAGCATGCCCCACGCGTAGAACGATTAGAAGTAATAGCCGGAAAACACTGATGATCCCACTGATCTCTGTGCCCAAGGTATCCGTTGCAAAAATATTCCGACTGGATGACGGGATGAGTCAACAGGTATCTCATATTCGTATATAGTCGTAACGGTATAGAGATCGACGAGGCAGTCATACCCCGAAACATGCCGGCATGAAGCTAATCAAAAAGCCCGTCAAGCCCCGCCACAACCCTCTAATCCACGTCCACCTCGGCCACAACCGATACAAAAGCTGGAAACAATTCCTCGACCACGCTTACTGGTC
>CAZSOR010000251.1:0-7055 GCA_964608395.1 uncultured Pirellulales bacterium
AATTACGGCCCGCCGCTGATGGAGAAAGGCGCCAGGTTCTACGGGCCGGTGCGGCAGGTAACGCCGATTAACGAGCACGCGGCCGCTGATGTCTCAGATTACGCCCTCTACCGCGCTGCGAAGGCGGGATTTCCGGAGCAGGTTTATTGTTTACGGCTTTGGGCCGACCGGAATGACCGGACGAAGGTAATGCTTCGCAATGCCGCCGGCGATAAAGCCGTCTCGATAGCATATTCGGTCAAGGAGCTGCCATTTTTTACGCTCTGGAAGAATCCGGTGGCTCAGGAAGACGGATATGTGACGGGCCTGGAGCCAGGAACCGGTTTTCCGCGCAACAGATCGATAGAGCGCAAGTTCGGCCGGGTCCCGAAGCTTGCCCCGCATGAAAGCCGCTCTTTCACGATCGATTTTGCTCTTCAGACAAGCAAAAACGAGGTAAATGCTTCGTCCGATGAGATTGCACGCATCTGGGCCGGCCGGCCGACTCAGGTTGATGCGGTCCCAAAGGTCAGCACCGGGCCGAGCCTGGAAGAGATCATCAAAGCTGCAAAAACCTGGGGCCCCGCTTTCAAACCCTGGTACGGCAAGCCGGCGCCGGATTTCACTTTGACCGATATCGCCGACAAAAAACATAAGCTAAGCGACTATCGCGGTAAAAATGTTCTGATTGTTTTCTGGGCAACCTGGTGCAGTCCCTGCCTAAGAGAGATTCCGGATCTGATCGAGCTGCGAAATACAGTCAGCGAGGATGATTTGGCCATTCTGGCTATTTCGAATGAGAACCCAAGTGTGGTCAAAAATTTTGTCACGCTGGCAAAAATGAATTATACGATCTTGCTCGATCCGGGTGTTCTCCGTAAGGAGTCCTTAGGACTGCCGAGGCCATACAATACTATAAGAGCTATCCCGAGCAGTTTCTTCGTCGATTCGGGCGGCAAAATCAAGCTGGGCAGTGCCGGCATGGTCTCATTGGATGAAATCAAAGCGATATTCGAGGCCGAGCAATAATTACGGGGCAGTTCTGATGCGATACAAACCAATATCGTCGATGAACATCTTGCCTGCACCGCCGGGGGCCGTCATATTGCCTTGAGTTCCAAGACCAATCGCGATCCTGTCGACATTGGTCAGGTCGATGCCCTGATCGGCAAAGGCCTGCAGGGGAATGACCCATTCGGTCCAGGTGTCGATCTGAGCCGCGGCGGGATCATCGTGGACTACCACGGCAGGCGAGCCGGCGCTGTTGGAAATCGCCACATAAAGAGGCTCGGCAGCGTTGCTGGCAATGCCGATATCCTGGTTCGTCCACGTTGAATCGGCAGTACCGACAATTCGGACGTTGGAGAATTTGGCCTGGCACGTTAGAGCTGCATCATGGCTGGTCAGTGCCAACCCGACGTATACATTCGTGGTCATTGTGATGTTCTGCGGCTGAGCGTTCTGGACCAATTGCCAGGAAGAGCCGTCGGTCGAATGGTAAGCTGTAAATCTGCTGGACAGGTTGCGCTCTAACTTGATCCAATGCGGGGCGGTAATACCGGCCTCGGTCGTACTGTCAGCGTTATCATTCGTGTCGATGCGATATTGGAAGGAGACGCCGCTGTCCGGCGTTACACACATAAAGGCGTATTTCGAGTCGGGTTCCAGCGTACTGCGAATCATCACGCCGGCTTTCGCCCAGGCGTTAGTGTTATCGACGCTCTCGATCCTGGCGACAATTGAGCCGGCGCCTTTGAGCATCTTGTATGCGAAATGGAATTCATCGGCCTGATCCCAGATATCGGCGCCCGAGCCGGTCATCGTGAATGTGCCGACCGGGCCCTCAATGAAGCTGCCGACAGATGCCGGATAGCCTCTGAACCAGAGGGACAATTCGCCGACATCGTATTGAGTCCAGTCACGCCGAGTGGTCAATGTCATCTCTGTTTGCGAATACTTTGAGTAGCCCTGTTTATTATTGTCGTAGAACAGCGGCATTGATTGATCTGCGCCGTGAACAATGGTCAGTTCGGTATATGAGCTGGTGTTTTCGTCGCCTACAATGGCACCTGTCCCGTTACCTGCAAAGTAAGGTGGAACGCCCGGGGCGCCATAGCCAAGGCCGTCATGCCACGCGAACCATATCTGGTTGTCTTCTGAGTCGTAATCCTCGAAGTCATCTACGATTAGATAGTCAGCTACTGTAAAGCTCCAAAGACTACCCGTACTGACCATCGTGTCCGGATTGTATTCATCGACCCGCCAGTAATAAGGTCCGGTTCCCCAATCAAGATTTTCCGTGGGGCTATAGCTGGTCGCAGTTTGCCTGCCTTGATAGAAGCCCGATGTATCGGAACTGTCGGCAATTTCTACAGCGATTCGGTTCGTTCCGAAATATATATCGTGCTGAGTTGCCCCCTTTCCCGGTGACCAGCTCAAGGATTGTTTTGCTTCTTCAATATCCAATATCGAGTTATTATCCGGACTCGGACTCCAGGCGAGTAGCGGATCACCTCTGGTAAGTTCCACAATCCTGGCCTGTGTTAGTGCCGTATTGTAGAAGCGAACATCATCCACCACCCCGACATAGAAATCGCTCGGTGTGGAGTCGTCCCATTCCTGTCCTATTGACCATCGTGTTACCGTGTCCAGAGAGAAGGCGGCGCTATACGTGCCTACCTGGACTGCATCGACATATATATATCCTCTTGATCCCTCTCTGACATACGTCAACATGTGCCACTGGCCCTCATTGACAGCAGGGGGGAAATCTCCTATGTCGTTAGTTTCATTCACATACGTATTCCCACTACTAATGCCAAAGATGAAGGGGTGATCGCTGGCGCTATCGTTAGCTGTAAAAATGTTCCCCTCGTCCGTCTGCGTGGTTTTGATCCATACACTTAGCGTAATATTGGTGCTTGTTATATCATCAACGACACCGTCAATCACGACATAATCCGAGCCACCCAAATCCAGCGCGCTGTTTAAGATGCCTTCGGCCCACTGCGGATCGCCTCCTAACGCAGCATGATTCTCATAGCCCGACCAATCAAGTGAGGTACTGCCGTAACCTTCGTCGAATTTCCACCAGCCGATTAGATTGGGATCCGTAATCGAGATTATAGACTTTGTCTTGAAAGCCCAGACATCGCCCTTATATATGTTCGTACCGTCATATTCATCGACTCGCCAATAGTACGCCGTGTTTTCCGCAAGAGGGCCTGGATTATAGGTTGCGGACCTCTGGGAAGAAGCTCCGCCGGCATCGTTAACATCATTATAACTTGTACCGAAGTAGACATAGTGCGTAGTAGCACCAAAACCTGCCGTCCAGCTTAGTGTAGCATCTTGTTCCTCAAATTTCAGACCATCATACGGTTCGGGATCGTATGCGGTTTGGGACGGAACAGTAAAACTCCAGATCGAGCCCTCGTATATCGTGACGCCGTCGGCCTCAATTTCGTCGATACACCAGTAATAGGTTGTACCCGGAGTAAGACCGTCCGGAAAGGGATATCCGGAATATCCAACAGGTAACTGCGTATCGGTCTGGTTGCCCCGGAATGCATCGCCGGTGCGGTCGTTCACATTTGTAAAATTGTCGTCAAAGTACACATTATGAGAAGCTGCAGTCTCTCCAGGCTCCCAAATGATGCCCCCCCATGTATTTTCATGATAAGTACCATCTGCAGGAAAGGGTTGAGTAGCCTGTTTACTCGAAATTTCTATATGCAGCAACGGCCCAGTAGCCCCCGGACCCGCCAGGGCACTTCGTTGACCGTTGGAGGGATTTGTTTCGTCGTCCCTGATAAATATTATAATGGCATTCCCACTGGCCCAGCCGTCCTGGTCTATTATCTCCTGGATAACGCTTGTTATATCCGAAGTCTTTGATGCTTCAGTTGCCTGGTCGCTGGTCCAGTTCGGTATATTGCTCCATGCGACTTGGGAAGTAGTTTTAGGATCTCTGTCCGTGTAGAAGTCTTCACCATCGCTAAATCCCCCCGGATTGGGTAGTAGCAGGCCGTTTACGATAAGATTCACAGGCCCGCCGGTCAACTTGCCGGCATCGTCGTTATCACCCGTGAATTGTACATAAGCTCTTACGACCTTTGAGCCTTTCGGAATCTGAAGATCTATAAAACGCATACCGATGACTTGATAGGAGCTCGATCGAATGCCATCCTCCCATGGCATCTCAAGATCACTACTGCCACGACCCTCGGCACCATCGTCGGCCTGTCCTGCATAGGCAATGTGGTCTTCTCCATCATCGTTACTTTCAGCGACTAATTTCTCTATTACGATAGCGGCAAAGACTGTATTTGAACCGGCTAAAACCAAGAACAAAAGAAAAGTTAAGAAACATAATTTCATTCGCATAGGAGTTTTCTTTCAATGAGAGTTTTATTGACCGCCAGGAATTTTACCTTAATTCAGTCCTATAAAGCTTGTCCTCGGGAGTTGTAGTTGGAATTTCGCACCACTTCATTTATAAAAGCCAAATACCATGCATTAACAACTCTTACTCACAAAAACACTATCCCAGCAGTCTTATTTGTTATAAGATTCTTTTTCGGAAATAATCTCTTACTACAATATCAATACATCCAGCCGAAAGGATAATAGGCTTGACTTATTCTACTTATACCATATTACCCAGCTTTACGTCAAGAAAAACCCGCAAACTTGAGGGGATTTCAAGGTCTACAGCAATAATGGGGGATAAATTTCCATCAGCATGAAAATCGCAGGAAAGCGGGCGATGGGATTCGAACCCACGACATTCAGCTTGGGAAGCTGACATTCTACCACTGAATTACGCCCGCAAGTTTTCATTCCGGTAACTATAATACATTTACGACATTGTCAAATATACACCTGTTCGAGGAAATTTACCAGTCTTTTTTTGGGGGGAGATTAGGCAAATCCACAATTGATACTCAGAGATAATCCATCTTTATAATGTGGACATCATCCCAAATACCATCTGCAGTGCAACTGGCGAGACGGACCGATAATTCTCTACGGCATATTTTCTAACAAGCTCTTGGGGTAGCGGAGTTCCGGAAGCAGACAGGGATACTCTAACACAAAGAGAAACAGCCGGGGTGCGGCTAAAGTCGCGGTTCAAATTGTACGAATATGTATTACGGGATATGTTAATGCACCAAGCTTTAGATGGAGGATTCGATAATGGCAGCAGCTAAAGCGTCGTCCACGAATCGGCGGAACTTAAACAATGTTATTCTGCTGGTATTCTGTGGTTCATTCTTGCTTTCCATAAGTATAGTAAATGCTTCGGCAGCACCGGTAGACAGGGCTTATTCATGTGGTTCATTGCGATCCATGGCAAGGGTTTACATGGCATCGGGCGGATACGAAAAGGCCCAGCCTTTTTTGGTCAAGGCGCTTCATCTGGCAAAGGAGATGAACGCTTCTGATTCCGAAGTGAGCGCCTGTATGCTTGACCTGGCTTATCTTTACAAGAATCAGGGCAGGCTGGCAGAGGCCGAGACAATGTGCCTGTCGGGTTTGGAACTGCAGGAAAAAGCGTATAGCCAAAGCCACCCCTATGTAGCGTACACGTTGAGAATTCTGAGCGAAATTTACAGCAGACAGGCCCGATACCAGGAAGCTGTGGACACACTGGAGCGGGCAATAACTATTGTGCGGGGATATAGCCTCGAAGATGATCAGGAGCTTGCACCGTTCAAGGTTGATATGGCTCGCCTGCTTACCGCACAGGGTGACTATGTAAAGGCCGAATCTTATTTTACCGAAGCGATTGCTTTAATCGAAAATAACTACGGCCCGGATCACCTTTATACAACAAGGGTGCTCTCCAGCATGGCGGCACTATATGTTCAGCAGCAGCGGTTTGCCGAAGCGGAAGAATTGATTTCCAGAGTGCTGCCAATACAGGAAAGAATCTATGGCCCGGATCATAATTTTCTCGTACCTGCCTGGCTGGTACAGTCAAGTATATACGAGGCTGAAGGAGATTTGGTTAATACAAAAATGCTTCTCGAAAAATCTTTGGGCTCGGTTGAAAATATCGCTGGTTCCGGGCATGCAGTTGAATGTGATGTATTAAGCCGGTTGGGTGAATTGTATATTTTGAGCAAAGAATACACAAAGGCCGAGGATATTCTGCAAAGAGCGTTGGAAATTCTGGAAAGCTCGAAGAGTACTGACACTGATCGTACAGCGGTTGCTCTTAACAGCCTGGCAAAGGTATATATAAGTCAGGGTAAATACTCCGAAGCTCGAAACCTGTGCGGCAGAGCATTGGATATTCTCGAGAATATATTTGATGAGTATCACCCGAATATCGCCGATGTGCTGGAGAATCAGGTTCAGTTGAATCGCAAGTCTGGAAATATGACGGAAGCGGCGAGACTCGAGCAGCGTGCCGAAGAAATCCGTATGCGTAAAAGAGTAACTTATGCCCCGATTGCGCAAGCTATCGAATGAGAATATTATCGTCTTTAAAAAAAGTTGCCGTCAGGGGGGTTGGAAAGTCCCTGACGGCAAACTTAAACTTCGTAAATTAGGATTTTAACCTGCTTTTTTATCCTCCAAGAGCAGCCAAACTTGCCGTAATGAAGGCAGCGACGCCGACATTTTCACCCCGAGCCAATCGACCAACATATTTATCCGTAACAAATTGTACTGATTCTGCTGCCGAAAAACCCATGTCGTTGTTCAAGATGCCAATGTAAGTCACAAGAGCGTCAAGATATTCGCCGGCTACAGCATAATAGCTATCGGTGTCAGTATTGCGTGTTATTGCGTCAGCAATTGATGCCATCTGCTCCTCGGTCGGCGGTGCAGTGCTCGATGCGAACTCATTAATTACCTGTGTCAGAGCGGCTATATGAGAGCCATCGGCATCCTGCAGGATTTTAGCTGCATTCTTAAGCCCCACATAAGAGTCGTAAGGCTGTATATTCTTGGTAGAGGCCAGAGTGTTGACCGCCCAAATATCGATCATTCTTTCGTCGACTCCAAGTTCCAATGCCACCCATTTTGCCAGCGCCGGGGAACCCGAAATTTCAAATTCCAATCTC
>CAZSOR010000252.1:0-3047 GCA_964608395.1 uncultured Pirellulales bacterium
ATGGTCGCAATGTTGGCGACGACCGTCGCGGCATCCTTTCCTCGCTTGCCGAACATCGGGAGCAAAAATGCCGTTGCCAGAGGGATCGCAACAAAAGCAGGCAGGGGTATGCTCATCCTCTTAACCTCCTAATTTCCGTAATATCGAAGGTGCCGTATTTCTCGTAAGTCCTGATGCATATTGAAATCATAAGCGCTAACGAACCCAGGCTGATTACAATTGCGGTAAGCACAAGCGCCTGGGGCAGAGGGTCAACCGAGCTGTTCACAAAGTTGGATAGGGCGGCCTGAGATTCCTTGTCTATGATCGGAGCCACGCCGCCATGTCTATACCCGAGCATTACCAGGAAAAGATTCACGGCGTATTCCATAATCAGGATACCAACAACAATCTTGACCATATTCTTTTTGACGACCGCACAATACAGCCCGATCATAAACAATAAAAAGCACAACGCATAAAGCATCGTTCTGACTCCTTTTTCAGTGGCTATCCAATTCTTCGGTCTTACAACAGATCGAAAGGCTGTAGATGACTAAAAACAGGGAAGCGCCGACTTTAAGACCAATCGCGATGTTCGAAAACGGTATCGTGCCGGCACTCAAAAGATGTAAAGGCTGGCCATATTTCTCAACCAGGAAATTAACAAAGAAGGTCCCGCCAAAGACAAGTCCTAAAATTGCGATCATGATAAACATGAACGCCCCCAGGCAGTCGAGTTTCGAGACAAGAGACAGGGGCAGGTCTTTCTTTACGAACTCCCCGCCGAACGCCAGCATGAGCAGGACATAGGAAGAAGCTAAAATCACTCCTCCGGCAAACCCGCCTCCCGGCGTAAGGTGGCCGAACAGTATAATATAAATACCGAACAGCACAATCAGCACCTTGACCCAACTACTAATCGTTTTAACTATTATTGTCATTCCCTGCATTTGTTTAATACCTCCGGGAAAATCTTAAGATTCCGATACCGGTTGTAATGTCTCAGGTGTATTTTTCGCCTTTCTTCGCAACAGAACCGTTGCCCCGATAATCGAGGTAAACAATACGGCTGCCTCGCCGAGCGTATCGTAGGCACGAAAATCCAGAATCACCGAGGAAACCAGATTTGCCGCTCCTGTTTTTTCAAGGCCCTGGCTGATATATGTCTGGGAGGCGGCATTGGAAACCTGGGTAAAAATAGCGGTTCCGAATTCGGGCAGCGTCTCGAAAACTCTCAGGCCGGCAAGGAAAATCACGAAGATAATCGCCACGGAAACTATCGTTCCGAAAAACTCCTTGTCGCCGCTGATGAAAGTCAGATCGCGTGAGATCGTGGCGCGAATCAGAATAATCAGACCCAGGACTTCCACCACAATCTGAGTGATTGCGATATCAGGAGCCCGCAAAAACAGGAACACCAACGAAACGCCGAATCCCATTGCCCCGATACATATCACTGAACTAAGCAGATCTGTGGTTTCCACCGCGATCAGGCTCGCGATAACGATAAATATCATCAAAATATAAAATATAGTCATGTCAACCTCACCAAATGTCACAAACCACGAACAGGACAACCAGTAATCCTACAACGACCCATGTCAAATATATGGGCAGCACCCCGGAATGGAGCCATCGCAGGAACGCGGTCAGCGTCAATCCGCACCTGCCGCCCTGGTCATATGCATCGAAATATCCTTTTTCCTGGCCCTTATATAGCTGTTTCAATCCGCCCATTTCCGAGACGGTTTTGTAGAAGTGCGTCCCGGGTATTATCATATCGTCGTTCTTCTGCACTTCGCCGCACGTCCACGTGGGGACGATTCTGATATTCTTCGAGAATTTTCCAATCACCCAGATGAGCAGGCCGATTCCAATGCCGGCGATGATCAAAATCGTCGCAAGGCCGGATTGCCATGTACCGAAAATTGTGCCTTCTGCCACTATGTTCAGGGAATTCAATGCCGGATAAATGAAAAGTTTTAGCGGGACTTTATAGAAAACTCCGAAGAACACGCACAGCAGGGCAAGTACGACCATCGGAATCGTCTGGAAGTGGGAAACCTCCTTTACTCCCTGAAGTTTGTCGGGCAGCCGCGAAAGGAATACCGAATGGATTAGCTTGACGAACGAAGCGAAGGTCAGCGCACTTCCGAACATGGCGCAGGTCAGCCAGATGGGCCATAAACCCGTGGCCCAACCGGTTTCTGTCGTTCCCATCTTAATCACGCCTTGATAAACCATCCACTTGGAAACGAATCCGTTAAACGGTGGTACGCCGGAAATACTCAGGGCAGCAATCAGGCATGTAATGAAAGTAATCGGCATTTTTTTGCCCAGGCCCCCGAGCCTTTCCAGCTCGGCGGTGCCTGCTGCTTGTTCAACTGCGCCACCGCATAAGAACAGACAGCATTTATAGATTGCATGGTTGAGCATATGGAGCAGTCCGCCTGCAATACCCACTGGGGTTCCGGTTGCGATGCCAAGGACCATATAGCCGACCTGACTGATCGCGTGATAGGAGAGCAGCTTTTTGAGATTGTGCTGAACCATGGCAACCATCACGGCAATAATAATAGTCGCCGCACCAATGATTGCCAGGATAGTCGTCAGAATCCCTGGCTTGATGATAAATATTTCCCACGTTACAACGACCAGAAGATAAATGCCCAAAAGTTTATCAATCGCGGCCGGCAACAGCGCCATAACAGAGGCTGGTGCATATTCACCGCTCGTGGGCAGCCAGGTATGCAGCGGCATTGCTCCCGCTTTGGTAATGGCGGCTATCATAAGTAATAAGAAGGCTATAATCGACAAAGCCGAAGTAGTCATCAGGCTAATATCTGAGATAACAAAAGTTCCTGAAATCGCCCAGACTAAAAACACGCCGAGCATGAAAGCAGCATCGGATGCCCCGATCATCACAAAAGTTTTCGTAGCTGCAAAATTAGAATTTCTTCCGCCTGTCGTGATTAAAATATACAGCGAAACTGTCACAATCTCCCAGAATATCAACAGAAACAACAGGTGATTTGACAGCAATATTCCCGCCGAGCCGCCTATCG
>CAZSOR010000252.1:3147-7006 GCA_964608395.1 uncultured Pirellulales bacterium
CACACTCGATATGGACCTTAGTCTGTTCGGCAAAAACAGCAGAACAAAGCCTGCTATCAGCGGCAGAAAAACAGGAACAAGCAGAATCTTATCCAATTTATAAATCCTCCAACTTCAGTTCCGGTGCGCCAATTTCCTTCCGAATCCGTGCCGTCTTCTCGCGACTCATTCGCAGCAGCGTTTCGTAATCGTGGATG
Source organism: uncultured Pirellulales bacterium (assembly GCA_964608395.1). Taxonomy (GTDB): domain Bacteria; phylum Planctomycetota; class Phycisphaerae; order Sedimentisphaerales; family Anaerobacaceae; genus JAFGPJ01. The sequence continues at coordinate 3,345 of CAZSOR010000252.1, forward strand.
ACGTTGTTGTGACTGTCAACGACGGCCAGTCTCTCTGTGCAGCTATAGCATGGATCAACCGACGCGAGCGTAAGTGTTACGTCGGCGATATGCTGGCCGATGCATGAAGCCCTAAATGAGGGCACATTGACAAAACTGGGCGCTCTGATCTTGTGGCGAATGGGCCTGTTACCGCCATCGCTGCGGACATAATGAAATGTTTCGCCCCTCGGAGCCTCTGCACGACCGCACCCTTCGCCGGGCGGGATTTCCTTTACCTCTACAGCGACAGGGCCCTTCGGAAGCTTGTTGAGCGCTTCTTTAATCATTTTAACGGCTTCCAGGACTTCGAGCAGGCGAACAACAGCCTTTGCGAACACATCTCCTTCAGGCTGACTGATGACGTTCCAGTCCAAATCACTGTAAGCGGCATAGGGGTCGTCATGCCGCACGTCGATATCAATGCCGCTGCCCCTGGCCGTCGGGCCGGTTACCGCGTATGCTACGGCATCTTCCTTGCTCAAAATGCCAACACCTTTAAGCCGGGCGTGCAGAACAGGATCGTCAAGTACGGCTTTTGTGAGCATTTCGACCTTCCGCTCAAGAAAGTCGATATCTTTTAATATCTTGGGTATAATTTCATCCGGGATATCTTCCCGGCAGCCCCCGACCCGAACATTGCCGTAATTGTTTCTGTTGCCTGTTATCTCCTCAAGTAAATCGAGCACCGGCTCGCGATACTTCCACGCCCACATAAAGACGGTATCGTAACCTATGAAATGCCCACCGAGGCCGACCCATAGCAAGTGGCTGTGGATACGTTCCAGCTCGTTGATGATTGTACGCACATAAAGGGCCCTCTCAGGCGGCTGGACACCAACAATGTCCTCGACCGCCTGTACATAAGCTAAAGGGTGTGAGGCTGAGCAGATTCCACAAACGCGGCTAACCAGAAAAGGCACCTGGTCAAACTGTAATGTCTCACTGATTCCCTCAATACCCCTATGGTTGTAAGATATCCTCATATCAATATCGGTTACTATTTCACCATCTAAGGTGAGCTGGAAGAACTCCATTTCTTCCTGTAACGGGTGAAACGGCCCGACCGCAAGAATCGGCTTTTGCATTGTTTTTTTCATTTCTTAGTTCCTTCGCTCCGCTTAGGGCAAGCTTTCCTCAACGGATAAACACCTTCCGGCCAATCATCTGCCAGAATCAGTCGTCTTAAATTAGGATGGTTCTCAAAATTGATCCCCAGCAGGTCATGTATTTCTCTTTCAATCCATTCGGCAGCAGGCACAAATGGTGTGATAGATTCGATCGCCGGCTTTACGCGGTCGCGGATGAAGGCTTTTACAGTAACAACACAACCTGTTTCGTCATTTGAAAAATGATACAGGATTTCAAAACAATCGTCGGAATCAATACCGGTTGCAATCACAAATCTCAAAGACAAATCTTCAAACAGAAACTTGTTGACGGCATACGCATTCCCGGCTTCACATAACAGGTATATTCTTCTCTCTGTCGTTTCTTCAATGCCGATGAGTTTGTCCTTTACTTCGGACAACCTGTTCTTCAATTTTTCCTGCTGCATATTTATATCCTGTCTATAAAGCCGATAACACCTTAACCACGCCGGATATCATCGCTTCCGGCTTCGGTGGGCAGCCCGGCACATAAGCGATAATCGCGTTGGGATCGACCTGCCTGATAATTTCGTCCACAGGTCCCGCCACGTGGTAGCCGCCCTTGAATATTCCGGTCCCGCAGGCACAGGCCCCGATGAGAAAAACGGCACAGGGCTTGGCGGCCTGGCGATACACTTCCCGCAGGCGAATGACCGCCTGTTGGGTTCCGACCCCGGTGACCAGCAGGGCGTCTGCGTGCCGGGGAGAACCGACCAGCTTGATACCAAACCGCTCAACGTCGTACTTCGGCGTCAGCATATTCACAACCTCTATATCGCAATTGTTGCACGCTCCGACGTTGACGTGAAATACCCATACCGATTTTTTCAACGACCACATTTTCAAGCTCATAAATTCACCTTACAGCCAGTGGATGTCATAATAATAGCCTATGGATGCAAGTATGATCGCGGCCACCAGAGCAATACCGCAATACACCCAGAAAAATTTCATCGCCTGGTCTATCCGCAAACGCGGGTTCGTATTTTTTATGAGAATCAATAAAACCAAAATCAACACATACTTGCCCAGTCCCAGCCAGATGCATAATCCAATGAAAATCAATAGAGACAGAACATCCATGAATTTGCTGCGGGCTGCTAACAATCTTGTGCCGGCAAAAACCAACAGGGCGGCTATAACTACAGGAATACCAAGCTCCGCCGGCGGCAGTTTCGCATGGAAGCCGCCGAGAAAAACCATTGCCAGAAAGAACGGCAGCGCAACAAGCATCACAGCATGCATGAGCTTCCATGCTGCCAGCAGGGCTCCGGAATATTCCATCAGGACGCCGCTGCCAAGCTCGGTCTCGGCTTCCGCGATATCGAACGGAACAAATCCGAGTTTCGCCTGGACACATAACAGTGCGGCTAAAAATGCCAGCATTCCGGATATGCTAAAAGCCGGCGTCTGCTGGGCGATTGCCGCCAGACTTAGCTGCTCGCCCGGCCCCACCGAGCCGGCTGTCTTAATCAACACGACAACAAAGGCCAGAACAAGCGGCAGCTCATAACCCATTACGAGCTTCATTTCTCTGCCGGTGCCGAGTGATGCGTGCGGACTGGCGCTTGCGCTGCTGCCGAGAATCAATGCAAGCGAAGGGATTACCATTAAATAAATAGCGACAATAATATCGCCGACAAAAGCCGTCTGGGCGAACGTGATACGCAGGAGCATCAGCGATAGCAGCAACGTGCCGACCAGACCCACAAGAGGCGCCATTAGAAACACGGTTCGCTGAGCGTCTTGCGGAAGCAGGATTTCCTTGCCCATCAGCTTCATCACATCGTACGCCGGCTGTAAAAGCGGCGGACCCACGCGCCACTGAACCAGGGCACTGACCTTCCGGACGATCCAGGAGGCGATCAGACCGAGCACGACGATCACGGGAACAACAATGATCCAGAATAGGATGTTCGTCAATTGATTAGTCATTTCTTTGCCTTTTCTCTCAAAAATGGCTCCCACAAGCCGCCACCGGAGACCTTAGCAACGATTCCATCGAAGACCTCGACCAAATCTCCTTCCACAGTCAGGTCCTGGTAATCGATGCTCCCATCCGTGCAGGTCTCGACGCACAGCGGTTTTTCGCCCGGCTCCAACCTGTCCCTGCATACGTCGCATACGCTGCTCGGAAAGGGTATCAGATCGGTGTAAATCGTTCCGAACGGACAGGCGATCGCGCAGGAGCCGCAGCCGGTGCACAACATGTTTGCGCGTTTCAGCACGCCGGCATCGTTCCGTTCGCTCGGTATTTTCTCCAGGGCGTCCCGGGGACAGGCGGCTATGCACGGAGCCGATTCGCACCGGCGGCATATCAGGGCGAAACGAATCATCTCAAGCAGCGAGTCGATTCCTTTGTTACCCGGATGATGCTTGTACGAGCACTGAACCTCGGATTCATCCTGAAGCCTGCATTTTGCCAAATCGATTATTAACTTCGCACCCATAATTTCGTATCTCGTATTTCGCTTCACATGCGTTCGATTTTTA
>CAZSOR010000253.1:0-6996 GCA_964608395.1 uncultured Pirellulales bacterium
AGGAGCTTGAAGCCTCGATGCGTTTTGTTAGCAGCCTCGGCATACGTGGAATGTTAGCTGATTTTTCGCCGATACCCGGAACTCCCGACGGTGAATATTGTCGCAAATGGATCGATCTGGATGAGCCCATAATGCACAACAAAACCGCTTTTCCAATTATTCTCTTAAGCTTCGACGAGTGCAACCGCCTCAAAGACCTTCAGCGAAAACTCAATCGTTCGCTGCTAACTTAAAAGGCAAATTGATTTTTACCGCCAAAATTGGTATGTTCGCGTGTTAATTTCAGATTTCAAATTTAATATTTCAGATTATAACGTGATGGATATAAGCTATGGCGACTTACAATTCGTTTGAAGATTTGCCGGTATGGCAAAGCGCTAAAGAACTTAGTATATTAGTCTATAAAGCTGCGGCCGAAGGAAAAATAAGAAATGATTATGGATTGAAGGATCAAATCCAAAGAGCCGCTGTTTCAGTATCAAGTAATATCGCAGAAGGTTTCGAGAGAGGATCGAAACGGGAATTCATTCAATTTCTATATATAGCCAAGGGTTCTTGCGGCGAGCTTCGCTCACAACTGTATATTGCGAAAGATCTCGGCTATTTAGATAATGGCGTTTCCGAGAATCTTATCAAGTCTGCCTATAATACTTCAAAACAAATAAGCGGATTTATCAAATATCTGAAGAATTCTCAATTCCCAGGTGATAAGTTCAAGTCTTAGCAATCTGAAATCTGTAATCTGAAATCAAAAATATGAAATATGAAATCTCAAATTTGAAATTGCTTTTCAAGAGTTTCGGATGCCAGATGAACAAGCTGGACACGGCACTGGTAACTTCTGCGCTCGAAGAGGCTGGATTCGGTCTTACCGATAGCGTTAAAGAAGCCGATGTTGTTTTAATCAATACCTGTTCGGTGCGGGAGCACGCCGAGCAGAGGGTACTATCCCACCTGGGGCATCTCAAGCATATCAAGGAGTCCCGCCCCAACCTGGTGGTCGGTGTCATTGGCTGTATGGCCCAGCGGCTCGGCGGGACGCTGCTCGAACACGAGGCGGTCAATCTCGTCTGCGGACCGGCGGAAATCCCACAGATAAAGCTGCTTATCACGGAGGCCCTGAAAGAAAAAACGAAAAGCCTGGCGGTCACGGAGAAAATCCGCAAAAAGGCTCCCGAGCAGCAGAGTCAGGCGCTCGAAGAATTCGAGTCGGCCTACGGTATCGAGGGCGAGTCAATCCCGGCCCAGGCATTTGTCCGGGTCATGCGAGGCTGCAATAATTTCTGCTCGTACTGTGTCGTTCCTTATGTCCGCGGGCCGGAAGTGTCCCGGCCGCCCGAAGCAATAATCGAGCAGATAAAGAAATTGGCGGATCATGGTGTCAAACAAGTCACGCTCCTGGGCCAGACGGTAAATTCGTACAAATACAAACAAGGCGAAAAGACCTGGTCCCTGGCGGATTTGCTCGATGCGGCGGGCAACATCGAAGGAGTCGAATGGCTCCGGTTCGTGACAAGCTATCCATCCGAAGAGTTCTTCGACGAAATTATGCAGGTCATGGCCGGTTCGCCGAAGGTTTGCGAGTATCTGCACATGCCGGCACAGAGCGGCTCGGACAACATCCTGCATGCGATGAATCGCAATTATACCGCCGCATGGTACCTGGAACTGCTCGACAGGGCCAGGGCGATTGTGCCGAACATCTCCATCGCGGGCGATTTCATTGTCGGTTTTCCGGGCGAGACTGACGAAGATTTCCAGGCTACCGTGGACCTTGTCAAAAAGGCCAGGTACAAAAACGCTTTCATTTTCAAGTACTCGCCCAGGCCCGGAACAGCCTCTGATAAAAGATTGCAGGACACCGTTGTCGCCGAAGTCAAAAAGAAGAGAAATGTCGAACTGCTGGCCGTGCAGGAAAAAATAAGCGATGAACTCAGCCGGGACTTTCTGGGTAATCAAGTGAAGGTCTTAGTCGAAGGTTTGAGCAAGAAGCCGCATCTGAACGCCCCTGAGACCGGAGATGCACCGCAACTTATCGGCAGGACTTCGGGTGACTGGATTGTTGTCTTTAACGGTCCCGAATCGTTGGCCGGAAAGTTTGCGGAAGTAATAATAACGGGTGTTAGCCCACTGACATTGTTCGGAAGGCTTGCCTGACTGTAATGTTATACAAAGGAGTCCGGCTCATGGGAAAGCTGACAGATAAAAAAGGTTATATTTGCGATATGGACGGCGTTATCTACCACGGCGACAGACTGGTCGAGGGCGCAAAAGGATTCGTCGATTGGCTGAAGAATCAGAACAAGAGTTATCTGTTCCTTACCAACAGCAGTGCAAAGTCACCCAAGGAACTGAAACAGAAACTCGCTCGCATGGGAATCGACGTAGGCGTCGAACATTTTATCACATCGGCGCAGGCCACGGCGAGCTTCCTGGCCAGTCAGAATCCAAACGTCGGCGTATACATCATCGGCGAGTCGGGCCTGATTAACGCCCTGCATGATGCCGGCTTCTACATCGACCAGGTAAATCCCATGTATGTCGTTGTCGGCGAGTCCAGGACTTACAATTTCGAACAGATCGAGGCTGCCGTCCACTTAGTGCTCGCCGGCGCGAAGCTGATCGGGACTAATTCCGACCTGACGGGGCCGTCGGAAAAAGGCATTGTGCCCGCTTGCAGAGCACTGGTGGCGCCTATAGAGATGGCGACGGGCAGGCAGGCATATTTCATCGGCAAGCCGAATCCCCTCATGATGCGGCACGCAATCAAGAGAATCGGGGGCAGGCTCGAGGATACGCTCATCGTTGGCGACAGGATGGATACGGATATCATCGCCGGCATCGAATCGGACATCGAGACGGCCCTGGTATTGAGCGGCATTACCAGGCGAGAGGACCTGGCAATGTATCCATATCAGCCGAATTATATTCTCGATAAGGCCGCTGATATCATGCGTGCTGACTGAAAGTCCGCCCCTGCCGAAGCCAAATGCCTGTAGCGCAAGAGCATCTATTGCTTGAAGATAACTGACGGCATCTGGATAATGCAGAAATAGCCGAACACAAGAAACGCAATTACCAATCCGATTGCGAATATCCAGTTTGGCTTGAGCACGCGAGCGGCTTCAGCACTCAGCAGCTTTGGCATCACTACGAACAAACCGACCGCCACCAGAATCGCCTGCATCGGAGTCAGGAGTAAGCCGTCCAGTAGAGCGGCGAACTGCACCAGGACCACAGGTTTTTCCCTGAAGCAAAAAACGATGACCATGTTCGCACACAAAAAGAAGAGCAAAAACAGCCGGAACTGCCATTTCCACGAGAGCTTCTTGTTGAAACCCGGTATGCATATCCGGCACGAATCGGCCAGCAGTCTTGGCCAGCCGGCCAGTTGACCGATCTGCGTCGAAATCAAAGCCGCCGCTCCAGCCACCATAAACAAAAAGCCGCCCGCCGACCCCCATCTCGACGAGAACACCGTCGAGAGCTTAATAGCCACGTCCGGGCCTTCGGGTGCGATTTTCTCAGGCCCAAGCACACCGGCGCCGGCGATGAAGAATGCACCTGTCGCCACGATTCCAATCACCACGGCCAGAGACGAATCAATATACAGCACCCGGCACCATCCCTTGATTTTTTCCGCGGCATCGCGCGTCATTGATCGCAGACTCGCCACATCGGCAGATCTACCGTAACCTCGCCCCGCCGCGGCACCGTAGCCTGCTCCAAGTACCCAGTATGTGTACCAGACCTGGCTGGCAAACCCGCCGGCGCCCCAGCCCAACAGCGGCAGGATTTCTTTCCACGGATTATCGCTGACATTATCCATGGACGTCGCCCATTCGGGCACTGCCGGCACACTGAAAGTAAGGCTCTTTAATAACACGCTGACACCCGGGAAGACATGGGCCGCTACGTATAGCACGCCCAGGACAACAATCAATACGAGAACGCTCATCACGATTTTGAGCACGTTGAAAAGCCCCGACCAGACCACGGCAACAGCGACAATTGTCACTGCCCAGCCGCACAGACCGGGAAATATACTTCTCATCGACTCCGGAATCATTTGAGCGGGAAAGAGACTGCTGACGAACACGCCCGCCGCTGTCACGACCGCCCCGATGGAAAACGTTCCTGCTAAAAACTGGACAACTAGAACAACCCATACTGCCCAGTGCTTCGGTCCCGGCATCCGGGCGAACATATCGATCATCCCTTCGCCCGTGCAGACGGTATAGCGTGCCCCGCTCATGCCGATCCAGAACTTCAGGAAGATCCCAACGACAATCGCCCAGAGCACCGCCGTGCCGAGAATCGCTCCCGTGCGCGTCGCTAAAATGACCTCGCCCGAGCCGATATATTCCGCCGCCCAGACAAAGGACGGACCCACCAGCGCGAATGCCGCAAGACCTATTGGCGGTTTTTTGATTGTCAGGTCGCTGCTGTTTTTTGTGTTTTCTTTCATACGTATTAATCCCTGTATACGTAGTTTTCAAAGCCAGCGTGTTTTTATCTTGCCAGTAACTTACCTGCATACAATCATCCTGTCCACAGATTTTTGTAAGTCGTAGCGGGCAGGTGAAGTGAATGTTCTTACTCCGTCACCATCAATGCCGCTTTGCGAACAGAAAAACAGTCGTCCCCCGAAAAGAGCAAGTGGTAGGTTTTGCCGTCGGTGCTGATCCACTTAGCGGGAAACGAGCTTGTCTCGCCCGGGCCGACGTCCCAATCTTGTGTGTAATATGCGGTTGTCCATGGCCCCCAGGGCTGCGGGGCGTCGAAAATACCAAGGCCGCCTTTGACGCGCATATCATCCGGGCCGTAAATCGTCTGGCACCACAGGTATCGTTTCAGCCCGGCGTTGTAGCTGATACCCGAGCGGTAACATTTGCCGGGATTGATGAAAACCGCCCCCCTTTCAGTGATATTTTCGGTCCAGACAGGCCGGCCCGATCCGTCCAGTCCTTTGAAGAATTTATAAGAGCTACGGTTTCTGATTTCATTCTTCGCCGCGCGTGCCATTACCATCCGGTCCGCCGGTTCGTACGCACTGTCGGAATCGTGCGAGTAGATGTAAACGAATTCGTCCGGAGCACCGGCGTAGTTTCTGCCGAAGTTCAAAAACGTCGGGGCGCCGAAACTTTCCGTGAACTTCCAGCCGCACCATGTCCAGCTCTCGCCGTGGTCCGTGGACCAGGCGAGCTGTGAATTGCCGGTATTGCGAACGAGCATATATAGCACGCCGTCAACCATCAGCATACCGCTGGCTTTTGCGCCTTCAGCCCCCTGACCCATGCGTTCGCCGGTTTCCGAGCGGACGTTGGTTCCGCTGAAATCGGGTGGTGAACCGGTAATCTTCGCAATGCCGAGGCTGAGCTTTTCCTTTGTCTTCGGCTCGAATCCCCAACCGTCTCCATACGCGGTATATTGATTGTTGTCATCGGCCCAGGTTATAGGCCAGTTGTCACTCCCGGAGGCCCTGCGGATAATCTCATCGGTCGGCGCCCACACAATCTTTTTTATCACGCCGCTGGGCGAATAAGGCGCACCGGCCACAGCAGCCATGACGGGATTGAATAAATACTGCTCTATTCCGGCCCAGAATCCTTCGCCCTTAGAGCTGTCGAACAAATTGGAGCCGTTCCGCACGATGATAAGGTCCATGCTCGGAACGACCAGCAGCACCTGGTTTCCGGCTCCCGCACCCGCAAAGGCGTCGCGAGGCACCTTTGACCATACGCCGTCGAAGTTCGTCCACCAGCCGAGTCCCGACCCCGGCGAGGGATTTCCTGCCAGCCGGTCGGGCAAAGGCGTGCCGGCAAACTTCACTACTTCTTCGACCCACTTCGAATCGACGAGCTGCCGGCCCTGCCAATTTCCTTTTCGCAGCATTAGCCGCCCTACTCGTGCGACCGCCCGGGCGGTGTATCCGCCACCGCCCCAGTTGGCGACAAGGTTCAGGCCGTTTACTTCGAATGTTTTGCCGTAGCCGATGGACCAGTCACTGTCTTTTACGCCGATGGGTCTCATTATTCTCTGCCGCAGCAGCGTTCGGATGTCGGTGTGTTCTGCGCCTTTCAGGCCGGCCGTGACGGCGTAGGAAAGCAACGCCATGCCGGGATTGCTGTAGGCGAATTGACTGCCGGGCTCGAATATCACTGGCGCTTCGTCCCGCGAGACGGAGAAAGGATCGGGCTGCTGCTTCCAGAACTGTCCCTTCCAGCCGGGCAGCTCGAAATGGCCGATATCATCCTGCTCGGCGTCTTCGATACCGGATGAATGTGTCGCTAAGTGACGGATGGTGATTTTCGATTTCTGCGGATGTCCCTTCCACTCGGGAATATATTTGCAGGCTTGGTCATCGGCGCTGAGAAGCCCGTCGTTCAACGCGAGCATCAGGGAAACGCCGCCGACCAGCGCCTTTGCCATCGAAGCAGTGTAGTGCTTTTTATCCGGGCCGAACCCGGGGGCGTACCATTCATAGACAATCCTGTCGTTCCTGATGACCAGAAATGTTTTTGTCCCTTTTTCGGAAAGGACATCTCTCGCCGCATCGAGTTTCTGTGACGACATGCCCTCTGTTTCTGGGGATGCCTTTTGCCATTCAAAGCCCCCCTGCCCAGCTCGTGCACAATCAGAAAAACAGGTAATGATTAACAGGCTTACGCAGCCATACAGTATTGCCCTTGCTGACAGATTTTTCACGTTCAATCAGTTCTCCTTATTTGCCGATGCAGTAAAGATTTTTTGCCGTGCGGATAAACAGGTGCCCATCGGCGACGGAAATCGAAGACTGGATGGGTATTTCATCTGTTTTGGTTTCGAAGATGATTTTGAATTCGTCGCCGCCGGCGTCGAGCACAACGATTTCTCCGGTCTCATTGATGCAGTAGAGCTTGTCGTCTGCGCCGGTGAGCGAGGCGCGCCATGGGCCTCGGCCGCCGATTTTGCCCTGCCAGATCTGTCTGCCGGTTTTCGGGTCAAGGCAAGTGA
>CAZSOR010000254.1:0-3947 GCA_964608395.1 uncultured Pirellulales bacterium
TGGAAAAGGTCAAAGGATAATTATCACTCCAATAGCTCTTTAAACCAAAGGACAGAAAAGTCTTCTGTCCTCTTTTTCTTTTTACAATCCTTTTATTAGAGGCAAGCCCGACTACCAGAGATTCTTTTATCTTGCCAGCCAGATTCTAAATGGGATTAGACATCGTAATTTCTTCCCCCGAACAAGCTTTATGTGCAAGGACTGCGAGTACGCCGGTCCTTGTAAAGCTTGGAGAGGGAATTAGTTCTTTAAAAACAAAGGAAGTAGAAAATCTACTTCCTTTTTTGATTGGTGCTCCGAACCGCCTGGTTGTACAGGACATCAAAGACCCGTAAGACATGGATTCCCACAACCTGCGCCGAAGCTCTTGGGTTAACCTGGACTAGAAATAAAAGCAGACGCGAATTTAGAAAAGAACTTGCCATTCACCTGCGGATGAGCTACAATATACAATAATAATATGCTAATTATATATGTCTATAGTCCCTAACAATAATAACCTTATGTATCCAAAGGGCTCGGAATGGAGAAAGTGGGATCTTCATATACATAGTCCCTCATCGATACTCAACAACCAATATCCTAAACTGGCAGACGGCTCTCTAGATTGGGAATCTTTTGTTCAAAAGCTTGAGACTTTGGACTTAGCCGTAGTTGGCATTACGGACTACTTCACTATTGAAGGATATAAGAAGGTATTGGAGTTTAAGGAACAAGGGCGGCTGGACAACATACATACAATCCTCCCCAATATCGAATTTCGGCTCAAGAGTGTTATTTCCAGCAAAAAGGACGGTGAGTGTCCGAGGCGATTGAATTTTCATGTGATTTTCTCAGATGAAGTTTCAGTACAAGACATCGAGGAGCATTTTCTCCACGACATCGAGTTCTACTATGAAGGCAATCCTCAGGATCGAGATGATGTCAGGAAGTTGAAACTGTCAAATATTGAGGAGCTTGGTAATAAGCTTATATCTCAACATGATTCATTTCAAGATGGGCGTAGTTCCCTAGAGATAGGCGCCACGATGGCCGTAGTCGATCACGAGGACATAACTAAAATCTTGAGCGGAGACAGCCGTTTCAGGGGGAAGTATATCATTGTCTTTCCCGAAGAACTATTCTGTTTGATTGATTGGAACGGCCAAGACCATCACATCAGAAAAGGCGTTCTCCAAAAGTCAGACATGGTTTTTTCTTCTAATCCTAAGACAAGAGAATGGTGCCTTGGCAACGAACCTTACAAGGAAGGTCAAGAGCATTTCGTTAGTGAGTTCAAGACCCTAAAACCTTGTATTCACGGATGTGACGCCCATCGGTTAGAAGATGTGGGACGTCCATGTGCTTCAAGAGGTCAACAGGGACATGTATGTGATGATGACTCCAGTGTATGTGAACTCAGACATTGTTGGGTAAAAGCAGACCCTACGTTCGAAGGATTGAAACAGCTACTTTATGAGCCTTCGGAACGGGTCATTGTTCAAGTATCCGATCCTACTCCTATAAAGAGCAACTATACTATCGATGGATTGAATATCAGTGGAACAGTCGTTAATGATGAGCTGGCTATACGGAAGACAGAACTGAAACTCAACTCGGCCCTGGTAGCTGTGGCTGGTGGTAAGGGTAGTGGCAAGACAGCACTTGTGGACCTGATAGCCAACTGCTATATGGATCGCCGCAATACCGAAGACAGAAACTCATTTGTTCGACGTATTGCAGACCAGGCACCGGATATCGAAACGGAGATCTGTTTCAGTGGCGACACTATCTTTTCCAAGAAGCTTGCGGACGGGGAGTTCTTTGAGGATAGTGATATCACCTATATCGCCCAGGGGGAACTTGAGGAGTACGTGGGGGAAGAATCAGATTTTGACACCTATGTCAAGAACTTGGTGTTCGAGAATCCTCAAATCAAGGACTCTGTAAGGAGCTTTGAATTCGTCGGTCTGACGGAGAAAGTCTCACAATTGGATTCAGAAATCTCCACTGCTAATAGCGTTATAGAGAGCATTGAGAAAGAGACTGCCCCAGAGAAAAAGAAGTCAGTTACGCTCAAAAACAAGAAGCTCGGAGCAGAGTTACGAGATGTTGGCAAACAAATCAAGGGACTTGAAAAGGGTCAGAGCGAGGACAAGATTGCACTTGTTCGCGAAAAACAGCAGTCTCTTTCTAACTTGAAATCTCGCAAAGATTTCCTTATCAAGCTACGGGACTTGCTTCAAAGCACGATCAACTTGATAGAGGAAGGATTTGGCGGCTTCAATAATAACATTGCCGCTATTAACAAGCTTCTTGAGAAACTAGGCGAGACTGAGCGGTTTAGTCCGCTCTCCTATGAGCAACAAGATGTTCTGGCAACCAAGCTCGAGGAGGTAAAGGCCGCTATCTTAGTAGTAGTGCAGGAGATTGATTCCTCGCAAAAGCACATTCAATCACACGAAAAAGGAGTTCAGGATCATGCTCGTCTGCTTGACCGTCAGCAGGCAATCAAGGGTGACATCGAGGCTGTGAAGCTCCAGGCGACTGAAATAGAGAACAAGAATAAGCATCTGGACGAAGTACTTGCGAAAAGAAAGGTATTATTCCGAGAAATACTCGAGACTATATTGTCACAGAAGGCGAAATATGAGGAAATAATCACCACCTTTGCTGAGAATAAGGCCCAGGTGCTGTCTGACTTGGATTTTGGTGTCCAGGTAAAATTTGATTCCGGGCGGTTTCTCAGCGCTGGAGAAGATGTTCTGGATAACAGGAAAGTAACCGTTGCAGTTGCCCAGGGTGTATCTGTATTCAGCGAACTACTGTTGTGTTATGAGTCCGTCACTGAAGGTGATGAGGGAGGCATCGACAAGGTGGTGTCAGAGACGGAACGACTAAGCAACGAGCTTAAATCTAAACTCAAAAGCTCTACCGCCATTACGGTTGGAGACTTCTACGCATTCCTTTACGGCAATTATATGTCGGTTACCCCCATTGTTAGATACAAGAAGACAAGTCTGTCGAAGTTGTCGCTCGGACAGAAGGCAACGGTGCTCATCAAAATATACCTAGCCCAGGGTGACAAGCCAATCATCATTGATTCACATGACGACCACTTGGACAACGAGTTCATAATGGACGAACTTGTCAGTGCAATCAGGGAGGCAAAGAGATACAGGCAGATCATCCTAGTGTCCAACAACGGTAATGTGGTGATAAATAGCGATGCCGAACAGGTTGTGCTTGCAAATATTGACAACGGTGAGATATCATACATTTCAGGTTCCATAGAGGAGCCAAGTGTTAGGGACAGAGCATTAGAAGTATTAGAGGGCGGTGCAGAGGCATTCAAAAAACGACAACAGAAGTATCGCATGGGTGCATAGCGACACATATGATGGGCGGCATGAAGAAAACCTTCGTGTCCATCTCACAAGATGGTTACTTGCATCAAACGTGATCTTCGGATATAATTAGGGCTTGTTCAGCAAGCCCTAATTATCCCTCAAGCGTAATAAATTTTCCAGGAGAAAAGATTATATAATTGCATTTGCATTCGTTACCAATATGTACGTAAAGGAATATCCCCTTTTCGTTTGATTAAGTTTTGAAAATTGGTTATGATTAAAATAGAGAAATAAAGTGGTATAAACTATACTTTTCATTGATACACTTATACGAGCTGTAAAATCATCGAATGTTAAACTTAATAACTTAATCAAGAATGACTAATAACACCCAAAAAAAACGAGCTCCCCGTAATCGTACCATTACGCTTAACGATGGCGAAATAAAAATATTTAAGAAAAAGCTCATTAAAATAAATGGGCCTGTTTCTACTGAAGAAATTTTAAATAAAACCATACACCAAGACATTTTTGAAGTATCAGACTATCTACCTGACAAATTCGTTGATTTAGTATTTGTAGATCCACCATACAACCTCAACAAAACTTTCAATCTCA
>CAZSOR010000254.1:4047-6974 GCA_964608395.1 uncultured Pirellulales bacterium
TAAAGAGAAAAGTTATCGCTCCGTATCGAGACGAATCGGGAAAGGCAAAAGATTGGCATGAAGATAAAAACGGCAAATACAGAACAACGCACCCTTCAAATATTTGGACAGATATAACCATTCCTTTTTGGTCTATGCCAGAGAATACTGACCATCCTACGCAGAAACCGGAAAAATTGGTTGCCAAAGTGATCTTGGCAAGCTCAAAACCTGGAGATGTTATATTTGATCCGTTTTTGGGCTCTGGAACGACGTCGGTAGTAGCGAAGAAACTCAGTAGAAAGTATGTCGGTATCGAGATAGACGAAATGTATTGCTGTCTTGCTGAAAAAAGAATTGAAATGGTAAAATCTGAAAAGACAATTCAGGGGTATTCAGATGGTGTATTTTGGGAGAGAAATACTCTTAACGAACAATTAAATGGAAATAATAGGAAAAGTGTTAAATCAGAGGATGAGGCACCTTTATTCAATAAAAAATTAGTATAATGCAAAAAAGTAAAATATTTTACACGGATACATACAAAGAGTTAGAAAAGAAAATTGCTGATTTTCTCAATAAGCAAACCGATTTTCTTTCCCCCAGAACAATTGATAGCCCGCGAGCTGTGGGTGACGCCATCGAAGGTATTCTTGTTGAGAACTTTGGCACAATTTTAGGAGATTTGGTCAAAGAGTATTCTGCAGCGTTTGCAAGAAGAGCCATGGCCGATTGTGCCTTCTCCGACAAAGATGACTTCTACTATGTGGTGGATGTAAAAACTCATCGGCTTGATACGAAGTTTAATATGCCAAACCTCACTTCTGTTGAGAGGTTATCTCGGTTTTACGAAGACGATAAAAATTATTTTGTTGTCCTAAAGGTTGACTATAGGATTGAAATTCCAAATTTGATTATTGAAAAGATTACGTTTACGCCAATTGAATTTCTTTCGTGGGATTGTTTAACGCTAGGAGCACTGGGGTGGGGGCAAATTCAAATAGCAAATGCAAATACTGTTAATTTTATACCTCATAACAAGCGTAAAGATTGGATGATCGAGATGTGCGACAATCTTCTCGAGTTTTATCCAAAAGAGATTCTGAAAATCAATAAAAGGATCGATCACTTTAAGAAGATAAAGGAATATTGGCAAAACAAAAAAGAGTAACTTTATTAATTTCAGGAAGATCGCGCGGCTACGGCCCATTTGCCAAGATCTCAGCAGACTAAGGGGAGCTACAACATGAACAAAGAAGAAGCCATCGCGCAAAAAATCACACGTGTTGAGGAGGCGGCGGGAGAGAAGGTAACAATAGAGGAAAGAGCCAATATCAAAGCTGATGCACTTATCGACTTTCCAGGTTGGGGCAATGTGGGATTGCCAAAGGTTCTTGTGAAGAGCGGTGTCGCCCGTGACAGCGTACATATTTTACACGAACTTGTTCATTTGGAGAAGTTCTTCGTAGATCAGTATCCAATAATCGCGTGTGGCGACCGTAGTCTTCATCTGGTGATTGGCGTGTTCAAGAATATTCCGGAGGATTACGTTGCTCACAAAGTAATCCTGGAAGATTATGATTTCAATCCTATCAAAGAAACTTGGTTTTCGGGCAAGGATGTTCTCAACGGTCATCATTCCGACAAGCAATTGGCGGCTGATTTAATCCAGTACCACTTCTTCGTGGAATTTTGTCCAGACTATAGAAATACGCTAAATGCCTTCAAGAAGGAGTGTGAAGGACAGCAGACGCAAGCTTTTTTGATATTCGATGAAGTAGTCAACTTTACCTCGACAATTGATCACAGAAGCAAAGCGGATTATACTCGATTTGTTGAGAAATTCATAGAAGCATTCGAGCCGGACTACTTTCAAGGTCATCGTATATATCCATCCTACTTTTCAAAGGAACGAGGAATCTGGAAATGGAATCCATAGCACCTGTTGCTGGAGGTCGGACTGTCTCCAAATATTTAAGCATTCTATAAAATTAGGGGTTTACTCTACTAAGGAGTAGGGATCTAAACCGTTGTGCAAAATATGATTCTACTGATCACGGGTATACCAGGGACCGGGAAAACCGAAATTGGGAATTATCTACAAAAAAGCTGTGGCTTCGTCCATATTGATATGGAATGTATTCTTGGTTTGCATAATTGCTGGCAGTATGTAGAAGATGCAGTCGCTGAAGCGAAGAAATCAGACAAAGACTTGGTTATTACTTGGGGCTTCATGCCTGGGGTGGATGATAACAGGGTTTTACAGTTAAGAAGAATGGGGGCGAAGCTTATTTGGTTTGATGGTAATCGTAGAGCCGCAAGGAAAGCGTTTCTGAAAAGAGCCACGGTCCCCGAGCATCTATTGGATATGCAGATGAAAAGGATTGAAACGACAGATATCGTTGCCATTTTTCAACCAATAGCGTTTGATCCTTTCAAAAAGAATAGAGACGTTTTCTTGGCGAAAAATGAGATCGTCAGGCGATTACTGAAGTTGGTTCGAACTCAAGGTGCCAACGCAACTCAGCACGGGTAGGTCCTAACATTACACGCCGGACGGCTGTTTACTCATATCAGCAAATTCTCCCTCCTATTGTTCACGCTCTGGCATGTCATGATGGACCAATGAGCGAAAAATCAAAAAAGGTCAAGTGTAAGAAGCTTGAGGAGAGAATCGAATGTGTGGCAGAACAAGTTGCCGACATTCTTCTGGAATGCTGGTTTTGGCAAGAGAAGAACAAGGAAACCAAAAAAGAAAAACGCTAATTGACGGTCTCCGCTGCACGCCGCCGCTCGGAAGATTTGTAGAAGCGTTTTATTTCATTTAACTGCTCTTTGAGTTGTTCCATATACACAGTGTCGTGTAAGACGGTTATAATAAGCTTTGGACTGGGGAGCCAGTTGCTTCTTATTATAACCTGTCTTTCTTTGAAAAGGATTCGCACGAG
>CAZSOR010000255.1:0-2740 GCA_964608395.1 uncultured Pirellulales bacterium
TGGTTCGAGTTGACGTTGTTGGCGGTCGGGGCCAGGTCAATCGTGATCTGACCTGCGCTATCCGGCTCGATCCCGCTCACCGTCACGAACTTGTCCTCGTTGGCCGAAGGATTCAAAGCTGCAAAGCCCGAATTGTCGCCGGTGATAGTGTAGCCCGTTTCCCGGTTATCCCCGACGCTCATCCGCGAAGCATAGAAAGTAAAATCGTACTCAAGCAATGTATCAAGGCCCGTCAGCTTGAAGCTCGGGAACACATTGGCCAGGCCGCTGAACGATTCGGTATTGCCAAACAGAGAATCTCGCGTAGCATCCTGCGGAAAAATCGTGGATGCAAGGGTTCCATTAGTGTTGGCCCCGTTAAACCGCCTTATCATGACCAGATCGATATTCGTCGGGATGTTCTCGACGTCAACCAGGGCGGCCAGCCGACCGGCATCGGAGCTCCCGACGCTCTGGGTCACGTTGTTCCATGCGTTGTCCGGATCGTCGCCGGTGGGTGTATTCGATGAGCCGAAATCGAAGAGAAGAACTTCCAGACGCACCTGCCCTGTCACGGTTGTTCCCGCAACAATCTCATTGCCCGCCAGGTCCTGCACGAAACTGACGCTCACACTGAAGCTGCCCGTCACATACTCGCCCAGCGTCAGGATGATGGTCCGAGCGTCCACGTCCAATTCGGCACCGACGACTTCGACAGTTCCTTCGTTCACGCTGTAATTCTCGACGGCGGATGCCGTGCCGGGATTAAGACGCTCGTCGAAAGAAAGAGCAATAGTGTAACCGTTTTTACTATCAGCCAACAGCAAAACCGGTGAATTGGTGTCGGGAACCACATTGAGTACCGCTTCTTCACTCATCTCGCTATAGATTAAATTGCTGACGCTGACAGAAAACACGGCACCATTCATATCAGGCGTCACTACATCGATGGAGTATACAAATTCATTCGCATCGGTAATCGGCTCGTCATCCTTAAACCATTGGATGGTATAGGGAGGCGTACTCTGGACGACCGCCTCGAATGTCGCGGAGTGGTACGCCATGACCGTCTGACCGGCGGGCTGCTCGATAAAAATGATCGGTTGCTGCTCGGGTATCTCCTCGACCTTCATAGCGCCGAGATAGATGAAATGGTACCCGTTATTATTGTTCGCGGTCGGGGCCATGCTGACGGTTATCTCTCTGTTTGCATCCGGCACAATCCCCTCGGCGGTCACGAGGTTATCTATGTTATTGGCCGAATCAAGCGTCACCAAAGTGGTGCTTTCTCCCGCAATCGTATAGCTTGTTTCGCGAACGTCGCCGACTCCAAGTCGTGATGCATAAAAGGTGAAGTTATACACTCGTTCCGGATTGAGCCCGGTCAGCTTAAAGCTGGGTGTCACGTCGGCAAAGCCACCCCAGGTTTCTGTGTTGCCGTAGAGCGAGTCCCGTGTGGCGTTGGGCGCGAACACAGCCGATTCGAGCGTGCCGTTTGTGTTCGGACCGCTGCCGTTGAATGGGCTCAATATCTCAAGACCGATCGTTGTTGCAACGTTCAGGGTATTAACCATGCCGGGCAATTGTCCTGATGCCACGCATCCAATGGCTTCGGTCACATTGTTCCAGAAGTTCAGCGGATCGTCCGGAGCAGGGCCGTTCAGCGTGGTTGAGCCCGAAGAACCGAAATCCAATAATAATGTCTGGACTTTCGGCATAGCCCATGCGCCAAGTACGGGCTCGACGATCGACTGCCACAGTACATAGCCGGCCGTATTCATGTGGAGCATGTCGCTGCCAAACAGTTCAGGATGAGGTTGACCGCTATCGTTCAACATCGGTGTGAATACATCAATGAACCACAGGTGGAAATCATTCGAGGCCAGGTCCTCCAGACGAGCGTTCAACTGCCGTGTGACTTCCAGGTACTGGCTGCGGCTGGGACTTGGCTTTGTCGCGATGAACGCTACATCTGCTTCGGGCAACTGTTCTTCGACAAGAGCCAGGAATTCGAGATAATCATCATAAACATGGTCTACGGACATGCCGGCTGCCAGGTCATTGTCCCCTTCGTAAACCAGGATCAACGCCGGATCGTAAGGAACTACAACTCGGTCGAAGTAGTACAGCAAGTCGCTCATCTTCGAGCCGCCAAAGCCACGATTCATGACGGGATAGTCGGGAAAGTCGCCAGCTAAGTCGGGCCAGACGCGGATACTCGAGGAGCCTACGAAGAGCACCGGATTCGCCGGGGGCGGACTGGTAAGATCGGCCTGCTCGAAGGCGCTAACCTCGGATTCAAAACCCTGGGCGAGTAATGCTGTAGATAAGAAACATAAGGCGCATAGTGCCAACAACCAATGAGTTCCGCTCTTAAACATGTCCTTTTGCTCCTCCAATGTAGAAGTCGAATAAAATTACTAAAATGCGGTATCAAGCCGCATAAGACGATACAAATAACATTATAGCACAGATTTCTCTGTTTCCAATAGGTCATTCGCACAGAAAGAGAAAATATTTCACGATTGGCACATTTCTCAGGGCTTACCCAAAAGTCACTTCCTATTCTGAAACCAAATTGCTCTACATCTTCGACCAACGTGTACGCGTATTGGACCGGAGAACACGTAAGGGTCGAATTTGAAGGCTTATACCAACACTTCACGGTGGAGAAATAGACATTGCTGGCGATATATCGCAATTATTTTAATGATTGAATATGAAATCAAGGTCAGGTATTATGAAAAAAGTTCATCTGCTT